>NZ_JAJNOQ010000003.1:0-367254 GCF_021044775.1 Paraeggerthella hominis
AGCCGCGACCGGATTCCAAAGCGGCGGCTCCCGTTGATCGGGCTCTTGTTTCCGCCCGCTCAGGCAGGCTACGCCTACCTTTGCTAGGACGGATTACACCAACATTTGCGGCACTACCGCGACGATGCCATTCGTCATTTGGGTATTGGGTACAAAATATCGTCGAGGACTTGTCGTAGCGCAGCTCCGTTAATTCCAACAAGAAGTGCATTTGGTCTGTGGTTGGCTTGTCGATGAGGAATTCATCTATCACAAGCACCTTATAACCTGCGTATTTGTTCAGAATACGCTTCTCAGTCCACCCAGCATTCATCTTCTCTGCGCGATACCCAAGCAGGTCGGGCATACGAATGTAAAGGGTGCGAACGCAGTTCTTGCATGCCTGCTTGGCAATAGCGCACGCCAAGTGGCTCTTTCCTGTCCCGGTGAATCCCTCCAATATGATATCGGTCGAACTGGCTACGAAGTGTGTAGTCCCCAAGTCATTGATTAACTCGCGTTTGATTGGGCGCCCATCGTAGTCAATGTTGGTGATGTCTGCCTGAGGAAAGCGGAGTTTGGCGTTTCTTATCAGCCTTGCCACCTTGTTGTTTGCGGTTTCTTGATACATGTAGTCGACAGCGACCCTGGCCTTTTCCTCAAACGACAGACCGGCATAGGAGGGGTCATCGCAGAGCATCTCGGTTACATCCAGCATGCCAGGCACACCAAGTTCGCGAATCTTGCGTTTCGTCTCTGGGTCAAGCATCAGCGGTTACCTTTCTCGTTGTTCGAATAATAGCCAGCCCCGCGAATGTAGCCGCCGGATTTCTCTTCAGTTAAGCCTTCCAAACTTGCCGCAGCCTTGCTGCTAAGCACGGATTTGATGAACCTACAGCGCGGACGTGCTACCTTTGCAAGCGCGTATTCGCACGCCTCCTCTAGGTCGTGTTCGGTATAGCGTTTTGTCAGGTTCAATACTGCAAGAGCTGGGTTGTATGCCTGCTCTTTTATCTGGGCTTCGTCGAACATGCGCTGAATAACAGCAAGCGTGTTAGGACCAATCTCGCGAGCCCAGCGCAAGATGCGCTTGTCGTCCCATTCAGCACGGCAGAATTCCGGTGGCATATGAGAGGAATCTGTTCGGTAACGGTACTGAACGAAGGTCGGGAAGCGCGGATGGCTGGCAACGCGCTTGCCGCCAAAGGATGCCTCAACCATCGTGTCTGTGACCTTAAGGTCGACCTTTTTACCGACGAGCTCGTGTGGAACTGAGTAGTTGTTTTTCTCGAATACCACATGGAAGTTTAAGTTGACGGCACGACCGTAGACCCAGGTACAAATCTCAAACGGGCACTTGGCAAAGGTGCTAAGAAGTTGGCTTCCACCTCGTCAAACACCATCTTGCGGCTACCATCGCGCTTTTGGAATGGCGCCGTATTGAACTCGTCGAGCTTGACGCGGATGGCATCATTTAGGTCGGCCAGTGTGGCAAAAGTGACGTTACGCAGGCGTGCAATTACCGCGGTAGCGACCTTACCGCACGCGCCCTCCACCGACGGTTTTTGCTTAGGTTTGCGAACCCCTGTTGGCATGATGGCGGTGACGTAGTGGCGACCGAGTGCCTCATAGGCCTCATTCAGGATGATTTCACCCTCGCGAGGGTGCTTGATTACACCGGTCTTTAGGTTGTCGCAAACAGTTCTCACGGCAACGCCATCGAAGAATTCGTAGGCGTGTACGTGGCACAAAAGCCACGTATTTTGTTTCATGTTTAGTGTTGCTTCGACGTAGCTGTATTGTGAGTACGGCAAACACGCTACAAACAGGTAAGCTTTAGTTTGCTCAAGCGTGGCGGGGTTTTCTAGCCGCATTGTGGCGCCGTTCCAATCAACTTCCATAACCTGGCCTGGTTTGTGTTCGAGGTGATTGGTAACGTTGCGTGCAACAACGTATTCGGAGTAGTCGCGGCAAAACGACGTGTAGCTCTTTGAGGCTAGGCCATCCAATTTTGCCTGGTCGCAATACTCTTCATGCAGGAGTTTTAGCGTAACGCCGGTTTTCTGCAGCTCGGAGTGCACGTAGTCGATGTCAATCTTCGCTACGGCCGCCTCCGCTTGAGCATGGTCGGGGAAAAGCAGGTTGTAGACGTCGTCACCATCCATGTGCGCCACGTCTGCCCAGGTAACGCCCTTCTCCTCCGCAGCCTCCCTGACCTTTTTGACACTCTGCTGGGCAATGTGCCGAGTAGTTCGTATCTCTCGACCTGACATGCCTCTGTCAAGCAGTTCTAATACGAGCTTGGCATCAATTTTCTTCGCCATTTTAATCACTTCCTTTCATTGTTGTTATGGCGAGACAATGAAAGGTTAGTGGTGCAAACAATGATGATATTGACGATTAACTCAACGTGCAAACATTAGCGGGTACAGGTGCAAACAAATGTGGTACTGCCGCATCTAAACGCTGGGAATAATCAGCAGGATTTTTGCATTGTGATAACTATTCGAGATCCAAGGGCCGAGGCTCCTGTATATGAAGAGGTTTCAACGCTTCTCGAAGAAAATAATTTCTGGAATAGCGGCATTAGCGTCACCAATGAGGCGAAGGTTAGAATCGCTGGCTAGTTGACAGACAAAGGATTTGCAATAAAGCTATTGCCGTCAATGGATGGAGGTTATTGTCCTACTCCTTACCCTGACGATAACAAGGGAGTTCCTGCTGGAACTCCCTTGAATGCGGATTCCGCCAGCCTTTGCAGCTCAATCGCGCACGTACTGCAATGGTATGCGTCTAAGCGAATAAACGCATACTGTTTAATCTAAATCGATAAATGCGTAGCTATATGCATCCATTACGTCTGCTACCTCTTTCCATATCCATACTTCAAATCCGTTGTCCTCGAAGACGCGCCCATGCGTCTTGGGGCCGTCTGCTTTCATCTGTGCGTAGTTAGTTCGAAATGTCGGTACATAAAACCGTTCCTGCTCCTTGTCGGCGCAAAGCTCCTCGATGCGGGGGAGCGTTGCCTTGCCGTCTAAGCGAATCGCCTCGAAATAGGCGGCGATAATCTTGTGGTTGTATTGCTCGTTATGGCATGCCCAACGAGGAATGCGCTTAGCGGCTTTGCCCCAGTACTTCCTTGCATTGTCGGTAGAGGGCTGGTATTCGCCGATTACTTCAGCAAAGGACTGAGCGATAAAAGCCTTCATCGCTTCTTCGATGGCAGCGCCTTCTTCCTTGTCGGTAAGCTTCAGCGCCGCTTGGAAGCGATCGTAGACTTGGTCGTCAACGTCTATAGATATTTTCTTAACCATGCCACCCTCAATCCTTGTAATCATTCCATTGACATTATAAGTACATTTGAGTAAATTGTAAACATCAAAAAGAAGCAGCCACTCTGGCTGCGAAGGCTTCAATCGTCTATGATTGATGAGTTATGAATTTCTGTCTCAATGAAACGACGTAGTTTTGAGACACATCCTCTATAATTTTCTTTTCATTCCCCAAATAATTTTGTCTCTAACTTGACCTAATCAATCACGCGCGTGGGAAGGGTGATACGCAAACTCTCGCTGGACGAGCTGCCCCAGTTCATCAACGTGTTCTCATCGAAGATCTCCATCGTGGGCCCGCGCCCCTGCCTGCCGAGGGAAGTGACGCAGTACACCGAGCGCCAAAAGCAGAGGCTCCTGGTCAAGCCCGGAATTACGTGCTATTGGCAAACGCGCTTGGATCGCGACAAGATCACGTTCGACGAGTGGGTCGACCTGGACTTGTGAATCGAAATGGGCGACGTGAACATGCGCGCCAAGTGCAGGAGGGCAAGCTAGGGGCAGAAAGTGGGCTGCCATTGCTGGCCGCATCGGCAGCCGCTGCTGAAGCTGAGTATTTCGGTTGCTCAAAGTGAATACTGGCACTGCTCAAGCGAGCAAATACTCAAGCACGGTGAACTTCGTTCCGGCAAGGTGGTTTTCGCTTTATCATAGAGCGTCTGTCATAAACCCACATCGAACGAATCTTCGGTGCGGGTTTATGATACGTTTGGGACACGTTAACTCGACAGGGGCAGATCCCTCGGCTTACAGTTTCCTCAGCTCACGACCCTGTTTGGCGAACTTGTTCAGTTCCTCCGAAGACATGAGGACCGAGATGTCCTTGCGGTAGGGGTAGCGCGCGTCGTCCTGATCAGTCCACAGCTCCTCGGCTACCGGCTCCCAGGCGCGCGCGAAGTCGCGGCACTTGCCGCACAGGTGCTCCGCGCTCTCAAACTGGTGCAGGTCGGTGGGGTGCGCACCGGATGCCTCGACCATGGCCTCGAGGCATCCGGGGTTCTCCAGCATCGGGCAGGGGCGAAGGAGGTTGTCATTGAAGGGCTGGCCTTCGTAGTACTGCATGAACAGCGGGGATTTCAGGCACTCCAGAAGGCTCATGTCGTGAATGTTGGCGTTGGAGTAGTGAATGAACACGCAAGGTTCCACGTCGCCTGTGGCGTTGATATGCAGGTAACGGCGGCCTCCTGCGATGCAGCCTCCTACGAACTCACCGTCGTTTTGGAAGTCCATGAGGAAAAGCGGCTTCTCCTCGCGCATCCTGCGCACGAAACCGTACATCCGCTTGCGCTGCTCCACGGTGAGCATGAGCTCGGCCGGGGCGTCCATGCCCACCGGCATGTAGTTGAAGATCCAGCAGAACAAGGCACCCTGCTCGATCATCCAGTCCACAAATTCTTCGGACCCGATGGCGTCGGCGTTCTGGGACGTGATGCAGGCCGAGATGCCGAAGGGAAGTCCGTGGGACTTCAGCAGCGCCATGGCGGCGACCACCTTGTCGTAGGTGCCCTTGCCGCGACGGGCGTCGGTGGTCTCCCGGGTTCCCTCGGCGCTGATGGAGGGCACGAAATTCTTAACGCGCAGCAGATCCTGACAGAAGTCCTCGTCGATGAGGGTGGCGTTGGTGAAGCACAAGAAACTGCAGTCAGAATGCGCCTTGCAGAGCCTGATCAGATCCTTCTTGCGCACCAGAGGCTCGCCTCCGGTGTAGATGTAGATGTGGCAGCCAAGCTCTTTGCCCTGGCGAACGATGGAGTCGATGTCGTCGTAGGTGAGGTTGAGTTTGTGGCCGTACTCGGCCGCCCAGCAACCGGTGCAGCTCAGGTTGCAGGCGCTGGTAGGGTCCAGCAGGATAGCCCAGGGAATGTTGCACCGGTGCTTCTTGCGCATCTCCTCCTGGATGGGCCAGGCCATTAGATTACCGTCCACGACAAGGTTCTTGACCAGTGCGTCGCGAACCTCGGGGTTCATCTTCTCCAGAATGCGCATGATGAGCTGGTACCAGTTGTTCTTCGAGTCGATGGCAGTGCGGAAGGCATTGCGCTGGTTGCGAAAGAGGTCCTCGGGGGCCACCTTGTCGATCATGTCCATGATCTTGGTTATGTTCTTATCCGGGTCCTCGAGCAGGTACCCCACGGTCTTCATCATCGCCGCGCGCTTGATCTGATCAGCAGCCCTCATGCCAACCTCTTTCCATGATACAATCCACAGTGTGGAGCTATCAACACTGTGGATTGTATTGAGATTTGCGAGTACTAACAATGGTCACACTGCGCCGCAGTGAGCATTTATCTACATAACTAGCCTTAATGTAGACTTGTATCAAGAAATGAAAGGAGCGATATGCCGGGGAGCAGCAGAAGCGACAGGCGCAGGAGGAAGGTCGACGAAGCCATTAGGACGGCCTTTGGGGAGCTTTTGGCTGAGAAAGGTCTAAAAAACGTCACCGTCAAGGAGCTAGCCGAGCGTGCTGACATTGATCGCAAGACCTTTTATCTGAGGTACAGCTCGATAGACGGTCTTGTTGACAGCCTTCTGCGCGAGGAGATGAGACGCCTGGCCGAAGTTCTGACCACTGCCGCGGCAGACGAGGACGGCTCCGTAAACGTTCCTGTTATCTTCCGGGAGCTCAGCGCCGAGCTCATTGCCACGTTCGATCAGAGGGCAGCTGTGGTGCAACATGTGGATACCGATGCTCTCATATCGAGGCTCAGGCCCGCTATGGCAGATGTTCTTGCGGAAAGGGACGCTCTTGGGTTGGCTGAGGACCTGGGGCCGTACTTCGAGCTTTTCGTTTCGTTTTTCTGCTCGGGGCTGCTGGCGCTCTACCATCAATGGGCGGACAGCGATTCCGAGCTCCCCATGGAGGAGCTTGCCACGTTGGCCGGCTCCGCCATCGCAGGAGGCATCGCGGCAGTGACGGGGATGGCGAAAAGTCTTGGGATCAGCGGCAAGAACGAGGCATGAGAAAAACACTCGGATGTCTAAAATAGCTCGTAGATGGGTCATGTAAGCCTGAAGAGTGATATCGTCCAAACGGGCGCAGCCTCCATATTTTTCGCCAGCAGATAGGACCCTTGCGCCTGGCAGATGACATGGTCGAACCCTACCTCGTAGTCGGTCATGCCCCAAGGTAGGTGAAGTTCTTGGTTGCATCCTTCTTCACCAGCGCGTTCGTCTTGGTCTTTACGGGATGAAGCACGTACCCGTCCTGGATGGCCAAGTCTATCTCGCGCATCTTGGAGTCGCAGTGCAACATGGCCTGCGGCAAGCGTTGAAAAGAACGGAACCGTCTACTCATGCGATCGCTTCGCGACAAGAAGCATGTGCAGGAAAACCTGATGCGGGAGCCTCTCGCAGACCTGCTTGAACGAAATTACGGCTTCGGCATGGACAAAGCCTAGGGGCTTGATCCCGAATGCCTGCCATGCGAATGCGTGCGCCTGCGCTCTGGCGCACGCCCCAAAAAAAGCGATTCGTTCAAGAGCCCTCGGGGCGACGCATTGGCGCGTTATGCAGAGCACCCCGCATGTTTTTCTATTGTTCGATTGAGATGAGGCTCGGGCCGCGCCAATCGTAATTATCGAGCGATACAGAGCGGATGGCTGGGTCGTCGTATGTGGAGTAGTAGTACGTGTTCGTGCGCGACGAGAAACCCCCGCTGAACACGGTGATTTCGAAGTCGCCGTTCGACATGCGCGCAGCGCCTTCCACCATGGAGACTCCCGCAAGGGAACGGAACAAGCGGGAAACGTTCTCCTTCTCGGAGTTTTTCTGCGGGTAATTTGCGTTCAGGTATGCAAGCCGCACGAAGCGCGAGGGGGAGTAGTAGTCACCCGGGATGCCGCGCATGCCAGCGCCCGATCCATAGGGCTCAAGCGTTGCCGCGCGCCACGTGCGCGTAGGGGGGACGTCGCTGGTGACGTTGAGATAGCCCCGTAGGTTCTCGAACTGCCAGGCGAATCCTGGTTGGTTAGTGAGGACGTCGACATCGTCGTGGAACACTTGCATGCCTTGATCGGTGTATTCGACGACGATCGATCGGGCTGCATCTCCAATGATCCAGTGGAGCAGGGACGACTGAAAATCGGCGTTAAGGGGCTTGTCGACGATCGCGACGTTTTGCAGCGCCGCCTCAACTTCGTCGACGGTTTTGTGCAAGCTTGTTACCCAAAGGGGAAACTCGTAGGACGCAACATTGACCTTGCCGTCGACGGAGACGGGTTCGTACTGTGCGAAGCCAGGGAAGTTCAAGCCTGCTATGGCAAGACCTTGGTCGTTGGCGCAATCGAAATAGAGTGGCGTGTCGTCGGCGACGATCCCCATTCCTATAACAGGGTAGAGGGTTTCCTCGATGGCGTCGAAAGGGGATGCGGGTGCATATCCAATGGGCGTAATGCATACATGCTCTCCGTATGAGCAGCTCCAATCCAAGTTACGACCGAAGTACATGTTTCCCGACGCATCCGTGAACCTGATACCCGAGCACATGGCAATCCTTTCTATTCTCTCGAGACAATCCGGCAAGCCCTTGTCTGCGCGCCGTGTTTGTGCGTGCTTTTTTCCTGCCATGCATGCAGTATGGAGGCGAGAGGTCGTGCGCAGCTCGATAATAGCACTCGCTTCGAGGGAAGGCGCAAAGGCGTCTCTCCTCGAATACGATTCGTAACCTTTGGCTTTTACGTTGTTGGGGTAGGCAGGCAGGAAATCGGTCGCGACCATGGGCCGGTCGCCTGTGGTCGCATTCCGGGTTCGTGCGTTTTAGCTGCTATGGCTTGTTTCCGTTGGGGCTTCCACAAGGTCGATAAGCTCTTGTTTGCAGGTGACTCCCGTTTTCGAATACACGCGCTTGATGTGGGACCACACGGTGTTTTCCGATATGACAAGCGCTTCGGCAATGTATCTGGCAGAGCGTCCGCGAGCTAGAAACGCCATGATTTCTCGCTCGCGTTTCGTGAGTGCCACTTCTTCGGCGATGACGGCAAGCCTTTGCTCGATGCTCGTTTCGCTTTCGGCGGGGTCTAGTTCAGACGCGTGCTCGGCACGCGCTTCTGAGTCATCGACGCTCTTCATTGTTACCGCTTCTGCGATGTGCATGCTTTGGTTCCTGTCGCTTGATCCCCGGCTTTTTCGGACTGCGATCATGAGCACGGTTACCAGCGGGTAGATGGTTGCAAACGCCAGAAGGGTGAGAAGCGACAAGCCGTAATCGGCGCTTAAGGCCCCAAGCAAAAGCCCGATGGACAAGCCGACGAAAAGAGATAGGCTTGAACCTCCTAAGTAAAGTCCAGACAGAATATAGCTGGGGTAAGACAAGGTACGCGATCGCTCGACGATGAAGACAAGGAACATCATGCCACAAACGTCATAGCAGGCGATCATGACAAACCCCGTGAAAGAGCTAAGAAAGTCTCCCATGAAAGGTAACAACGACAAAATCACAAGCATGCAAGGAAAACAGCCTTTATAGACGCTTGTAGGATTGGGGCGCTGAGCGGTTGCGAAAGCGAGAATGGCCGTAATAAACGTTGCAACCCCAAGCGGTAACCACATGTTCACATCTCCCACGATGTGCTCCGTCGAAGAGCCAAGAACCGAGGTGTGCAGAATCCCCACGACGCCGACGAGCACGAACAGGCAAATGTAAGATTGGAACAACTCGAAACGCAGGTCTGGCCGTGTTTCGGGCGGTGTTTTGTGCTCTGTTGCCGGGATATTTCGCCGGACTGCTCGAAGCAGAAAGGAAGAAACAAGGAAAAAGGCAATCTCCGCTATCCTCACGACAGTTGCTGGCGCAAAGGAAAGACACGCGACCTACTCCCTGGATGATCAGCGCGCAGACGATTTGGTTGATCGAATGCTGGAGGCTGTCTTGAGCGGAGAGCACTTCAAGCCAGCATGCGCAAGCTATTGTTATTGAAAACCCGCATAATGCACCAAGCAGTTTTGCCAAGAAGACCGGGGGCAGTGCGAATGGGCCCGAGATAAAATTCAGCGACAAGCCTGCAACGAATATGATGACGGCAGGAACCTGGGAAAGGCTTTTCCCAGCAAGCTTTCCTTTGCCAGCAAGCCATGCTATGGCAAGGCCGGTCGCGCAAGCAACAAGATTCATGGCAATCATGAAATCAAGCTCGGACACAAATCCGATGCTGGATGCAACCGATCCCATTGCGGTCATGTAGGCAAGTGATGTGGCAGCTTTGGCCAATCCAAATCCAACAGCGGACAGAACCCTCGTCTCTCGCGTAGTACCCATCGGCCACCTCCGTGCAGTATTTTAATGCTACTGGCATGATTCGTTCTCGAAAAAATGGTTAAGCAGCTGGGAACAAGCTGTACCGCGTTTTTTGTATGACCGCTCCGAACTGGGGAAAAGGTAGCATCTAACCCAAAATCAATGAATTTTCCTCATTCGCAAATGCACCGACATTCGGTGATGCCGGCTCTTGAAAACGGACGTATTCTACCCAGAGGCAAGCGATCCAGCGAATATGGACGACGCCTACACGTATACGCCTCAAGGAGGGAGAATGCCATGGAAATCGATCGCAGGAATTTTATCAAGGGGTCCCTTGCAGTCGGCTCGCTCGCCGCGCTTGGCGGACTTGCCGGGTGCTCTGCACCGAAGAAACCCGAAGATAAGCCCGAGGGTGGGGAAGCCGGCAAGAAGAAGGTGCCCGACAGCTTCACCGATGGCAAATGGATCGGGAAGGCCATGGGCCACGACAACGAGCTGATCACCGAAGTCACCGTGTCCGGCGGCGACATCGCCAACATCAAAGTCCTGCGTTGCGACGACACCATCGGCGTCGGCTCGGTAGCCGCCCCGATGATGGCCGCAAGGCTGCTCGAAACCAAGAACCTCGACGTCGACGCCGTGACAGGTGCAACCACCACGTCGATGGCCGTCACCATGGCCGTCAAAGACGCCATCGAAAGCGCGGGCGGCTCCGCTTCCGACTTCAAAAAGGGTCCCGTCGAACGGACGGGCGGCGCCGCGCAGACCGCCGACGTCGACGTCGTGTTCATGGGCGCCGGCACCGCCGGGCTCGTCAGCGCGTGCCGCCTGCTCGAAGAGGGCAAGAGCGTCATCCTGTTCGAGAAGCAGGACATCCCCGGCGGTTCGATGTCCATGACCTACTCGGGCGTCGCCGCCGCAGGCTCCGAGCTGCAGGCCAACTACGGCCTGGGCCGCTTCGACGACAGCCCCATGTTCAACAAAGACGCCATGCTCGCCGTCATGAAGAAGTACATCGTCCCCGAAAACGATCGCTTCAACGGCGAGATGCCCTACCAGACCGCCATGTACGACAATTCCGGCAAGCTCGTCGACTGGATGCACAAAATCGGCGTGGGCTTCTACAGCCTCGGCGTGAACAAGGCTTACGGCATCACGCCCTACCTGGCGCCTGGCTGTTACATGGGCGGCTGCGGGTACGCCATGCAGTACCTCGTCGATCGCGTCGGGGCGCTTGGCGGAAAAATCGTGTACGCCACGCCGGTGACCGAACTCGTGAAGAACGCCGAAGGCCGCGTCACGGGAGTGAAGGCCAAGGGCAAAGACGGCAGCACCTGGGAGGTCTCGGCAAAGGCCGTCTGCCTCACCTCGGGCGGCTTCGCGGCGAACAACGAGATGATCGCCGAATACTACCCTGGCTACGAAGAGTACAAGTTCAACTGCGCGCCGGGTTCCACCGGCGATGGGATCAAGCTCGGAATCGAGGCGGGCGCAGCCGTCGAGTGCATGGGGCGCGATCTCGGCGCCTATCTTTCCACGACCGCGCAGGCGGGCTCCCGTTTCGAGATCGCCTTCCTGTACCAGACCACGCCCGGCATCATGGTCAACGGAAGCGGCAAACAGTTCGGCAACATCATGTCGGACAACCACGGCGTCATGAGCAAGGCGCTGCGCAACCCCGACAACGGCGGCCGGTTCTTCCATATCACCGACGAGTCGGGCTACATCACCACGATGAAGAACGAGACGTACGCGATGGACATCTACAAGTGCCTCGTCGACCGCGGCGACATGGTTCACTACGATTCCGTCGAAGCAGCCGCCGAAGCGCTCGAGCTGCCCGAGCTCAAGGCGACGATCGACGCGCACAACCAGCATGCGCTCGCCGGCGAGCCCGACGAGTTCGGGCGCAAGAACCTTCCCTACCTTGACACCTACAACGGCATCTGGGTGGTTTCCTGCGAGCCGACGCTCTACCTCACCACCGGCGGTCTGGCGATCGACACGAGCTGCCATGTGCAGAAGGAAGACGGCACCGCCGTTCCGGGCCTTTACGCAGCCGGCGACGTTTGCGGCTCGATCGAAGAGAAGGACGGCCGCGTCTACGCGATGGGATTCGATGCTGCCATGAACTACGGCTACATCATGGCCGAGGCAGTCAAGGCGGAGGTCTGATTGTTTTTTTGACGGCCAAATAAAGAGAACCGCGCGAAGCGACCCCCCCCTAAAGCTGAGCTGGGTTTAATGAACTCGATCGCGGCTTTAGTGGGTTTATGGGCTAAGGCGTTTCGCGAGCAGGGACAAAAAAGATGGCTTTGACGCCTTTGGGTTGAATGGGGTCATTGGGGCCGAAGCAAATTCAATTCATCCGGAGAAGTGGTGAATTGATGATCGGTCAGGTGGGTTCGGGATGCAAATGGAGGCACTCTCAAACGAATCTAGCAACCAAAACGGTGGGCTAGCGAATAACGTATCTTGAATCTTAGAAGCCGGTTGCCTCGATCAGCTTGAAAAAGACGGAGCGATATAAGGGAAAGCTGCGACCATAACTGTCGACGCGAATCAAGCAAGATAAGCTCCATGGGGGAGTGTGGACGTTTCGTGTATGGCGGGCGTTGCGAGGGGAACTCCTAGTATTTTCTTGCAAGCACTTGTTAAACGGGTACAATCTGTTGAAACAGAGGGTGTGTCCCAAAGCAACAAGTGGGAAAACTGCCATTTATTCGCCGGTGACGGCGGATGGGTGGCAGTTTTTCTTTTGCGGCAGTGTTTTTTGCCGGAGGAGCGTAGGAGGCAAGCAGTGTATTTGATGCTGGATAATTACGATTCGTTCACGCAGATGCTCGTAAGCTATTTTCGTGAGCTGGGCGTTCGCATGGACACGTACGAGAATGACGGTATCGACGCCAAGACCGTGCGCGACATGGATGATGCGGGCCTTCTTCGGGGCATCGTGGTTTCCCCTGGGCCCAAAAGCCCCAAAGAATGCGGCAACTGCGGCGATATCGTGAGGCTGGCTGCGCGTCGTCGCATCCCCTTGTTGGGAGTGTGCCTAGGCCATCAGGTAATTGCTGACGTGTTCGGCGCGCGCGTGACTCGGGGCAAGCGTCCCATGCACGGAAAGGTTACCGCGATTCGACACAACAACCAAGGATTGTTCAAGGCTTTGCCCGAGACGTTCGAGGTTGTTCGTTACCACTCTCTAGTGGTTGACGACGACGAGCTTCCCCATTTTTTCTCCGTTGACGCGCGCTCCGAAGACGGCGCGATCATGGCCTTGCGGCATAGAGAACTGCCGCTGTACGGTGTGCAGTTCCATCCCGAAGCGGCGCGAACCCAGTATGGGCATGAGCTTCTGTCTCGTTTTGTGGTGTGCTGCGAGACGGCGCGATAGGGGGACTCGTGGCCACGGCCGTTCATGTATTTCGCTTCTATAAACCGCTTTCTGACCTGTTCGAGTTGGTTAAGGCTATGCCTCAAGCGCTTTTCCTTGACTCCTCCGAGAAGAGCGATCAGGGACGGTTCTCTTTGGTGGGGCTGATGCCGTATGCCACCGTCGAGCAAGTCGGGGGGAGTTGCTACGTCAATGGCGCTGCGTCCCCCCTCTCGTTCTTTGAACAATTGGGCGCCTACCTCGATGATGCTGCGGCGCCCAATACCACCGGGCTCCCTCTCATCTCCGGCGCTTTAGGCTATCTCGGGTATAGCATGGGGCTTCAGGCGTGCAAGATTGCGTCGCGACACTTGCCGCGCGAGCGCATTCCTGAGGCTTCCTTTTCTTTCTATGACCTGCTGTTTGTGGAAGATATTGCGAACGAGAAGCTGTATTTGTGCACACAGGGCGTTCGCATGAGCCATGGTGATGCCCTTGCATGGGCGACTGGATTGTTGCATAAGGTCACGCCGGCGCCTACGCCGTTAAAGCACGAGCGCCAGGCGAGCTTTGATGCTTCTTTCAGTGCCGGCGATTATTGCGCCGCCCTTGACCGCATGGTGCGCTATATGGTTGACGGGCACATATACGTTGCCAACATGACGCAATTGTTGAGGTCCTCGGCCCCGGCAGACCCCTACGATGCATATCGTTACCTACGCTGTCATAATCCTGCTCCCTTTTCAGCGTATCTATGCGGGCAGGGGGGCGATGCCGCGACGGATTATCAGATTTGCTGTGCGAGCATGGAGCGCTTCCTGCAGGTACGGGGCGGGCACGTTCTTGCTCGTCCTATCAAAGGAACGCGCAAGAGGGGGGGAACGCTTCAAGAAGATGAGGCGCTTAAGGCCGATCTTGCCGAAAGTTCCAAAGATAATGCCGAGCTTCTCATGGTTGTCGATTTGGAGCGTAACGATTTGGCTCGCGCATGCGCACCGGGAACTATCGTCGCGCATCCGGAGTTTGTCGTCGAGGCCTACCCGACAGTGTTTCAGCTTGTGGCGACTGTGGAAGGAGTGCTGGCGCCTGGCAAAAGCGCGTTGCGTTTCGTACAATCGGCGTTTCCGGGAGGGTCCATCACGGGTGCGCCGAAAATTCGCGCTATGGAGATCATCGACGAGCTTGAGCGAGATGCCCGCGGCCTCTACACGGGCTCTATTGGATACTTTTCTGCAAACGGAGACTGCGATCTCAATATTGCTATCCGTACGGCGGTATGTCAAAACGGAACAGCGTATCTAGGCGTCGGCGGGGGGATCACCGTGGAATCTGATTTCGATTTCGAATACGAGGAAACCTTGCAAAAGGCCAAGGCGGTGCTGGAAGCATTGGCTATTGAAGAACGGGAAACGAGATGAGCGATATGGTGGCGGCCGACGACGGCTTCTTTTTCGGTTTCGGCGCTTTTGAGACTGTGGCGGTGGAGAACGGCCGTCCTGTTTTGCTCGAGGAGCATCTGAATCGTCTAGACAAGGCCTTGCGCTTTCTCTGCATTGATGTGCCCAAGGAGCGTGTACTCGAGCGCGTACGGCAGGCTCTTGATTCTCGGCCAGTCGATGCGCCGGAGCGACAGGCATTGAAAGTCACGGTCACGTCTCATAATCTCGTGGTGGCCTTGCGCTCCAACACGTATGTCGGAGAGGATTATCGCAAGGGGTTTTCCTGCAGCGTAAGTTCTGTGCGCCGCAACGAGACTTCTCCGTTTACTTTTCACAAAACGCTGAACTATGCCGATTGCGTCTATGAAAGGCGTAGGGCTCGCGAACAATGTATAGACGAGCCTCTGTTCTGTAATATCCAAGGCCATCTCTGTGAAGGGGCAACTACGAATCTGTTCATCGTTCGCGACGGTCGAGTTATAACGCCCTCAGTTGCGGAGGGTATTCTTCCCGGCATCATGCGGGGCTTTGTGATGGAACACGCAGATGTTGAGGAGGCTGTCGTCACCGTGGATGATGCAATATCGGCAGACGAAATGTTCGTCACTAATTCTTTGCTGGGAATCATGCCGGTTTCGCGTTTTTGCAACCACGGTTACGAGAGTAGAACGAAGGCGCATGAGCTTTCGGTTATATATCGCGACATGGTGCGAAACTTGTGAGCAATAAGTCGCCAAACGCAGTGGCTACTGTTTCTTTCCTCTTGGGCTGGTGGCTTGCATGGTCGATGTATCGTTTTGCTCAATGGTCGCATGGATAGATGATTGGTGGCAAGATTTTTCCTGTTTCCATACAGGCTGTAGTTCACGTCTCTGTTGGCAGCCTTTGTGCAAGGACCGCTCGGTGGAACACCGTTACGCTGCTCTATGCTAGGAGAATTATGGCGAAAAATAGCCACAAACTTTGCAAGGGATAGGCATTCTTTAGAGCGGCTTAATGGCTGCGACTGCTGTTTTTGACCATGAAGAGGATGGAAGAAAGATGTGGTAAAACAAAAAATCCATCATACAAAAAGTTCTAGGAATCAGCACGAGGGGCATGGTATTTTCGTGTGCGTGCTTTGCGGCAACGGCAAGAATCGCCATCACTCGCGTTAAGGCTTGCGAGCTGAATCTCGATTTGGTACTGCGAAAGGCCAGCATCGACTATGTTCCTGTTGACGAGGGCATGGAGTGCCTCGGCATTGCAATTTCGCTGACGCTCGTGGTTAGCTTGCATCTGCAGCGCCCATTGCGAGGCTACTGCCGTCGCCAACATATTTTCCTGACGTCAACACTCTGAGCGCGATCTCTGGGGATGATGCTCGAAACACGATGTTGGCATGCGTATCGTTATGGTCTTCATTGGCAATGCGTTTGCCAGTATGTTAAGAGCTTTTAGAGGCTCGTTCGAGGTTTCTAAGTTCTCTCCACTTCAAAATGCAAAGATTGCCAGAATTTGTGAAGAACGAGGTAGGCCTCCTTGAGGTTTACCTCGTTCTTAGGCGACTTGAAATGGGGGCAGCAGCGTCGATGATGCGCAGGGTGGTCTGACTGAGTCGTTTCGTGCATTAGTGCGGAAGCTGTTTTAACACTTGTTTTCGGTTTTGATCGGGGCTTGCTGCTTTGCGCCTAGATCAACCATAACATCCATAAGGTGTCGTACCGCCTCGTCACGACTGATGGTGCCAATTAGCAGATTTTCGTCTATGACGGGAATTTTCTTGATTTTGCGTTTACTGAGGACTGCGAACACTTCGTCTATAGTGGCATTCGATTCTACCGAAATCACGTTTTTCGTTGCAATATCTTTTACCTGCAGCTGCATGAGTGCGCTGCATCGTTCGGCAAATGTTTTAGTATCCTGTATTTCGCGTACTTCGTACGTTGCGTCGACCGTGAGTGCAGTATGCGCGCCCGTGAAGCTAAGCAGGTCGCCGTCGGTTACGAATCCCGTTACGCGCCTTTCAGATCCCAGTACGGGAACACCGTTGATTTTATTGGCAACCAGGAGTTCAACAAGATCGGATACAGGTGCGTTTTCCGAGATAAACAAAGGGTTTCTGTCTATCAGAACCTCAATTGGGGAAGGCGATTTCGAAGCTGCATTTTCGTTGTTTGCTCGAGTTCGCACGAATATGAACGAAAGAGCCAAGCAGACGGCGGCCAAGCCGAAGCCAACCCAGTTCGTCATCTGGAAAGCCGCAATGGACGTTTCGTTCGCCTGGACGGCTCCGCCTGCGAACAGCGAGAGCAGCACCGCCATGACGGCAGACCCCATAGCGCCGATTATTTGCTTGAGGGTGTTGTTTACCGCAGCAGCGTCTTCTACTAGATCATCTACGGCTTCGAGAGACCATGTCGTCAAGACCTGCATCGAAAGGCCAATGCCCACGCCGCGCAGCACTTGGAAGAACATGATAGCCCAAACGGGTGTTTCGAAATCAAAGAATGCCATACCGGCAAGTCCCGCACAAAGAACTGCGCTACTAATCAAGGTCAAACGTCGTACACCCACTTTTTCTGCGAGAACTCCGCCTAACAAGCTGCACACTGCCATCGCAATGGCTGACGGAAGCGAGAGCATGCCGGAAAGTGTTGCAGAATACCCACACATGCTTTGTGCGTAAATGGGAACAACTAACGTGACTCCCAAGTTGACAAAGTTCATAAGAGCGTTGATGAGCGTTCCCATGTTGAAGCGCTGATTTTTGAATACTGTTAAGTTCAAAAAAGGATGTGAAAGCCTATTCTGGCGACGAACAAACAGGACGGCAGTCAACACGCCGATCGCGAGAGGCGCCCATACGAATAGGCTCGTCACGCCAAATGAACTTATATTGGAAAACGAGACGATAATGCCCACGCAGAGTATGGCCGATTGTGCAAGAGAGACGAAATCAAGAGCGCTCTTTTCGCTGTCTGTAAGGTTGCGTGCGACTATGAAAGCCACTACGGTCATAACGCAACTTGCAACAGCCAGCATGGCGAACACGAAACGCCAGCCGTGCGAGTCTATCAGCACGCCGCCTAGCGTTGGCCCTATGGTGGGTGCTACGCAGATAACCAATCCAACAACGCCCATGGCAAGCTGCCAGCGATGTTGCGGGAGCACCTTGAAAATGGCAATTTGGAGGTAAGGGTATAAAACTCCTGTACCGGCTGCTTGCAATACGCGTGCTAATACGAGCATTGCAAAGCTTTGCGCGAAAAAACCCGCTACCGAACCGACGGTAAGCAGTACGAGAGAGCTGAGAAGAACCTGGCGGGTTGTGAACCGATGGGTAATGTAGGCAGTGGGGGGAATCATGACTGCCAAGACGATCGAGTAAGAGGTGGACGCCCATTGCGCCATACCGGAGTCTACGCCAAATTCGTCCATGAAAATAGGCAATCCAGTAGCGAAGATGGTTTGGGCTAAATATCCCACTATGCTTACGCATAGCAAAACCGCCAAAGTGGCCATGAAACGAGGCTGAACTTTTTGATGCATGTAGTGAGCTTCTCCTTTCGGCAGTAATGGCGCCTTCTAGGGCGCCATCAACAAGTCGTAACATTGACATTTGTTAGACTTTATCGGATGCTTTCTCCCGCGTCAAAGCACGCGGTGTCACTAACCTGACAAAGAAAGAAATCCGTCATGTATTCTGGAAAAAATCCATCGGCGCTCAAATCTCAACATGCATTAGCTTGGGCGTTATACGAGCTTATGAAATCTAGACCTTATCAAAAGATCACCATTACGGGGCTTTGCGCGCAAGCTGGAGTATCGCGGCAGACCTTCTACCAGCTTTTTAATGGAAAAGACGAGGTGATACGCATGTTCTTGCGCATCAAGCTAAGGCGTGGGTTCGAGAACATCGACAAGCGTGAAATCGTAGATTTGTCCGATGTCGTTCGCGATCTGCTGCTTCCGTTCGAACGAGATCGCACGTTTCTTTGCATGCTGTATCGTAACGGCCTTGATGCGCTCGTATATGATGAACTTCTGTGTGCTATTTCTCTCGCAACGGAGAAAGTGCAAGGAAAGCACCCTCGACGTACGCGCGGATATGCCGATGCCTTTCTCGCGGGTGGGTTGACGAACCTGCTTCTTGCTTGGGTTGTGGACGACGATCCTCTTTCCGATGGTGCTGTCGCGGACATCATCTCCGACATTCTCCAAGGGCGTTACTATACTGATCCCATTATTTGATAACAACCCGTCATATGAACAAATGCATCGTACGAGTTTCGAGTCTTTCTACGGAGGTCTAAGGTCGTTCGAGACGATGGGAGCCATGATGTCCCCGATGCTGTGTCGTTTGTCGAAGTGTGATAGATTGGCCTTTCCGCGCACGCCATTCGAAAGCGAGGGATCTATGGAGCCGAACGAAGGACAGCACGCTGCTCGTAACGCACGACCCAGGCACTCTATTGGGCGCACGATCGCAAGCGTTCTCTTGTGGGCGCTGACGGCCTGCATCGTCGTCGGCATGGCCTCGCGGTACGCGCCCTCCGTCCTCAGCAACGGGCGGCTCATTCCCGAAGTGGCGGCGTTCGTTCCGTGGTTCGCCATTCCCAGCGCGGCCGTGCTTCTTCTTGCGGCGTTCACCAGGCGAAAAGCGCTCTCGGCATTCACGGCGCTTTGCTTGGCGTGCCAGGTTTTCTGGCACGTGGGGTTCTTCTTGCCCGCTTCGCGCATAGCGCCGAAGGCGGTGGAGCCTGTTCCCGTTCAGACGTCCACCGACGCCGTCATGCGTATTATGACCCTCAACACCAAGAACGGCTTGGCCGATGCCGACCAGATCGTTTCGATCGTCCGCGACCAGCGCGTCGAGGTCCTGGCGCTCCAGGAAGTCAGCGCCTCGCTGATCGAGCGACTCTCTGCGGCCGGCATCGACGAGCTGCTTCCGTACCACGTGTTCGGCGATCCCGGCCCCTACGACAACGGCGGCGTCAACGTCCTCTACGTGCTCGCTCCCATGAGTGACGCGTCTTCGAGCATTCTGCCCATCACGGGGTCTGCCGCCCCCGCCGCCACGGTAACCGCCGGGTCGCATACGGTGCGCCTGGTCAGTACGCATCCCACGTCGCCCAAGTCGGGCACGCGGGGATTCTGGAACGAAAGCCTGCGCAACTTGAGCTCGCTTCGCCAGTACGACGACGAATACCTGATCATGGGCGACTTCAACTCCACATGGGATCATTCGCGCTATCGCAAGATGCTCGGCGACACGCTGGTGGACGCCTCGCAGCAAGCGGGGGAGGGCTTCCACATGACGTACCCGTCCGAGCCGGATTACGCCATGTTCCCGGTGCCTCCCATGATCGAGATCGACCACATCGTCTACTCCAAGAACAGCGGCATGTCCGTTGGCTCCCTGCAGACCGTCAACGTGAGCGGCACCGACCACCTGGCCTTGCTGGGCACCTGGACCGTGTCGTAGCCAAGCGCGCTCGCCTGTCTTTCGGTCGTGGAAGCC
This sequence comes from Paraeggerthella hominis, assembly GCF_021044775.1. Lineage (NCBI taxonomy): Bacteria > Bacillati > Actinomycetota > Coriobacteriia > Eggerthellales > Eggerthellaceae > Paraeggerthella > Paraeggerthella hominis. The sequence continues at coordinate 19,868 of NZ_JAJNOQ010000003.1, forward strand.
CTCGGCGTACCGGAAGCTGGTTTGCCATGGAGGCCGACCCATTCGCGGTACAAAATCACGGGTCTGCGCTGCCGGATCTGCTCATCGCCTGCATTCGTTTTGTGCGCTTGCATCAACGAGCCAGCTCACCGAGATGCAGCGGATTCGACAGTTGTCGAAAGCCCTTGCCTAAGAGCGCAGGCCGGTGATTTTGTACCTAAGCACCGACTTCTCCGTGCTAGACCAGCATTGACACGGCTCGGGTGAAGGCGCAGCGAAAACGCCCCAGTGGCGAACCGCGACGTCGGGCTCGCGGTTGTCGTCATCATGATCGCCAAACCGCCCCTTACTCCTCGTAAGGAGTCAGCACCACCTTCAAACAGCCGTCTTCGTGAGCTTCGAACGCGCGGTACGCCTCAAGCGCCTCGTTCAGCGGGAAGCGCTTCGAGATCAAAAGCCCGGTGTCCAACCGCCCTGCGGCGATCAGGTTCATCACGCGGTCCAGGCAATGCGCGTCCACGCCGCCGGTCTTGAACACCAGGTTCTTGCCGTACATGCGGGGAAGGGGCAGCACCTGGTCCTCCTCGTACAGCGCCATGACCGACACCACGGCGTTGGGCCTGGCCACGCGCCAAGCAAGCTCGAACGTTCCCGATGCGCCGGCGCACTCGATGACAGCGTCCGCGCCGCGCCCTTCGGTCAACGCGCGCACGGCCTGCTCGGGGTCCGTCGCTGCATCGGCGGGGTCGATCGCCGCATCCGCCAGCCCGCGCTCCATGGCCAGCGCCCTGCGTTCGGCATCCACTTCCAGCGCGATCACCTGCGCCGCGCCGTACAATCGCGCGCACATCATGGCGCACAGCCCCACTGGTCCGGCGCCTATGACCGCCACCGTGTCGCCCGGCTCGATCTCGGCTATCTCGGCTCCGAAATAGCCCGTGGCCAAAATGTCTCCCAGAAACAGCGCGTCTTCGTCGGTCACGTTGTCGGGGATGGGCGTGCAGCCGTTGTCCGCGAACGGAACGCGCACGTACTCGGCCTGGCAGCCATCGATGCGGCATCCCAGCTCCCAGCCGCCTCGTTCGCAATTGTTCATGTAGCCGCGCTTGCAGAAGAAGCACTCTCCGCAAAACGTCTCCACGTTCACGGCCACGCGGTCTCCGGGCTTCACGCGCGCAACGTTCGCGCCCACCGATTCCACTACGCCCACGAATTCGTGCCCCAGCACGGTGCCGGGCACGGCCCGCGGTACCGCATGGTGGAGTATGTGCAGGTCGCTCGTGCAAATGCTCGATCGCGTAACGCGCACCACGGCATCGGTGGCCGCCTCTACGCGCGGTCGGGGCCGATCGGCCAGCTGTAGTCTCTCGCCGTCCCAAACGACGGCTTTCATAGTTTTCGCGGGGCGGGGAAGAGGTTGGTTCGTCATACGTGCTCCTTCGGGGCGGCGGTTTGAAAACAGCGGGGTCAGATCGAAAGCGACAGCCCGTCGGTGGCGGGCTTCACGCGACCGTCGTACTGCTCGAGGTAGTTCTCCAGCTCTTCAAGCGTGACGGGCTCGTCGTAGTGCATGGCCAAATGCGTGAGGTACAGCGTCTTGGCGCCAAGCCCCAACCCCTCTTCGATGCACTCCTGCACGCTGTGGTGGTCGTCGGGCGACCAGTTTCGCTTCCAGAACGTGGCGTCCATGGCCATGATGTCCACACCTCTCACGCGCTCGGCCGTTTCAGGGGGCAGCTTGCCGGTGTCCGACGCGTAGAGCAGGCGGGTCTCCTCGGTTTCGATAAGGTATCCGTACGTGCCGGGCGCGTGCGTCACCGGCAGGGCCGTGTAGCGCGCGCCGTCCAGCTCGATGCGCTGGTGGGGCTGAATCTCGCGCATGTCCAGGCAGCCCGTCATGTAGTGGAACTCCCGGCCGATGCCTTCGAGCGTCGCGGCGCTGCCGTACGTGGGCAGCGCCGCCTTGCGCACAAGCTGCACAAGGTACTCCAGCTCTCCCAGGCCGCCCATGTGGTCGAAGTGCGCGTGCGTGAACAGCAGTTCGTCCACGGTGCGCACGTCCTCTCGGATGAGTTGATGGCGCACGTCGGGCGGCGTGTCGATGAGCACGGTCCTGCCTGGCGAGCCGTCGGCGTTCGCGCCCCGCACCATGACGCCGCAATCGCCGCGCCGCGCGCGCGGGTTCCGACGAGCCTCGTTGCAGGCGGGGCAGTCGCAGAAGAAGGCCGGTATGCCGCACCCGGCGGCGGTGCCCATGAACGTGAACGTATGCGTCCCTTTTTCCATCGCTGCTCCTTGATTGTTTGTCGTGCCCACTGCTTCATGATATCGCTTTTGCGGCGGGCTTTCCTCGGGTCCCGCGACGAGCCGTACCCGATATGGGCGGACTCATTGCATCGTTATCCTCTTTTTTGGATCGTCGGGGGCGCAAAAATCCATTATCGGGGTAGCACATGCTTTTATGCATGGTTATAATCAATTAGCAGATCTAATCTACTACTTGTTGGCATCGAGCAACTAAAGAAGACGAGAAGCACGATGCCGATTGGCGGTTGAAGAAGACGAGCTGCTGCTGCGCCGGTTCGATCCAGGGGAGCCGTGCCATGTCCCCGGGAGCGCGCGGAATGCCCAGGCGAGCGGTCGGCGCGGAAATCGAGGTCCGATCAACTAATACTAGCGGGCTTACTCGCTGGAGGAATTTAGAGCTTCCGGGGTGATGTGGATGGAACGGGCGTTTTATACACTGGCGTGGATGATCCGCGCGAGCGAGAGCGTTCATGCCAAGCGGAGCTCCCGCGCATAATCATGCGAACGGTACGACAGGGTTAAACGGTGAGGAAAACGGACGAGAAGAAGAGGGGAAGGTAGATGACGGAGATTTCCAAGACGTCGAGCGGTCTCAAGGGCCTTGTGTGCCCGGATACCGAATCGACCGAGGTGGACATCCATCAAGAGGGTGTCACCATGGTCAAGTCGCTCTGCTATTTCTGCCATGCCAACTGCGGCGTGCTCGCTTACGTCAAAGACGGCGACGTAATCAAGATCGAGGGCGATCCCGATTACTCGAACCAAGGCGGATTGTGCTGTCGCGGCACCAGCGCGTTGCTGCACGTCAACCACCCCGCCCGCATCAACCATGCGTTGAAGCGCGTGGGCGGCAAGGGCGAGGGCAACTGGGAGAAGATCCCGTACGACCAGGCCATCCAAGAAGTTGCCGATCGGCTGAACCAGATAAAGAAGGAAAGCGGCGCCGAAGCGGTAGCTTCCGCGGGCGGCACCACGCGCACCGACGACTGGGCGCGTCGCCGCTTCCTGAATCAGTTCGGCACGCCGAACGGGTTCCACAACGCGCTGCTGTGCTGGATCCCCACGTTCATGGCCGAAACCTGCGTGGCGGGTTGGTCGCCGTTCGAAACCGACCTCATGGGCGCGAAGTGCCTCATCCTCTGGGGCATGAACCCAGGTGCCTCCACGCTAGGCGGCATGAACGGCTACACGGACCTACAGAAAGCCGGCTTGAAGATCGTGGTCGTGGATCCTCGGTATTCCGAAACGGCCTCCAAAGCCGACCTGTGGCTGCCGCTGCGTCCCGGCTCCGATGCGGCGCTCGCGCTTGCCATGCTCCACACCATCATCTACGAGGGCCTTGTCGACTACGATTTCGTGGGCGAGTGGTGCGACGGCTTCGACGAGCTTCAAGAGCACGTCGCCGAGTACACGCCGGAATGGGCCGCCCCCATCACCTGGCTCGAGCCTGACAAGATTCGCGAGGCCGCGCGCCTGTACGCCATGAACACGCCGGGCTGCATCCAGTGGGGCTGCACGTGGGACCAGATCGGTCGCGCTTCCACCACCGGCAGCCACGCTATCGCCCTTATACGTGCGATCTGCGGAAACCTGGACGTTCCCGGCGGCGACGGCATGCCCGGCCCCGCTTTGAACTACCTTACCGACGAGGAGATGGAGCTTAACGAGTGCCTGCCCGAAGAGCAGAAGGGCAAGCAGATCGGCTCCAACAAGTTCAAGCTCACCTCGTGGCCCGGTTACCAGCTTATCTCCGATAACGCGAAGCGCACGTGGGGCAAGACGCTGCCCACCGAGTGGTTCTGCGAGGCGCACGGCCCCAGCGTTTTCAAGGCCATCATCACGGGCGACCCGTACCAGGTGCGCGCGCTCATCGTGAACGCCAGCAACCCCGTCAACTCGTACGGCGACGCCAAGATGACGCTCGAAGCGCTGAAGAAATGCGAGTTCCTGGTCACCGTGGACTACTGGATGACCCCCACGGCGCTGCTGTCCGACTACGTGTTCCCGGCGGCGGGCGCGCTCGAGCGGCCCACCATCGTCACCCATTACGGCGCAACCGACTCGATCATGGGCGGGAAGCGCGCCATGCAGCCCAAGTACGACCGCCACACCGACATGACGTTCTGGCGCAAGCTGGGACTTGCGTGCGGCCAGGATCCCGCCAACTGGCCTTGGGAGACCGAGGAAGAAGCCTACTTCCACATTCTCCAGCCTTTGGGCCTGCCCGGCGTGGAATGCTACGACGATTTCGTCGACTACTATCGCATGTACTATCCGCCGCTGCATCAGAACAAGTTCAAGACCAACGGCGGCTTCTGGACGCCTTCGGGCAAGGTCGAGTGCAACTCGTCCATCCTGCGCGAGCTTGGCTACGCGGGCATGCCCACCTACATCGGCTGTATCGAAAACGAGATCGACACCCCGGAGATCGCTGCGGAATACCCTATCGTGCTCACCACGGGCGGCGGCTTCATGCCGTACCACCATTCGGAGCACTTCCAGATGCAGGGCATTCGCTACCTGTATCCCGATCCGTACTTCTCCATCAACCCGGAACTGGCTGCGAAGCTCAACATCGAGTACGGGGAATGGTGCTGGATAGAAACGCGTCGCGGCCGCATCAAGATGCGCGCCAACGTGGAGGCGGAAGTCCATCCGAACGTGGTGTTCGCGCCGCGCGGCTGGTGGTTCCCCGAGCGCGACGGCTCCGCCGATCTGAACAACCCCTTCGGGTGCCTTGAGTCGAACGTCAACGTGCTGACCTCGGTCGATGACGAGCACTGCGATCCGATGGGCGGATCGTGGGCGAACCGCGGCCTGATGTGCAAGGTGTACAAGTGCGGCGATTTCGACAAGGAGTACAAGCCGGAGGATACCCAGTTCTCCATCCCCGGATCTTCGGTTAAGCCGGGCGTCACGGTCATGCCAAGCGACCAGAAGCTTGCACGCGAGCCTATTCCGTTCGAGAAGCCGCAGCCTCCCGAGGACGTTCCCGAGGGATACGAATGGGTGTGGCAGAACAACGCCCTGTACCAGAAGGACACGCATTTCCGTCTTGACGAATCGGGTTGGCTCGTCAACCCCCGCACGAAGGCGTACCACGACGCGTACACCGGCTGGCGCTACGACGCGGCGGGCGAGTGCCTTGTGGACGACGCGACCGGCAAGCTGTACACGATGGATCGCGAGGAAATCGTGGTCGTGGCGGGCGTCCGTTGCTATCCCGGTGCGGCGGCTGCCCCGTTCGAGGTTCCCGAGAACTTGACCTGGAACGCGGAGGCGGGCTGCGCCGTCCTTGGCGACCTTCCGTACGTCTACGATCCGAACAGCGGCTGGTTGCTGGATCCTGAAAGCGGCGCGTTCCACGATGCGTACTACGGGTGGCTCTACGACGCGGCCACGGGAAATCTGATCGACGAGGCGACGGGCAAGCGCTACGACATGTCGTATGCCCCCGTCGAAGACTAGTTGCCGAGCGGGAAGAAAGGATAGATACATGACTCGTTACGTTATGGTCATCGACCAACGTCGTTGCATCGGTTGCCATTCCTGCACGGTTGCTTGTCGTACGTGGAACAAGCTTCCGCTTGACATCATTTACAACCCGGTGGTTACCGAGGGCGCGCAGGGCACCTGGCCCAACGTCCATAAGAGCTGGCAGCCGCTGCTGTGCATGCACTGCGAGAACCCCGAGTGCGTTCCCTGCTGCCCGTCGGGCGCAAGCCAGCAAGACGAAGACGGAACCGTGTGGGTCGACCCCAAAAAGTGCCTGTCGTGCAAGGTGTGCGTGAACGCCTGCCCCTACGGCATGCGTGACGCCTCGCACCTGGAGGATCGCATGCACCGCTTCGTACGCAAGTGCACGTTCTGCCGCGACAAGCGCCAGCTCGATCCCTCCGCGCAGCCGTACTGCGTGCTGACCTGCCATCAGAAGGCCCGCATTTTCGGCGATCTCGATGATCCGAACAGCGAAGTTTCCAAGCTTATCGGATCGGTGAAGACCGAGCGTCTCTTCGAAGAGCTGGGCACCGAGCCTCAGATCTACTATATTCCTGATTTGGGAGGTAAGGCATAATGAAGCATCATTACTGGGAGCCCCCCATCGCCCTCTACCTGTTCCTGGGCGGCTTGGCTGGCGGCGTTTTGTTCCTGGCTGCTATCTTCAACAGCTTCGTGGTTCCGGGTCATGCGGAAGTGTTCGCGCTTCCGGTGCTCGTGGCCCTGGGCTGCGTGGCCCTGGGCTGCGTGTTCCTGATCGTCGACCTTGGCCAGCCGGGCGTGTTCTGGAGGGTGTGGACAACGTCGAAGTCCATCATCAAATGGGGCGCGACGTTCCTGGTCATCGCCTCGGTGTTCGCGCTGGTGTTCTTCCTCGCCTTCGTCGGCGACGCGCTGCCCGTGCTCGCCGGCCTGTCCGATCTTCTGAAGCCCGCCGCCGACTTCTCCTTGCTGGTTGCCGGGTTCTTCGGGCTGTGCATCATGATGTACACGGGCATCATGCTGTCCACGCTGAAAGCCCATGCGTTTTGGGCGACCCCGGCGCTTCCCGTGCTGTTCACCATTTCGGCCATCTCGACGGGCTGCGCCGCCATCGTCTTGTCCATCGGCGGTTGGCCTGCGGCTTTTTCGCTGGAGTCGTTCGTCGTGTCCGAAGTTGTGCTGGAAATCCTGCACGTGGCCGACATCGTGCTGGTCATTGCCGAGCTCATCGTGCTGCTGACCATGATCCTGTCGTTCGCGGGTGCCGGCAACGTGACCGCAAAGGCGGCGGCTCGTCGGTGGGTGCGCGGATCGTATGCGGGCCTGTTCTGGGTTGGCATGGTGGGTCTGGGCCTGGTGGTGCCGCTGCTTATGTACCTGGGCGGCGGCCATTCGCCGGCTGCTCAGGTTGTGGCTCCCATCCTGGTGCTGTGCGGCGGCTGCCTGCTGCGCTTCATGGTGGTCAACACCGACGATCGTGCCGAGATTCCGGGCGAGAACCGCTACTACAATCGCGTTGCCAAAAAGGACGCGGAGTTCATTTCCAAGTGGACGTACGGCGATAACCAATTCTAAATTCGCCCGCGCCGGGCTGCGGGCTTCCAAGGATGCCTGCAGCCCGGATGCGCGGTTTTGACCGGAGGGGATAGACGATGGAGAGGACGGGGGAGGGTTGCATGAGCGAGTACGTGTTTGAAGACGCCCTGGCGCGAAGCATTGTTTCGTGTGGGTTCCCGCAACTTGAGATCGCGGTTGAGCGCGTCCCGGGCGATCCGCGCCCGTGCTCTTCGGTGTTCTTCCCCGGTTGTTCGCTGATCAACTACGGATTGCCGCTGGTCAACGCCATGTACGACACTCTTTCGGATGCGGGTTGCGTCGACGGCGTCTCGCTTTTGTGCTGCGGGAAGATACTGTCGTACGAACCCGACGGAGACGCCGTGCGCGCTTCGTTCGAAGAGCAGCTGCGCGCAAGTTTGCGTTCCTCCGAAGTCGAGCGCATCGTGGCTGCCTGCCCCAATTGCGTGCAGGCCCTGCGCGCCGCGCTTGCGGCCGACGAGCGTACGGCCGGCATCCAGGTTGTCGCGCTGCCTGCGGTGCTGGCCGATCTGGGCTACCGTATCGACGAAGGCGTTGCTCGGCGCCTGCTGGCGCAAGAGACGGGAGTCGCGGCTTCCGAGGTGCGCGCGAGCGTGCACGACTCGTGCCCTGATCGGGATACCGGGGAATTCGCCGATGGCGTGCGCGCGCTCATGCCCGCCGACCTTGTGGTTGAGCTGGCTCATATTCGCAAGCGCTCGTACTGCTGCGGGTCGTTGCTGCGGGCGGTTGGGAAGTTCGATCGCGCCGACGACGCCGCGCGCCGTCATGGCCAGGAAGCTCGTGCGGCCGGATCGAGCGCGTTCGTGGTGGCGTGCATGAGCTGCGCGCTGCAGTTGGAAACGTTTGCGGCGCCGATCTCGGCGTTTCACTACCTGGAGCTTTTGTACGATTGGCGCATCGATTGGAGTCGAGCCGATTCGTACATGAAACTCCGGTTTCTTTTCGACGACGCTCTTGATGCCGTGGAGGGCGCATCGAGTTCGCGGGCGTTCGCGTCTCTCGGTGCGCCCGAGGCTGCTTGCGCCGTCGGCGCTGGCCAGCGCGTCGAAACGAGTCCGGAGGTGATCTCGTGACCACGGAAATCAAGCCTACGAACTGCCATTACTGCGGATACTGCTGTGCGCTTCTCGCCACGGTCGAGGACGGGCGCGTGGTGAAGATCGACCCCGATCCTGCGCGCTATCCCTACGATGCTCGCGTTCTTGCGGGATGTCGCCGCTGGCGCATGAACCTGGACGCCCTCGACGGCGCCGATCGGGTGAACTACCCGTTGCGGCGCGCAGGGTCGCGCGGCAGCGGGAAGTGGGAGCGCGTGAGCTGGGACGATGCGCTCGACGATATTGCGGCGCGGTTGCAGGAGCTTGCTGCCGAGCACGGCCCGGAAACGCTTGCCAGCGCCATCGGCGGCCCGCACGCTTCGTTTTGGCCGCTGCATCGTTTCATGAACCTGTTCGGAAGCCCGAACAACATGGGCATCGGGCAGATCTGCTGGAACCCACGCATCTGGATGGACGCTCTGACGTTCGGGTGGACGGTGGAGGCCGACATTGTTCCGGGTGTTACGGAATGCCTGTTTCTTTGGGGCACGAATCCGGCGGAATCCGACAACTCGGCATTCTGGCGCTCCGTGCTGCGGTTCGCGAAGTCCGACGCGCCGCTGGTGGTCGTCGATCCGCGGCGCACGCAAGCCGCAGCCGTCGCCGATCTGTGGCTGCCCGTTCGCCCGGGAACCGATTGCACGCTGGCCTTGGGCTTGCTGCAGGTGATCATTGCCGAGAACCTGGTCGATCGCGCGTTCGTGGACGCTTGGTGCTTCGGCTACGACGAGTTGGCCGCATGCGTACGGCACTACACGCCCGAATACGTGGCCAGCGTGTGCGATGTGCCGGCTGACGACATCGTGCGCGCCGCGCGTCTGTTCGCGCAGGCCGGAGCCGCCGCCCTCGTTTCGGGCCGCGGCATCGACCAGGCGGGCGCGAACGTCGCGCCGACGCACCGCGCGATCTGCTGCTTGCGCGCCGTCACGGGCAATGTGGACAAGCCGGGATCCTGCGTTCTTGCCGACGCCCCCGACTTCGTTTCCGAGATGGAGCTCGAGATGACCGACGCTCTGAAGCCGGAGCATCGCGCGCGCTGCTTGAACACGCCGCACACCCCGCTTCAGTGCTTCGACGGCTACGATCTGGTTCGCCCTCTTACGGAGCGGTTGGGACGCACGCTTCCGGAGCGCTACCTGACCTCGGCGCATCCGCATCTGGTGCTGCGCGCCATGGAGGTCGGCGACCCGTACCCGGTGCGCGCTCTTATCGTGAACGCCACGAACCCGCTTCTGACGTACGCCGACACGCATCGCGTCTTCGAGGCGTTCATGGGGCTGGACTTGCTGGTGGTTCTGGACTACTACATGACGCCCACCGCGAGCATCGCCGACTACGTGCTGCCGATTGCCGGCGCCATCGAGCGGCCCGTGCTGCAGGTGCACGGCGGCGTGGCGAACATGGGCTACGGCGGTCCCGCCGCGGTGCCTCCCTACTACGAACGACGGTGCGACTACGACGTGTTTCGGGAGTTGGGCTTGCGCTTGGGGCAAAAGGACGCGTGGCCCGAAGAGACGCTGGCCGACGCCTTCGCGGCGCAGCTTGCGCGCGCGGGCGTGGACTGGGATACGTTCTGCGATCTGGGCACGTACTGGCAGCAGCCCGCGTACGCCAAGCACGAGCTGCTCGGCCCCGATGGTCGTCCTCAGGGCTTCGCAACCACGACGGGCAAGGTGGAGCTGGCGAGCGAGCTGTTGCCGCGGCTGGGCGGCCCCCGCTTGCCTACGCCGGCCAGGCCGATCACCTTGTGCTCGCAGGAACTGCTCGACGACGCCCGGGCGAAGGGGGCGGCGCATGTGGCGATGATAACCGGCTCGCGCAAGCAGCCCTACAACGCGTCGATGTACTTCAACAACGCATCGTTCAGGAAGAAGTCGCCGTACCCGGTGGCCGAGATGAGCGAGGCTACGGCCGAGCGCCTGAGGCTGGCTCCGGGCGATTGCGTGGAGGTTGCCACCGACAACGGCTCTGCTTGCTTCGTGCTGGCCGTCGCGCGCATGCGCGACGATCTTGTGAACGTCGACTACGGCTGGTGGCATCCCGAATGGGAGCCGGGCGCTCCTGCGTTCGGGGGCATCTGGGAGTCGAACGTGAACTGCCTCACATCGTGCAAGCCGGAAGAGCCGATGATCGGCACATGGTGCTACAACGCCGTCGACTGCGTAGTGCGAAAGGTCGACAGAGTTCTAAGCTGGGAGCGGCCGACGGGGGAAAGCGTCGGCAAGTCCGATTGATCGGACGGTCGTGAACAGCTGATCTATAACGAAAAGAAACACGACGAGAAGGAGAATGTCCCCATGGCGGAGAAGAAGCAAGCATTGCTGTTGTTCAGCAAGCCTCCGGTGCCGGGTATGGTAAAGACGCGCTTGACCACCGAGCGAGGCGGGTTTCTCACCCCCGAGCAGGCTGCCGAGTTCTTCAAGCGCAGCCTGTACGACGTGAGCGAGCTTTCGATGCACGCGCTCATCGAGATGCAGCTTGAAAACGACGCTGCCGTCGAGGCCGACCCGAGCGTCGACAAGATCACCTACGACTTCTTCGTGTCCACGACGCCGGCGTCGAACGTGGAGCTTATGAAGGAGACGTACGACGCCATCGGTCCGTGGCCGATGGAGGTGCATTACCTCACGGACAAGGGCGCGACGTTCGACGACCATTTCGACGACGCGTTTCGCCAGCTTTTCGATCTGGGCTACGAGCACGTGGTGTCCGTGGGCGGCGACATTCCCACCTTGCCCAAATCCCACGTGATCCAGTCGTTCCAATGGCTCGACTATTTCCAGGCGCTCGGCAAGCCCGGTTTCGTGCAGGCGCCGTGCCAGGAGTGCGGAACGTCGCTGGTGGGGTACAGCCACAACACGCCCGTGAACCATCAAAGCGTCTATTACAACACCGACGGGGTTCCGGCACTTGACGGCTACATGGCCAAGCTTCAGGACCGTGACGTGCCCTGCGCCTATTTGTCCCCCGTGTCCGACATCGACGAATCGACCGACCTTGCGCACGCCATCTCGTGCATACGCGCCATCAAGCAGTCGGCCGCGTACCAGCCCGGCTTGTTCGTGCCGCAGCGCGTGCTCGACTGGGTCGACTTCATGGGCATCCGGGTTGCCACGCCTCCGAATGACGAGCACGATCCCCGTCAGTACATCGACGAGTAAGAAGACCTGATGAGCGAGCAAAAAACAAGAGGAAGCGAGCACGCGCCGCTGCACAAGACCACGGCGCTGTGCCCGGACTGCTTGCGCGAGCTTCCCGCGGACGTGTACGCCGACGCCGAGGGCGTCGTGTGGATGGAGCGCACCTGTCCCGATCACGGCAGGCTTGCTACGCGCATGTGGCCCGATGCCGCGCACTACGAATGGCTGCGCTCGCTCGCGTTTCCCAAGACGTCGCCGTGCGGTGCCATTCCCCCTTCAGGGCCGTGCCCGCTTGGTTGCGGCACATGCTCTCGCCATGAACGTCGCGCAACGCTCATGGAAATCGAGGTCACGCGCAACTGCAACCTGCATTGCCCCGTGTGCTTCATGAGCGCGGAAACGGGCGAGGGCGATCCTACGATGGACGAGATCGAGGCCATGTACGACGTGATCGCGAACGCGGTGGGCGCAGACGGCGCCGTGCAGATCACGGGCGGCGAGCCGACGTGCCGCAAGGATCTGCCCGAGATCATCCGCATGGGTCGCGAAAAGGGCTTCTGGGGCATCGAGGTCAACACCAACGGCCTGGTCATCGCCGCGCGCGACGGCTATTTGGAAGAGCTGGTGCAGGCGGGGCTCACCGGGGTGTACCTGTCGTTCGACGGCTTGACGGGCGATGTGTACGAGGGGACGTGCGGCCGGGACATCCTTGACGTCAAGCTGAAGGTCATCGATCGGTGCCGCCAGGCGGGCGTTCAGGTGGTGCTGTCGGTGGCCGTGGTCGCCGGCCTGAACGATGGGCAATTGGGGGACCTGCTGCGCTTCTGCCTGGACAACGCGGACGTGGTGGCGGGCTTGGCACTTCAACCGGCGTTCACCTCGGGGCGCTTCGACGCGGAGCGCGCCCTGCCCATGAGCTCGGGGGACGTGATATTCAAGCTGGCCGAGCAGTCGGAAGGGCTTATCGGCCCGCGCGACGTATGGCCGCTCGGATGCTCGAACCCGCTGTGCGACACCGGCGTGTTCTTCGTGCACGGCGATCCTCCCCGGGGCGTTGCGCCGCATCCGTCGGGCTTCTACCCGGCTACCAGGGCGATAACGATGGAAGAGTACCGCAAAGGGTACTCGCCCGACAGCCCGCAGGGCTCGGTGTTCTTGGACATCCTGGCTCAGAAGGGCGTCGAGGTGACAAGCGGGCTTTCGGTGATCGTCATGAACTACATGGACGCAGTGTCCATGGACACGCAGCGGCTGCGCGAATGCTCCATGATGGTCACGGTTCCCGATGGTCGCGCGATTCCGTTCTGCTCGTATCACTTGACGGACTCGTGCGGGCGAAGGGTGTATCCGCCTTGGTGCAAGGAATCGCTGCGGTAAGGTTGCGCGACGGGCTCGAAGGCCGGTTTTCGGTTTCGCGCGGAGGTTATGGAAGGGACGCTGATATGACGAATAGCAACGAGGTGGCTTACGCTATCCATGTTGACCAAAGGCTGTGCACGCAGTGCGGCTTGTGCGAGGCGTTTTGCCCGGTGAACGTGTTCGAGCTGGTGGAAGGCGTTCCTCAGGCGTTGCGCTTGGACGACTGCTGGGGCTGCGAGACGTGCGCGGGACAGTGCCCGGCGCATGCGATCCGCATCGAAGCCTCGGCCGCTGCGCGTGCGGCCCAGGCCGATCGGGAGATGGCGCCGCCTCTTGATGAGGCCGTGAAAGCCCAGTACAAGGAATGGGCCGATACGATGCGCGAGATCCTGGGATTGCGCTGGCATCCTGTGGCCATCTCCCTTATCAAGGCGGGGGAACCGCTTCCCGACGTGCCGCTTCCCGAGCAGCGTCTGCGCTATTGCCAGTCGCTCATGGTCGCCCGCCGCGGCGCGTCGATCATGATGCCTGCGAACCGCCACGCGTGCCCGGACGGAACGTCCATTCTGGGTCTTACGCCCATGCCGGAGAAGCTTGCGTCGGGGGAGCTGTACATCCTGTTCCATAAGCTGGATTCTGTAGAGGCGGCGAAGCGCATGGTTCACGAGCGCCCCTGCTTGGAGCCTCGTACGGTGGATGCGACGGTGGTGTGCCCCCTCGACGACGCGAAGTGCGCAGCCGACGTGGTGGCCGTGATCGCGAAGCCCGAGCAGATGATGTGGCTGTCTATGGCAACATCGTACTACACGGGACATCGCCATGATTTCCATGCAAGCGGCTATAATGCCCAGTGCGTTGAAACCACGCTGCTGCCTCTGACGTCGGGCGAGATCAACATATCGTTCGGGTGCTACGGGTGCCGCGCTTCGTCTGATGTGGACGATTCCATGATGATGATGGGCATTCCCGTGGACTTGATGCCCGACGTGGTGAAAGGGTTGAAGGAGCTGGGGAAGAAGGCCATCCCTCAGTCGCGGGATAAAATATACTTGCCGCCGTTCTAGGCGGGGCTTTTCCGGCAGGCGGGCGTGCGGCGCGTTCGTTCGCCCCGCCTGCCGCGTACGTACGAACAAGGGGGTTGTCGTGGTTTGCGATTTGTTCTCTATCCGCGATGCGCGGCAAGAAGACAAGACGGTGCTCGATTCGTACGCGAACGCCGAGGGGATGGATGCCATTCCCTCCATCGAGGGCGTGCGCGTGGCGGTGAACGAAGACGACGAGGTCGTGGGGTTCGTTCGCGTTGTCACGTCCAAGGAGGGCGTGGCGTTCGTGAACCCGGTTGTCACGTACCGAACGTGGCAGGGCTTCGGCGTCGGGCGCGCCCTCATGGACGAAGCGCTTTCCCGACACGGCGAGCTCAGGCTTGTCTCGCGCGGTTCGAGTCGCGCGTTCTACGACGCTCTTGGCTACGAGCCTATCGGGTGGGATCTTATCGAAATGAGCTTGGTCGACGATTGCGACCACTGCACCATGCGCGACGAATGCGGGCCGCAGCCTATGCGAAAGGGGCGGCGGCCCTAGCGTGGTTTTGCGGCGCGTTTTCGCAACTTGTTGCTAGTGGGAACAACGAGGGGCGTCGGGCAGGTCGATTCCAAGGGCCGACGCGGCCAGGCCGCGCAGCTCTTCGAGCGTGAGCTCGTAGCAGGCAAGGGCGTCGATCCAGCGGCGCAGGCAGCAGCGACCCTTGTCGGTCAGCGAGAACAGGCGCTTGGCGGATCCCTCTTCGGGCACGTCCCATTCCGACGTGACCAGCTCGGCTTCCTCCATGCGCTTGAGCGCGCGGTAGATGCCGGTGGCGTCGGGCTTCTTTCCGCCGAACATGGGCGAGGATGCTGCCTGCTGCACGATGACGTAGCCGTGCAGCGGCTCGTCGGAGCATGCGAGCAGCGTAAGGATAGTGGGCTGCGACAAACGGTTGAGCGACTTGCCGAGCTCCGCGCACTCTCGCATGTCTTCGTCGGACTTAGGATGACAACTGCTCCACATGGGAAACCTCTTTTTCACTACGCGGTTTGCTTTGGGATTCGGCACGCCTTCGCATGTTCTCGGTCGTGCGCGCTTTCGGTAAAATTGCAAATGATATCATCTCATGAATATTTGCACTTAGCCAATAGTTTCTTCTCGTCTTTGCTATTTTGTTTCTTTCGGCCTTTGCGGCGCGCGGACGGGGGCGCGTGCGGGCGTGCATCGTGCTTTTTTGACCTCCTTCCTCTAGCGCACCGTCGCTTGTTGTGGTTTCATAGGCGCATCGACCGATAAGGGGCTTATGGACACCTCCTTTTTTCAGCAAATGCTCTCCGACTCGCAGGTGCTTACCGTGCCGTGGAGCATCGATTATTTTTCCGTGGTCGTCGGCGTGCTGACGGGCGCGCTGTTCGCATGCGACCGCAAGCTCGACATCATCGGCACCGTTGTGCTGGGCCTGGTCACCGGGTACGGCGGCGGTATCATCCGCGATGTGCTCATGCAGGATCACGGCGTGTACTTCACCTCGCACCCCGACCTTATCGTCATCTGCATTGCCATCTGCGTGTTCGTGTTCTACTTCCGCGGATTGTTCCGGCATTTGGATGCCACGGTGTTCTTCGCGGACGCGCTGTCGGTGGGGCTGTTCGCGCTGGCCGGGGCCAGCAAGGCGTATGCGTGCGAGCAGGGCGTTGTGCTGTCGATCATCCTGGGCGCCATCACGGCGGTGGGTGGCGGCGCGGTGCGCGACATCTGCGTGGGGGAGACGCCCGGCATCTTCAAGCAGAGCAACTTCTACGCGGTGGCGGGCTTGGGCGGCTCGCTTGCGTTCGTCGTGCTGGCGTACGCGGGCGCTCCGTTGCCCATCGCGGGCGTTGCCTGCGTGTTCGCGGTCGTGTTTCTGCGCTACTGGAGCGTGTACTACGATTGGAAGACGCGTAGCGAGGCGGACCTTACGCCCCATGTAGCGCGCGGCGTCGGCAAGGTGAAGCGCGTGGTGTCGGGCGTGTTCCTGCACGGCGGCGACACGACGGCGGCACAGAAGCGCAGCCTGCGTCGCGTGCTGCGGCGCCGTCGCGACGACGAGTAGCGGGCGCGAGGCTGTCGGCGTCGGCTGCGCGGCGGGGGTGCAGGAACGTTTCGCTTGCGAGCGCTTTCGCCATGCGTGCCGTCTGCCAGCGCTACCTAAGGTAGCGTCTTGCGCACGAAAAACGGCTCCCGCTGGCAGGTTTTGACGGTTTGCGGTCGTTTGACGCCCGCTACAAGTCGGCCGTTTTCAACCCGGATTCGCCACGCGCTCCTGAACAGGCACGATGCAAAGCGCTTTTCAGCTGGAAGGGCGGCGAAAGCGAATCGACGACCCCCAACCGTCAAAACCTGCCAGCGAACGCGGTTTTTCGCGCGCAAGCGGGGTGGGAACCCGTTCGCGCGGCCCGGGCGCCCCGTTCGCACGGCCCGCTGCATGCACCCTGTGCCCCGCCCCGCTGTGCGCTTCCGGTCCCAGTCCCGCGCCCCGCGCCCCCATGCGCCCCGCCCGCCTCGCACCTCGCCGCCTACATCCTGCGCCCTCCGCGTTCGCCCTGTGCGCTTTTCGTCCCCTCGTTTCCCGGCGCATGTGCGGCGTGGTACACTTTCGAGCGATCGAATTCTCCAGGATCGGCGCAGATGATCGCGCGATCCTCCACGAAAGGCAACCACATGGCTGACTACATAGAAGGCAAGCGCCCCATCATCGAGGCGCTGCGCACGGGCGTGCCCGTCAAGAGCATCCTCATGGCCGACAACGTCAAGCGCGACGGCCTCATCGAGGACATCTTGCGCAAGGCGAAGCGCGCTGGCGCAACGGTGGAGATGGTTCCGCGCAAGATCCTCGACGACAAGTCGGATCGCGGCAGCCATCAGGGCGTTATGGCCAAGACGAAGCCGTTTCCCTATGCGGGCATCGGCGATATCGTGGGCGCGGCTGAAGCCTCTGCGGCAAACAACGACGGCCGTGCGCTCGTGGTGATCCTCGATCACATCACCGACGCCGGCAACCTGGGCGCCATTTCGCGCAGCGCTGAAGCGGTGGGCGCGTGCGGCCTGATCATCCCCAACAAGCGCAGCGCGCACGTGGAAGCTTCAACGTACAAGAGCTCGGCCGGCGCCATCGCGCACGTGCCCGTGGCGCAGGTGTCGAACCTGGTCCAGGCCATCAACCGCCTCAAGGAAGAGGGCTTTTGGGTGGCTGCTGCCACCGAGCATGCCCAGGACCTTATCTGGGACACCAACCTCAAGGGCAAGATCGCGCTGGTGATGGGCAACGAGCACGAGGGCGTTTCTCGTCTGGTGCTGGAAAACTGCGACCTGTTCGCGAAGCTGCCGCTTGAGGGCGAGGTTGCTTCCCTCAACGTGGCGCAGGCGGCCACGGCGTGCATGTACGAGTGGCTTCGTCAGAACCGCGCTTGATTGCAGGCGATGCACCGCTATGGCACGGCAGCGTAAAAAACTCCTGATCGTGGACGGGTACAACGTGTTGCGCTCGGGCAGCCGGTACCGTCAGGTCACCGACCCGGACTACACGGACGACACGTTCAACGTCGCGCGCGAAACGCTCATCAACGACGTGATCAACTACGCGGGGCGCGACTGGCGCGCCATCATCGTGTTCGATGGCGCGCGCAACGCGTTTTCCACTGGCGAGGCGGAAACCGTCGGCGGCGTGCGCATCATGTTCAGCCCGGCCGGCCAGTCGGCCGACAAGGTGATCGAGAAGTTGGCGCACGATGCGCGCGAACGTCAGGTGGAAACGCTCGTGGTCACAAGCGATGCCACCATCCAGGACACCGTCTTCGGCTTCGGCGTGGATCGCATGAGCGCCGACGGTTTCAGCCGCGAGGTGGGCATACATTACGAAGACGCCCGCTTGGACGAAACGCCGAAGGTGGCGCAGAAGAACACCGTTGCATCGCGCATCGATCCTGCCGTCCTGGCGAAGCTCAAGGCCATGCGCGACGGGGAGAGCGAATCTCATGGACGATAGCGCGCATGCCGAGGCCGGCCGTTCCGTCTACCATGTGGGCGATCCCGTCGTGTTCGAGGGCTACGTGGACGACTTCGCCGAAGGGGTGTCTGCGCTTGAGTTCTCGCTCGACAACGGCGAGACCTGGACGGCGTACGCGACGACGGGGGCGGTGGCCGAGCGCGGCGTGAACTGGCGCTTCGTGTACACGCCCGAGCGTCCGGGCTGCTATCTGCTCAAAGCCCGTGCTCGGGACGCGCACGGTCGCTCGTCTTCGTTGGTGTCGGGGTTCGCATTCGAGGTCCTGCCGTGATGGCTGTCGCAAGCCCGAACGGCTTGGGCGCGGATTCCGCGCACGCCGCGCCCGAAGCCTACGGAGCTTCGCGCATTCGGGCGATAGGCGGCGGGCCGCTTGCGGGCGCGCGCCTGTTTCGCTCGTGCGACCTGTCTTCCATCGACGCTCGGGAAGCCGACGTTATCGTTCGGTTGCTGGGCGTTCGTTCCATATACGACATTCGCAACCAGAGCGAGGTGGCCGCGCGGCCTGAGCCGTACCTGGTGGGCGCGAAAACCGTCGCACTGGCTCCTTCGGCGGAAACCAGGCGCAAGGATACGGGGAAGCGCCTGGTAGCAGGCGTGATCGATGCATACGGCGCGCCGGGGGAGCGCATGGTACGCAACTACCGCCGCTACGTGAGCGAGTATCCGCTCATCGGCACGGCGCTGCGATCGATTGCCGCGGAGGGCGTTCCTGCGCTGGTGCACTGCGTGAACGGCAAGGACCGCACCGGTGTGCTCTGCGCCGTGCTGCTGCGCGCATCGGGAGTCCATCCCGACGACGTCATGGCCGACTATCTGGCAACGAATCAGGTGAACGCCGCGTCCATGCGCGCGGAGGCCGCATCGCTCGGCGCGGGCATGACCGACGGGGAGCGCGCGATCCTCCAGTCGTTTCTCGAGGCGCGACCGGCGTACCTGGACGCGTTCTTCGCGGAAGTGGACAACGCGTTCGGCTCGTTCGACCGCTACGTGCGGGAAGGGTTGCGACTTCGTTCTGACCAGGTTGAACGGCTGGCTGCCCTGCTTGTGCGGTAGCTCGTCGGGACGCGAGCGCATCGTCGCGCGCTTGTTGGTTGTTTCCCCACCTGGTGTTGGGTATTATTCGAAGTACGAAACGGCATCAAGGCGAACGGGATTTCCCTCATGACACGCACGAATTGTACGGACCGCATCATAGACGGCGTGATCGCGCGCCGAAAAGCGGTTGTGGCGACGTTTATGGTCGTTGCCTTCATGTGCGCGGCCATGATTCCGTTCGTTGGCGTCAACTACGATATGGTTGACTATCTGCCCGACGAGGCTCAATCGACCACTGCTGTGGAAATCATGAGCACGGAGTTCGCTCAGGCTGTTCCGAATGCGAACGTGCTGATACGCGACGTGTCCGTGGCGCAGGCCCTCGAACTTAAGAGCAAGGTCGCCGCTGTTGACGGCGTGGAGTCCGTTATGTGGCTCGACGACGTCATGGATGTGGCAACGCCGCTGGAAATGGCCGATCCGTCGCTGGTCGAAACGTACTACCGCAATGGCGCAGCCCTGTTCCAGGTGGCGGTTGCCGAAGGCTTCGAGGGTCGGGCCGTTCCCGCGCTGCGTGCGCTGGTGGACGAGGCGGGGCCGGGAAACGCAGTGTCGGGCGAAGCCTCCGATACGGCGCAGACCACGGCCAGTACGGGCGAGGAAACCGGAAAAGCCGCGCTGGTCCTGGTTCCCATCATCGTGCTGCTGCTGGTTCTTTCCACTCGGTCTTGGATCGAGCCGGTGCTGTTTCTTGCGGCCATCGGCGTGTCTATCATCATCAATATGGGTACGAACATCGTGTTCGGCCAGGTGTCGTTCATCACGTTTTCGGTGAGCCCCATCTTGCAGCTGGCGGTTTCGCTGGACTACGCCATTTTCCTGCTGCACGCTTTCGCGGCCGAGCGGGCTCTTCAGCCTACTCCCGAGCGTGCGATGGCCGTGGCTATGCGCACGTCGCTGTCCACGATCGCCGCAAGCGCCGTCACCACGCTTTTCGGATTTATGGCGCTGTCGTTCATGCAGTTCCAAATCGGCGCCGATCTGGGCATCAACCTGGTCAAGGGCATCGTGTTCAGCTTCTTCACGGTCATGGTGTTCCTGCCGGCCCTCACGCTTTTGCTGTACAAGCTTATCGACAAGACGGCGCACCGGCCCTTGCTGCCCTCGTTTCGCAACGTGGGGCGCGTGCTGGCGAAGGTGCGCGTGCCGGCGCTCGTGTTGGTGCTTGCGCTGGTGGTGCCGGCGTATTTGGGCCAGGCCCATACCGTGTTCACCTACCAGAACAGTGAGCCTGATCCGAATTTGCGCGCAGGGGCTGACACGCTCATGATCCAAGACGAGTTCGGTCAGCAGAACGCGGTAGTGGTGCTGGTCCCGCGCGGCGACGTTGCCGCCGAAGCGGCGCTTTCGGCCGATTTGGCGAAGGTCGACAACGTGGCCAGCGTCATCTCGTACGCGGCAACCGTAGGGGCGACCATCCCGCAGGGTTTCGTGGGCGCGAGCGTGCTGGATCAGTTCTACTCGCAGAATTGGGCGCGCATCATCGCTTATACGGATACCGACGTGGAGAGCAGCGAGGCTTTCGCTACGGTCGAGGCCGTTCAGCGTACGGCGGCTGCGCATTACGGCACGTACTACACGGCGGGGCAGTCGGCGAACTTGTACGACATGAAGAACATCGTGGCCGTTGACAACGTGGTGGTTGCTGCGGTGGCGTTCACGGCCATCCTGCTGGTGCTGTTGGTGACGTTCCGTTCGCTGCTGCTGCCGCTGGTGCTGTTGTTGGCCATAGAGTCGGGCATCTGGATCAACCTGTCCATCCCGTACTTCACGGGCGATTCGGTGAACTTCATCGGGTACCTGGTCATCAATACGGTGCAGCTGGGCGCGACCATCGACTACGCCATTCTGCTGACCACGCACTACCTGACCCATCGCAAGGATCTTCCTGCGCGCAAAGCGGCGTATCGGGCCTTGGGCGAGACGTTCCCGTCGCTTCTGGTTTCGGCGGGCATTCTGGCTACAGCCGGGTTCGCGCTGGCGTTCTCGTCCACCATGTCGGCGGTTGCTAGCCTGGGCATGTTGCTCGCGCGCGGTGCGTTGCTGTCGTTTGCGCTGGTCACGTGCTTCTTGCCGGCATTGCTCGTGCTGCTTGACGGCCCCATTCGCCGGACCACCTGGCGTGCGGACTTCGCGCCCAAAACGCAAGAGGGCGCGGCGGGCGACGCGTCTGCGGCATCGGAAGCTTGCTGTTCGAATCCCTCGGTCGCGCTTGGAGGCGCTTCCGTTTCCGTGCTCCATACAAGTGAAGGAGACGAATCATGAGGAATCATCCCTGCATGCGCACGGGCCTTGCGGCCCTGCTGACCGTTGCCTTGTCGGTGGCGTGCGTGCCCGGCGCGCTCGCGCTTGCCCAGGACGAATCGGCGAAAGAACCCAGGGCGAGCGGCGCATCGGCGCAGCCGGCTTCCACCGCAACGTATCGGAAGTCCGAGGTGGTGTACGCGAACCTGACGGCAAGCGGGAAGCCGGAAGCGGTGTACGTGGTCAATCGCTTTGACGTAACGGGTGTGGGGTCGATCGCGGACTACGGCGATTACACGGCGGTGCAGAACCTGACCAACCAGACGGATCTGAAGCGCCAGGGCAACGCCACCGTGTTCGAGGCGGGCGAGGGCGCGTTCTTCTACCAGGGCGACGCGGCGCGGACGGCGCTGCCCTGGCTCGTGTCGCTTGAATACAAGCTGGACGGCAAAACCGTGCCGGCCGATCAGCTGGCCGGCGCGTCAGGGGCCTTGTCCATCCGGGTGAGCACTGCGCGAAACGATGCGGTTCCCCCGGCGTTCTACGACAGCTTCATGATGCAGATCACGTTTACGCTGCCGGGGGCTGTGGCATCCGATGTGACGGCCGAGGGGGCCACGGTGGCAAGCGCGGGCCAAGACACCACGGCAGCGTTCACCGTTCTGCCTGGCCATGATGGTGACTTCGAGTTGAAGGCCCAGGTGAAGGATTTCCGTATGGCGGGCGCGCAAATAGCCGCGCTGCCGTATTCCTCGGTTATTGAGATGCCGGACACGAGCGGCATGGCGGACGGCATGACCAGTTTGTCCGATGCCGTGAGCCAGCTTGCGGCGGGAGCGTCGTCGCTGGCTTCGGGCGCGAGCGCACTGTCGAGCGGCGTTCAAGGGCTTTCGTCGGGCGCGACGTCGTTCGGGCAAGGTTTGGCGCAGCTCGACTCGTCTTCGGGTGCGCTTGTGGAAGCCTCGAGCCAGATCAAGACCGCGTTCGATGCCATGTCCGCGGCGTTGTCGAAGATCGATCCCGCCCAGCTTGAGCAGCTCAAGCAGCTTCCGGACGCGATCGACCAGATAGCGGACGGACTCGAGGTGCTTGCTCGGCAAGCGCATGCGGTGCAGCAGGAGTATTCCCAGGCCATGACGGCGCTCGACGGGGCGATCGAGGGGCTGTTGGCGAATGCTCCGACGCAAGGCCAGATCGATTCGTTGAAGGAATACGTCAAGGGCGATTCCTCCCAAGCTGAAACCGTGCAGAAGCTTCTGTCGGTGTACGAGGCTGCTCAGGCGGTCAAAACGGCGTACGTCGAAGGGAAGCCGGCGTTCGACGATGCCGACAATGCGCTGTCTGCCTCCGCGGTCGCGCTCGACCAGCAGGTGGCTGCGTTGCGCGCCGCTGCCAAGCTGCTGGATGCGGCCGTAGCCGACGGGCGCGTTGACCAGCTGGTGCAGGTGGTCGAGGGGTTGTCTCAGCTGCCTGCTTCGTACGGCCAGTTCCACGACGGATTGGTGCAGTACACCTCCGGCGTGTCGGCTCTGGCTGCCAGCTATGGCGATCTCGAGTCCGGAACGTCGTCGCTTGCGGGTGGCGCACGCCAGCTTTCGGGAGGCGCGGGCTCGCTGAGCGGCGGGTTGGGCCAGCTCAATGCGACCACGATCACGCTGCCGGAAACCATGCGCAAACAGATCGAGGAGATGACCGCGGAATTCGATTTCCCCGAATTCGACCCGGTGTCGTTCGTGTCGCCTGACAACAAGAACGTTGCTGCCGTGCAGTTCGTGATGTCCACGGCGGCCATCGAGAAGCCCGAGGCGCCGCAAGAAGAGGAGTCGAAGGCCGAGCCGACGCTGTGGGATCGCTTCCTGGCGTTGTTCCAGGGATAGAGGGTTTGCGGACGGGGAAGGGGCGGCTTGCCGCCCTCTCGGTCGGGTGGCGGCGGCTCTTTTGCCGGCCCGTCCGGCTTCGACCGTCTCGCCTTCCCCTCGCGCGGGCACGAAATCGCGGGTCTGCGCTCCCCGGATAGCTTCGTTGCCGCGCCGCCCGCGACTGCCTGCTCTCTGACCTGGGGTTCTCGTGCATGTGCGCGACACGGCGCGCCCCGCAGGTCGTTTCGTGCAGCGCAGACCCGCGATTTCGTGCCCGCTGGGGGCCGCATCGGGAATTGCGTGACTCCCGATGACGGCGCGGGCACGCTCTGTTTCCCGAAGGGGCGACTCGATTCGCCGTTGCTCGCGAGGCGCTTTGCTAGCCAGGCAGCACGATGCCGAAGTGCTCTTCTAAAAGCGCCCGGAACATGTCTTCGGAATCGACGGCTTTCGTCTCCTTGCCCTCGGGCGTCACCTGGGTGAACGTGTTTGCGGTGATGGACACGTTCCCGTTTTCGGTCCGACGGTTGATCATCCTTTGCTGCGTGAACATGGAATCGGGATGCGTGGAGCAGTAATGGGAAAGCGGTACGAAATCGGTCAGGGCTATCGGTGCGTCAAGCAGGGCGAACGCAGGCGTTTCCGTTGCGTCGCCGCGCCGCCTTTTCGCTGCGCTCCCGCAGTATACGACGTGCCACCAGCACGAATCGTGCAGTTCGACGCGAAACGCCTGCCCGCACGATTCGACCTCCGCGCCATCGACAAGGGGGATGGCGCATGCCGGCGAAGGCCCGCCGTAGCCGACTTCCGCGATGTATCGCCGTCCTTCTACGCGTGCGATCGTGCCCCGGTGCAGGATGGGGTAGACGTAGCCCCGGTCTTTCAGGCTGCGTCCCAAGCAAGGCGACGTTTCAACGCCCATGTGCTTGAGCAACGCGTTGAACAGGGCGTTCAGTTCGAAGCAGTAGCCGCCGCGCCGTCCGACTACAACCTTGTCGAATATGTCGGGTATGCCCAACGAAACAGGGCGATGGTAGTCGCATGCGTCCAGGTTCTCGAAAGGGATGCGGCTTTGGTGCGCAAGGATCATGCGGTCCAAGTCGCTTTTCGACAGCGGCAGCTCGGGCTGCTCCATCTCCAGCCTTTCCCAGTACTTTTGAACATCGGGGATGTCTTCGTACAGCTCCTCGTACATTGCGGCTCCTATCGTGAGTGTGCCGAGCGCCGCCTGCTGCAGCGGGCAAGCAAGCACGCCTCGGTGCGATGGTTGTTCCATGGTCGCTCTTTCGGTCGTGGTCGCGCATCCCTCCCGAAGGATGAACCGGGCTCATTCGCTTGTGTTCGAAGGCTGATTTCTTTCATTGCTCGTGCGGGTTGGGGTGTCGTGGGGGGTCTTTCTCGTTAGGGTGGCCCCGCATCCTCGTGTGCGGGCATAAAATCGCGGGTCTGCGCTCCCCGGGCGACTCCGCCACCACGCCGCCCGCGACCCCCTGTTCCCTGGCCTGGTGTTTTCGTGCGAGCGCACGAAACGACGCCCTCCGTAGGGCGCTTCACGCAGCGCAGACCCGCCAGTTCGTGCCATCGCCTCCAAGCGCTGCGTCTTTCGTCGTCTCCGCCTCCCGCGGAGGCTTCCTCGATCAATCACCTCTGATGCCGAAGCGCCCTTCGGGAAACGCGCTGCGCTAGAAGTCTCAAGCTGCAACGAGGCGGTGCGGCAGGCCCTTCGTCACGCTCCGCTGCATACCTTTCCGAAATCGCGTACAATGTTCTCGATAATTGTCTTAGGATAATGTGCGGGCGTTTGGGAGAAGGCTTGCGGCCAGGGAGGGGGGCGGCGCGTTGTTCGGATCGCTGATCGTGTGCTACTTGTTCTTGGGCGGCGCGGGAGCCGGTGCTTGCCTGGTTTCGGCTGCGCTGAGCTTGCTGTCTCCTGCTTCTCTGACCGTGCAGCGCATGCCTGGTCGCACGGGTTCGCCTTGCAGGATCGTTCGCCTGCCTGAAGCGTATAGGCGACTGCTTGCTCCGGGGCTTGCCGCGGGATTGACGGCGCTTGGAGCTGGCATGGTCTGCTTGCTGGCGGACGTCGGGCGCATCGATCGCGTGGCGTCGCTGCTTCTGAACCCTTCATTGTCGTACGTTGCGGCGGGCGCCTGGGCTTTGGCCGCGTGCTTCTTGCTGGCGTGCTTCTTGCTGGTTGCATGGGTCGGCTTGGCCCGCCTCTCGGTTGCGGTGGTTCGCGTGGCCGAGGTTTTGCTGGCTTTGGCATCGGTCGTGACCATGGCGTATACGGGCTTACTGCTGCAGAGCATGCCCTCGGTGCCGCTCTGGTCGACGCCTTGGCTTCCGGTGCTGTTCGTCTTTTCGTCGCTTTCGTGCGGATGCGCTATGGTTCTGGCTGTCGGTCAGTTCTCAGGCGCAGCGCGAATGTTCGGGGGCGTGTTTCGGCGGCTGGCGGCTGTCGATGCCGTGGTCGTGGCGTGCGAGATTCTGGTTGCGGCAGCTTACGTAGCTGCGGTTTCGGGGCTGACCGCGCTGGGGGCTCCTGCGTTTTCCGGTTCGAGCGGCACCGGACAGGCGCTGGCCGTCTCGTCGCAGGTTTTGGTTGGCGGCCCGGACGCGTGGCTGTTTTGGGTTGTGTTCGCGGCGGGCGGACTTGCCTTTCCGCTTGCGGCTGATTTGGCGATCGTGCGGGTTGCGAAGCCTTTGCCGATGATGGCTTTAGCTGTGGCTGCGGGTGTTTTAGCCGGTGGGCTCGCTTTGCGGTATTGCCTGGTTGAAGTGGGAATGCAGCCTGTTTTGCAGATGGGATTGTGATAAGGATGGAGAGTGCGACCAATGGATAAGTCCACGTTCCCTTTCGAAGTTGATGCAACTACCGACGTGCCTTTGTGGGTACAGCTGCGCCAGCGGCTTATCTATTTGATCAATTCCGGTTATTTCAAGCCTGGCGATCGGTTGCCGACGGTGCGTGGGCTGGCGTCCGACATTTCCATCAACTACAACACGGTGAACAAGGCGTATCTCAGCCTTGTGTCCGATGGATATCTGGAATCGACGCGTGGGCGCGGCGTGTTCGTGCGCGACTTGGACGCGGAGATGGACGAGGGGTTCGCAAAGGAGATCGATAGCCTTATGGACGATTGCATTGCGGCGTGTCGCGACCTGGGCTTGTCTCTTGACGACGTGCAGCGGTGCATGCTCCTTAAGATCAAGCAGGCAAAAATGGCCGAGGGGATTGAGGACGATACTTCAGTGGAGGGATCTGGCCGTATCGTGAAGGTGGACGTGATCGGTGCATCTGGCGGCAAAGTGCGCGGCGCATGATCAACTGGTATAAGAAGAGGGAAGAAACCGACATGAATCTTGAAAACAGCAGGAATGCTCGGCGCAGGCGGACGACTGAAGCCGAGTCGCGTTCGTTCGGAGGGCGTTCCTCGTGGAGGGTGCTTCCCGATGCGAATACGGAAGTGGTGGGCGAGCGCGCTTCGAGTGCGGGCGTGCTGTTGTTTACCGCGACGGTGTTTCTGGTGACGTTTTGCCTGGTTATGGGCATCTCGATAGGGGCAACGGGTCGTATGGGGCTGGTTTCTCTTGCGCTTTCGCTGGTTATGGGGCTGCTGGCTGCCATGTCGACGCATATCGCGCAGCAGTGGGAAAAGGTCGTGGTGCTGCGTTTCGGCAAGTTCAATCGAGTTTCCGGGCCGGGGTTGTTCTGGACCATCCCTATTGTCGAGCAGAACACCATGCGCGTGGACAATCGCGTTCGCGTGACCACGTTCGGAGCCGAAGAAACCCTGACGGCCGACCTGGTGCCACTCGATGTGAATGCGGTCCTGTTCTGGCACGTGTGGGATGCAAAGGCGGCGTGCATGGAAGTGGGGGACTTCACGCGCGCGGTGGAGCTTGCCGCTCAGACGGCTTTGCGCGACGCTATCGGTCGGGGAGGCGCGGCCGAGGTGGCCATTCGCCGCGAGCAGCTGGACCGCGAGCTCAAACGCGCGCTCGAAGAGAAGGTGGAGCCTTGGGGCATTACCATCCTGTCGGTGGAGATCCGCGACATCTTGCTGCCGAAGGAGTTGCAAGATGTTATGTCGCTTGAGGCTCAGGCCGAGCAGCGCAAGAAGGCTCGCATCATTCTTATGGAGGCTGAGCAGGATATCTGCGAAATGATGGACGATATGGGCGATATATACGCGAGAAACGATGCTGCGCTGCGGTTGCGCTCCATGCATCTTCTGTATGAGAGCGTTCGAGAAACCGGCGGCACGGTTGTGGTGCCAAGCAGTTTCAGCGAGGGCTTTGGGGACGTGCTCGGCGACGCTGCGAAAGACGCTCTTGGCGGGAAAGGCGGGAAGGCGTAAGGTCTTGGCGCCGTGCTTCCAAGTTGCGCGGCTGTTTTGTACATAATTCATGCGTACGCAACAATTCTCGTCCGATTGCCCTTGATAATTGTGCGGCGTAAGCTTGTCGGACTTGATGCTGGTTGAATGCTTGTGCTTGTCGACTGCTCGGATGTGCGGGGTCGACGTTCCTGCTATTGATCTGCTGGATTTGAAGGTTCCCGCGCTTTGCATCCAACGGTACGAGCTGAAGCGACCGCTGACATTGTTTCTAAAATAGAATAATACTGCCGGTAAATTATCCTATGACAATCATTGATTGTCATAGGATAATTTCGTATAGTGCAGGCAAGGGAATTTGGCCAATTCTTGTCAGGAACGTATTGGAGGATATCCGATAGGATTGCGCTTGGGATTCGCGGCAATAGATTCGCGATCCATTTCGCAGGGGGATATCCTGACGAGATCTTTGGAGGAGGAGAAATGTCAGGAACAACCAGCTCGCAGAGCGGGCTCACGCGTAGGAGTTTCCTGAAAACAACCGGCGTTGCGGCTGGGGCGTTGGGCCTTGCGGGCGCCGTTGGCATGACTACGCCCGATGGTTGGCTTGCGCCCTCGGAGGCCCACGCCGAGCCTGAGGAGCGAGTGGGGTATACATTCCACTATCGACATTGTCAATGCAACTGCCACTTGAAGTGCACCGTTCGCGATGGTCGCATGGTTCTTGTCGAGCCGAATACTTGGCCGGATAAGAGAAACGAAACCGTATGCTTGAAGGGTATCTCTGAGATCCAGCATACATACAGCTCTGAGCGGCTGCAGGTTCCCCTAAAGCGCGTTGGCGAGAGGGGGTCGGGAGATTTTATCGAGATAACTTGGGAAGAGGCTCTTGACACCATTGCCGACAAGGTAAAGGAAACCCAAGAAAAGTACGGCGCAGGGGCCATTGCTTTCCAGACGGCAGTGGATTCCCTAACCACGTTCTTGCCAAAACTTCTCAAAGGACAAGAAAAACCCCACCGCGGCATTGATATCGGTTTAGGGAATGGGTTTTCGCCGGCATTGGCTGAATCTGGTCAACAGGGAGCATCCTCGAATGAAGTTGCTGACTGGAAAAATGCTAAAACCATTCTCAACGTCGGTTGCAATATGCTCGAAACCTGCATGGTGACGGCTCCTTACTTCTTTGAGGCAAAGGAAGCGGGTGCAGAAATTATCACGCTGGATCCCAATTTTTGCACCACTGCTGCAAAAAGCTCTCGCTGGATACCTATGATCGCGGGTACTGATCCGGCATTGTATCTGGGGATGATTACAATCATTCTAGAGAATGAATGGTATAACGAGCCGTATCTTAAGGCTAATACCAGTATGCCTTTCTTGGTCAAGCGTTCCGATGGATCGCTTTTAAGGGAGCGCCCTGCCGTCGACGGCAAGCAAGCAGGTGACGATAATCCGTTCATGGTTTGGGATGGGCGCACGGGCTCGCTTGCTGGATACCGCGCAGATGGCGTAGACCCAGTGCTTGATTTCGAAACGTCCATCAATGGCGAAGAGTTCGTCACTGTTTTTCGACTGCTAAAAGAAAGCCAGAAAAAATACCCTGCTTCATGGGCTGCGAGGACAACGGGCGTAGATGAAGATGTTCTTGTCGAAATAACCGACAAGTATGCAAACCACGGACCTTCGATTCTCTCGTTTGGATTCGGCGGTGGTGAGAAGTTCTATAACGCTGATGTTGCCGGGCATGCAGCCGTTTTGCTTGCGACCCTTGTGGGTTCGTTTGGAACTGACATTCCTGGTTGGGGCGCAGGCGCGTACGTCAATGCTTACCAAAAGATATTCGGCGCAGGAAAACTGGCTAGTTGGCCGCTTCCCGATGAATGCAAGACGGCACCGGCTCCCAAAGCGAGCGTTGACTACCGCGATGAAGAGAGCGGCATTCGTTTCATGTGGGTGCAAAACGGAGGCTTTCAGCAAATTGCGGGAAACCAGAATCGAACGAACGAATGGGCGAAAACGCTCGATTTCGTTGTCGTTCAGGACATTTGGCATACTCCTTCGGTTGATTGGGCTGACATTGTCCTTCCTGTTTGCTCTCATTTTGAAGTCGACGAAGAAGTGGGTTTCTTGCGCGCGCTGCGCGGCCATGTTCTTCTCCAGCAGAAAGTGCTCGATCCTTTGTTTGAAAGCAAAACCGATTTTTGGATCGATTGCGAAATGGCGAAGCGCTTGGGGTACGGAGATTTTTTGCCGAAAAGCCAGGAAGAACTCGCCCGCTTTCAGCTTGATTGTGCCACCGACAAAGCGATTGCTGGCATAACGCTTGACGAGGTTATTGCCAGCAACGGTGTGGTGGCGCTTAAGAATCAGCCTGAGATTGCGCGTAGCTATAGTGGCCAAACCTATAAAACCACATCGGGAAAGATAGATCTGTATTACGAGAATCTTGTAAAGCATGATCAAGCCTTGCCTCAATACGAAGCTCCTTGCGAGGCTTACGAAGAGAATCCCTTGCGAGAGAAATACCCTTTGGTTATGACCCAGCGTCGATCGAAGTACTTCATTCACCAGAACCTCATGGACGCTACGTGGATACGTCAGTATTACAAACCGACGCTAGAAATGAACCCGGGCGACGTATCTTCGCGTGGGTTGGCGTCCGGTGATATGGTCGAAGCGTTTAACGATCGCGGTTCCTTCAGTTGCGAATGCGTCGCCACTGAGGCGGTTCGTCCGGGCATGGCTGTTATTGTCGAGGGCATTTGGAGTCAGTACATGGGTTCTGGGGACTTGCAAAATGTCACCAATGATGCCGTCAACCCCAGGGGAAAAGCACTTGCCAAAGGTCGTGTTACTCCTTTCAACGACACGCTCATCGAAGTTAAGAAAGCATAGGTGATCGAATGACTAGGCTGGGAATAGCTATCAATTTGGATCGCTGCACTGGTTGCAATACGTGTGCAATGGCGTGCAAGATGCAGAACAATGTGCCCATGGGCATGACGTGGAACCGAGTGATTAATGAGGGATGCGAATCTGAGTTCGGAGTTCAAGGAACTTACCCTGATGTTACGCGCACGTATCTGCCTATTGCCTGCCAGCATTGCGAGAATCCGGCGTGCTTGCGCGTATGTCCGACGGGGGCTACGTACAAGGATGACAAGGGACGCGTGGAAATTGACTACGAAAAGTGCATCGGTTGCCGTATGTGCATGGCTGCTTGTCCGTACAATGCACGCGTGTTTAATTGGAGTGATCCGGTTCGCGATCCTGATTTCAATTATGGAGACAAAAGCGTACCGGTGCGCGGAAAGGGCGTTGCTGAAAAGTGCACGTTGTGCAAAGAGCGCACCGACCGCGACGAGCAGCCTATGTGCGTGAAATGCTGCCTATCAAAAGCTCGCACATTCGGTGATCTTGATGATCCCGAGAGCGAGATATCGAAGCTCGTCGTTGCTCGCAAGGCCGGCGTCCTCCTTGAGGAACAAGGTACCCGCCCGCAAGTCCATTACTTCAACTAGGGAGGAGGTGCAAACCATGCAAACCTCTACGAAAACTAAAGCTGCCATCGGGGTGCTGGGAATGCTGACGGTGGCGGGTGTTGCCGCTTGGATTTATCAGCTGATGGGTGGTCTTGGCGTGACGGGCATGAATAACGGCACGTCGTGGGGCCTTTACATCACGTGCTTCATGTTCTTTGTGGGCTTGTCGGCCGGCGGCCTCATCGTTGCATCGTCGGCTAGCGTGTTTCATGTGTCCGATTACAAGAAGGTGGCGTTGCCCGCGGTTATTCTATCCACGGTGTGCATCTGCTGCGCAGGAATGTTCGTGCTTATCGATCTTGGCGGCATTCAACGGGTGTGGCGCATTGTTACGGGACCGAACGTGATCTCCCCCTTGTTCTGGGATATTTGCGTTATCACGATGTATCTTGTCATCAACCTGGCGTACCTGTACTTTATGATGTCAAAAAAGCCGGGTGCCCAGGATAAGGTTGCTGTCGTTAGTCGCTTTGCCTTGCCCATCGCTATTCTGGTGCATTCAGTGACCGCGTGGATCTTCGGTCTGCAGATTGCGCGAGAGGGTTGGTATTCCGCCATCATGGCGCCGTTGTTTGTGGCTTCGGCTATGGATTCGGGCTTGGCGTTGCTGCTTCTGGTGTTGAACGGATTGAACAAGTCGGGTGTGTTCAAGACGGACAAGAGACTGTTGGCGAACTTGGCGGGACTTTTGGCTGTATGCGTTGCTGTCGACGCGTTCTTTATCGGCTGCGAGGTTCTGACCATGGCTTATCCAGGTGCTGCCGGAGCCGATACGTTAGCCATCATGACAACCGGAGCGACTGCGCCTTTCTTCTGGTTTGAAATTGTGGTTGGCTTGCTGATTCCGTTTTGCATTCTGGCGTTTGCGAAAAACCGTCAACGGCAAGGTTTGGTTGTTTTCTCCAGCGTGCTGGTGGTGGCTGGCGTGTTCTTCAAGCGCGTGTGGCTGCTGCTTACCTCGTTCTCCCATTTTAATGTGCCGGGTGCTCCGGGTGTGTCGTTGGGAACTGTTAATGCCCAGCAGGGAGGTTCCGACATGTGGGCGCTGGCTGGTACCTACGTTCCTACTTGGGTTGAAGTCGTTGTAGTATTGGGCGTTGTGGCATTGGGGGCTTTGGCGTTCGTGGCGCTGACGCGTATGCTGATGCCGACGAATAGGACGAATACCTCTTCGGCAGATGCGCGTCGCGTGGTTGAGCCCGCGTCGGAATCTGTTCAGTAAGAGAAAGAATGCGCCGGACGCTTTTGTCAGGTTCGGCGCGTCGACTGATTTCAAGAAAGGACGACTCTATGGCCGGTATTCCTTGGAAGGCTTTGTCTGAGGCGTACGGATTCCTGGGCAATTCGCTGCTTGCTCCTATGACCATGACGGCGTCGGTTGGTCTTGACGGGCGCTTTTGGGAGGCGTTTCCTACGTTCGGAGATCAAGGTTTGACTGACGCCGTTGCTGCGTGCGTTTGCTGGACTCAGTCTGTTCGCTCACGCGCAGAGGAGAGCGGGGAAGACTCGGTCGAACGCTGCGCCGTGGAATATACCCGCCTGTTTATTGGTCCTCCGTCTCCTTTGGCACCGCCATGGGAAACGATGTATCGAGCTTCGAACGTTACGGTTGGCTTCGGTCAAGCTACTTTCGAAATGCGTCAATTGTTGCGCGAGGCCGGCCTTGAACTTCGAAACGACAATCGCCAGTATGAAGACCATATGGGCATCGAACTGCTATACCTTTCCGATCGATGTCGCTGGCTGTCGGGCGATCCTGTCGAGATCGTGGACGCTCGGCAGAAACTCGCTTCCTTTATCGACGATCACCCGCTTGATTGGATTGGGTCCTTTAGAGATTGCGTGGAAGAGCAAAGCCCGGACGGTTATTTCTCCCGCATTCTATTGGTGACTCAGTGCTTGTTGAAGTGGCATCGGGCGGAATTGTCGGCTCTTTGATCGGGCTTAACCGTTCGCCTTCTCGATTTGCGTCCCCAAAAAAGACGAGCCCCGTTTCGGGGCTCGTCTCGACATGTGCGTTGATCTGCGCGGTTAACCTCTTCCCAGAAGCTTCCTCATGGCCAGCGCGGCGCCTGCCACAAGGGCGAGACACGCCGAAGCGAGTGCAACCACAAGGGGCGTGCTCGTGCTCTCGTCACCCGTTTGGGTCAGGTTCGAGGTTTTCGACTCCTTCGCAGCTGCGGGCAAGGGCTTGGCTTCGGTCTTGGATGTTCCGGAGGTTTCTGTCGTCAAGGTTGCACCGGGTTCTTCCAGCTTGCTCCCGGATTCCGAATCGGAGACTTCCTGCTTCGGGCCGTTTTCCGCTCCCTGGTCCTGGGCGTTCGACGAATTCCCCTCGTTCGATCCTCCGTTGCCCGACGCCGACTGGTCCCCGTTGCCCGTCGAGTTGTCGGGCGGGGCGGGTGCGTTCGGCTCTCCCGTGCCAGGTTTGCTTTCCTCTGGCGAGGGGTTCTCGTTGCTTGCCGGGGGAGCAGGCACGACGACATCTTCCGATCCCGGTCGATCGGCATTGCCCGGCGCGCCTTCGCCAGAGCCGCCGTTCTCGGGAGTGGAAGGCGTGGGCGGCTCAATAGGAGCCGTCGGTTCGTTGGGGGATGGGGCGGGTTCGACAGGCGTCGAAGGTTCGTTCGGAGCCGGCGTCTCGCCCGGAGCCGGGTTCGGGGTGGGCGTTGCCTCCGGCGCAGGATCGGGGTCGGGCGCCGGCGCCGGCTTGTTCGCTTCTGCATCTTGCTCGTGCTGGGTGATGAACGCCAGGCAGTCGTTCAGTTCGTTGCGGTAACGGTTTTCCCAGCCCTGGTGGTACTGGGGCTGGCCCTTGTAGAACACGCTCACGTTCTCCACCACGTAGTTGCACAGCTTGGTGACGAACTCGCGGTCGGTCATGTCGTTGGTGAGCCCGGCTCCCGGCCAGTCGTACCTTTCGCTAGGGTAGTGGTACGTGCCGTTCCAGTCGTATCCGTCCGAAACGCCGCCCACGAACTTCTTCCAGCCGGAAGATCCGAACAGGCTGCTCAAACCCCAGCACAAGCCCTTCACGGCATCGGAGCGATTCGAAATGTCGATGCCCCTGCTGGCCAGGTATTCCTGCGCAGGAATGTACGAGTTGTTGTACGCGTAGCTGTCCTGCAGGCCGGAGAACTCGGTCGGGTTGGCAGCGTATGCAAGGTGCCACGAATCTTCGAGTCTCTGGCCGACCTCGGTCAGCTTCCCGGCGCTTTCGTCGTACAAATCGCCCGAGATGTTCGTGGAGGAAACCCACTCGAACATGTGGTACGTTTCAGGATCGTACGCGTAGCATGCCTCCAGAAATCCCTTGAGGGTGTAGCGGTTGTCGAACTGGTAATACCCCATTGCATGGTATCCGTCGCCATAGGAAAGCCCCTGGTCGTAGTTTCTTCCGCTCTCGTATTTGGCGAAGTACTTCATCTCGCTGGAAACTGCAACCGGATCGAGCGACACCGCGTACGGCATTGCGATAGAGCGAGCAAGCCTGGTTTTCGGCGAGTTGTCGGAGTAGAAGTCGTCCTTGTCGTAATCCGCGGGCTTCTGCATCGCGTTTGAAGCCGATGCGCCCGTCGAAGCAGCTTCGGAAGGAATGGGCTCGTCGGCAAGGGCTGCTGCTGGCATCATGCTGCATGCAAGGGAAAGCGATACGCCCAAGGCGAGCGCCTTCGGTGCGCTGGGTTGTCCCATGGGGACCTCCGTTCTGCGTGTATGGTGCGTTTCATCTGCGTTTGTGGTAGTGCGCGCCAAGGCGCGCATCCGCTGGGGCCGATCGGAGGAATCAGCACGAAGCGGAATAATAAGTTTCTCACGCGCGCGCGAGAGGAAGCCAGTTCGGCGGCGTCTTCTCCATGGCTTTACGACAAATTAAACAGAATTGCTGGGCAACCAGGTGCATCGGCGGCGCGTCGCGTCGCGTCGGCAGGATTGATCCGGTTGCGTCGTGTTGCCTGGCTCCACCTCGTTCAGCAGCGGAAGCGTCCCCTGTTGTCAAAACGGACGAGTTTTGCGGCGATTTTTGTGGCATCGGGGCGGTTCCGCGTGAGGCAGTTTTGCATCGTGCCAGGTCATAAGCTTGTCGTTCGTTATTATTCTGGCTTGAGGACCAGCAAAACTCGCTCGTTTTGACAGCAGGCGGCAGGCGGCAGGCGGCTGCGGGCAACGGCAGTCAGCGAACGGCGGGCAGCGAGCGGCGGCGAACGGCGGCCCCGCCGCGCGCAAGGCTGGAAGCCGCTTCGGATGCGTGCGCTCCGGCGGCGATCGCTCCAGGCGGGTTCCGGGGGAGGAGTCGCCCGAGCCCCCGCCGCGCGCGCAGCCCCTCGGCCCCCGCCTCCCGCCCCCGCCGCACGCGCAACTCCGCAGCCGCCTCTCGCCGCGCGAAAAATTGCCCTCCGCATCCAAAAATTCCAACGACATCCGCCCAGATGAACAGCCAAATCCACAATAAATTTCCATAGTTCGTAAAAATTTTTCTTGACATGGCTTGACGGGCGCACTATTTTTAGAACTTGCGACTTTTTCGCATTTTTGCGGGTGCACATGAAGGAGGAAAAGCCTCGTGGCTCAAGGAAAAACGACTGATCAGACCAGCCTTTATAGGGATCGGCGAAACTTCGCCAAGATTCCGGACGTCATGGACGTCCCCAACTTGATTGCTATCCAGACGGATAGTTTCGAGTTCTTCAAGGGCGAGGGCCTGGCGCAAGCGTTCCGTGACATCAGCCCCATCGAGAACAACACGAAAGATATGTGCGTGGAGTTCGGCAAGCACGAGTTTGGCGAGCCGAAGTACTCGGTTGACGAGTGCAAGGAGAAGGACGTCTCCTACCAGGCACCGCTGTTCGTGGAGATCCGCTTCATCAACCGTGAAACGGGCGAAATCAAAGAGCAGGACGTGTTCATGGGCGACTTCCCGCTCATGACCCCGCGCGGTACGTTCATCATCAACGGCACCGAGCGCGTCGTCGTCAGCCAGCTGGTCCGCTCCCCGGGCGTGTACTTCGCCTCCGAGCGCGACAAGGCGTCTGACAAGATGCTCTACAACGCCAAGGTCATTCCCAGCCGCGGCGCGTGGCTCGAATTCGAAACCGACAAGCGCGACATCCTGTCCGTGCGCATCGACCGCAAGCGCAAGCAGCCGGCTACGCTGCTCGTGCGCGCCCTCGGCCTGGCCGAGACGCGCGAGGAGATCATCGAGCTTCTGGGCGCCGACGAAATGGTGCTGCGCACGCTCGACCGCGACCCCGCCACCACGAAGGAAGAGTCGCTCATCGAGCTGTACAAGCGCTTCCGTCCCGGCGAGCCTCCCACCATCGACTCCGCCCGCACGCTGCTCGAGGGCTTGTTCTTCAACCCGCAGCGCTACGACCTGGCGAAAGTCGGTCGCTACAAGATCAACAAGAAGCTGGGCTTCGATCCCGACTACGAGGCTTCCACGCTGACCGACGACGACATCGTGAAGACGATGCAGTACATCGTCGCGCTGCATGCCGGCGTCGAAGGCGTGCAGACCGACGACATCGACCACTTCGGCAACCGCCGCATCCGCACCGTGGGCGAGCTGATCCAGAACCAGTTCCGCATCGGCCTGTCCCGCATGGAGCGCGTCGTCCGCGAGCGCATGAGCATGCAGGAGCCCGACGAGATCACGCCGCAGTCGCTCGTGAACATCCGCCCCATCGTGGCGGCCATCAAGGAGTTCTTCGGCTCCTCGCAGCTGTCCCAGTTCATGGATCAGACCAACCCCGCCGCCGGCATCACGCACAAGCGTCGTCTGTCGGCCCTCGGCCCGGGCGGCTTGTCCCGCGAGCGCGCCGGCTTCGAGGTGCGCGACGTGCACACCTCCCACTACGGTCGCATGTGCCCCATCGAGACGCCTGAAGGCCCGAACATCGGCCTTATCGGCTCGCTGGCCACGTACGCTCGCATCAACCCCTACGGCTTCATCGAGACGCCGTATCGCCGCATCGTGGACGGCAAGGTGACCGACGAGATCGACTACCTGACCGCCGACGAGGAGGAGAACTACACCATCGCCCAGGCGAACGAGACGTTCGACCTCGAAACGCGCGAGTTCGTCACGTACGCCGAGGACGGTTCGTTCACGGTCGACAAGAAGGTTCTCTGCCGCACGAAGGACGCCGCCGGCGTCTTCGGCGAGCCCGACGAGGTGCCGCCCGCGCAGATCGACTACATGGACGTGTCCCCGCGCCAGATGACGTCGGTCGCAACGTCGCTCATCCCGTTCCTCGAGCACGACGACGCGAACCGCGCTCTCATGGGCTCGAACATGCAGCGCCAGGCCGTGCCCTTGCTGCGTCCGAGCGCGCCGCTCGTGGGCACCGGCATCGAGCACCGCATCGCGGTCGACTCCGGCGAGATCCTGGTCGCCCAGAACCCGGGCGTCGTGGACTACGTCGACGGCCAGACCATCATCATCCTGAACAACGACGGCGAGTACGACGAGTATCTGGTGCCGAAGTTCCAGCGCTCCAACCAGAGCGGCTGCATCAACCACCGTCCCATCGTGCGCAAGGGCGACGAGGTCCAGGCCGGCGACGTGCTGGCTGACGGCCCGTCCTGCGACGGCGGCGAGCTGGCGCTGGGCCAGAACCTCATGGTGGCCTACATGCCGTGGGAAGGCTACAACTACGAGGACGCTATCATCGTGTCCGAGCGCGTGGTGGCCGAGGACCTGCTCACGTCCATCCACATCTCCGAGTACGAGGTGGATGCCCGCGACACGAAGCTGGGACCCGAGGAGATCACCCGCGAAATCCCGAACATCTCCGACGACATGATCGGCGACCTGGACGCCGACGGCATCATCCGCGTGGGCGCCGAGGTGTTCCCGGGCGACGTGCTGGTGGGCAAGGTCACGCCGAAGGGCGAAACCGAGCTCACGGCCGAGGAGCGCCTGCTGCGCGCCATCTTCGGCGAGAAGGCCCGCGAAGTCCGCGACACGTCGCTCAAGGTGCCTCACGGCTCCGGCGGCCGCGTCATCGGCATGAGCCGCTTCAGCCGCGACGCCGGCGACGAGCTGGCTCCGGGCGTGAACGAGCTCGTCCGCATCTACGTGGCTCAGAAGCGCAAGGTGCAGCAGGGCGACAAGCTGTCCGGCCGTCACGGCAACAAGGGCGTTATCTCCCGCGTGCTGCCGGTCGAGGACATGCCGTACCTCGCCGACGGCACCCCCATCGACGTCATCCTGAACCCCCTGGGCGTTCCGTCCCGAATGAACGTGGGCCAGCTGCTTGAGAACCACCTGGGCTGGGCCGCGAAGTGGGGCTGGTCCGACGAGGAGGAGACCGAGGAGGTCGTGGAGGGCCCGATGCACGTGGCCACGCCCGTCTTCGACGGCGCTACGGAGAAGGAGATCTCCGACGCCATCGAGAAGGCGAACCGCAACCTGATCAACTACAACCATTACAAGTACGGCGAGAAGGCCCGCGACGAGTTCGTGCCGCAGCTTTCCCGCACCGGCAAGACCTGGCTCTACGACGGCCGCACGGGCGAGAAGTTCCGCGAGCCCATCACGGTTGGCCAGAGCTACATCCTGAAGCTGGGCCACATGGTGGACGACAAGATCCACGCGCGTTCGACCGGCCCCTACAGCCTGATCACGCAGCAGCCTCTGGGCGGCAAGGCCCAGTTCGGCGGCCAGCGCTTCGGCGAGATGGAAGTGTGGGCGCTGTACGCGTACGGCGCTTCCAACGTGCTCCAGGAGATCTTGACCGTGAAGTCCGACGACACCGCCGGCCGCGTCAAGTCCTACGAGTCCATCGTCAAGGGTGAGAACATCCCGGCTGCCGAGGTGCCCGAGAGCTTCAAGGTTCTGGTCAAGGAAATGAAGTCGCTCTGCTTGAACGTGGAGCTTGAGGGTCACGACCACCAGACGATCGACGTCACCAAGGACATCGATCGCCAGGATGACGGCGACCGTGCGCTGTACGAGGCCATCGCGGCCGACGCGCGCAAGACGGAAGAGGACGACGCGGCGAACGCTCTCGACAGCATTGCCGCTGAGCTGGGAGAATTGATGGGCGAAAGCAACAACGACACGAACGACCTCATCGGTGAAGGAGAGGAGCGATAAATGACGACGGAATTCGACGTTAACAATTTCGACGCTTTGCGTATCTCTCTGGCCAATGCCGAGGACGTGCGCAGCTGGTCGCGCGGCGAGGTCAAGAAGCCCGAGACGATCAACTACCGCACGCTCAAGCCGGAGAAAGACGGCCTGTTCTGCGAGAAGATCTTCGGCCCCACGAAGGACTGGGAGTGCGCGTGCGGCAAGTACAAGCGCGTCCGCTTCAAGGGCATCGTCTGCGAGCGCTGCGGCGTGGAGGTCACGCGCAGCAAGGTTCGCCGCGAGCGCATGGGCCACATCGAGCTGGCCGCGCCCGTGAGCCATATCTGGTACTTCAAGGGCAGCCCGAGCCGTCTGGGCTACCTGCTGGACATCCCGCCGAAGGAGCTGGAGAAGGTTCTGTACTTCGCCTCCTCCATCATCACGTCGGTTGACAAGGAAGCTCGCGAGGAGGACGCCGACGAGCTGCGCGACGAGCTGGCCGCCGACCTTGAAGAGCTGGACGCCGAGCGCGATCGCCTCGTCGAGGCCACGCGCCGCCTGTCCGTGGACTACGTGCCCGAGGACGACGATTTCGTCGACGACATCGACGAGGACGAGCGCATGACCGCTGAGGAGGTCGACGAGGAGATCGCCGACATCTACGAGGAGTTCAACGAGCGCAAGTCGCTGCGTCAGGACGCCTTCGACGCCTTCATGAAGGTCGAGCCGAAGCAGCTCGTGCCGGACGAGGCCCTGTATCGCGAGATGCGCCTCAACTACCGCGACTACTTCACGGGCGGCATGGGCGCCGAGTCCGTGCGCGACCTGCTGGACGCCATGGACCTTGCGGCCGTGTCCGAAGAGCTGCGCGACACCATCGCCAACGGCAAGGGTCAGAAGCGCGCCAAGGCCATCAAGCGCCTCAAGGTGGTCGACGCGTTCCTCAAGTCCGAGAACAAGCCGTCCGACATGATCCTGGACGTTATCCCGGTCATCCCGCCCGACCTGCGCCCCATGGTGCAGCTCGACGGCGGCCGCTTCGCCACGTCGGACTTGAACGACCTGTACCGTCGCGTCATCAACCGCAACAACCGTCTCAAGCGCCTGCTGGACCTGGGCGCTCCCGAGATCATCGTCAACAACGAGAAGCGCATGCTGCAGGAGGCCGTCGACAGCCTGTTCGACAACGGCCGCCGCGGCCGCCCCGTCACGGGCCCGGGCAACCGCCCGCTGAAGTCGCTGTCCGACATGCTCAAGGGCAAGCAGGGCCGCTTCCGTCAGAACCTGCTGGGCAAGCGCGTCGACTACTCCGGCCGTTCGGTTATCGTCGTCGGCCCGCAGCTCAAGCTGCACCAGTGCGGCCTGCCGTCGCAGATGGCGCTCGAGCTGTTCAAGCCCTTCGTAATGAAGCGCCTGGTGGAGCTTGAGTACGCCGCCAACATCAAGGCTGCGAAGCGCGCTGTCGACCGTGGCGCCAGCTACGTGTGGGACGTGCTGGAAGAAGTCATCACCGAGCATCCGGTGCTGCTGAACCGCGCGCCAACCCTGCACCGTCTGGGCATCCAGGCGTTCGAGCCGGTGTTGGTCGAGGGCAAGGCCATCAAGCTGCACCCGCTGGTCTGCACCGCCTTCAACGCCGACTTCGACGGCGACCAGATGGCCGTGCACGTGCCCTTGGGCGCCGAGGCCCAGGCCGAGGCCCGCGTGCTCATGCTGTCCGCCAACAACATCAAATCCCCGGCTCACGGCCGTCCGCTGACCGTGCCGACGCAGGACATGATCATCGGCCTGTACTACCTCACGGCCGCTCGCGACGGCTTCGAGGGCGAGGGACGCGCGTTCATCGACTTCGCTGACGCGCTGAACGCCTACGACGCTCGCGCCGATCTTGACCTGCAGGCCAAGATCTGGGTGCGCCTGAGCAAGGACACCCAGGTGGCAACGGCTTTCGGCAAGTTCGAAGAGCACAAGGCCGGCGAGCGCATCGAAACCACCATCGGTCGTATCACGTTCAACAACGTGCTGCCCGACAGCTACCCCTTCTTGAACTACGAAATGAACAAGAAGGAGATCAGCCGTCTGGTGGAGGACGTCTGCAGCCGCTACGAGCTGTCGAAGGTGCCCGCCATCCTCGACGGCCTGAAGGACGCAGGCTTCCACTACGCCACGCGCGCTGGCGTTACCGTTTCGGTGTACGACGCCACCGTGCCGCCGCAGAAGGGCGAGATCCTGGCTGCTGCCGACGCGAAGGTCGCGGCTATCGACGAGGACTACGAGATGGGCCTCATGAGCCCCGACGAGCGCCACAAGCAGGTCGTCGACATCTGGAACGAAGCCAACGAGGCGGTCGGCGACGCGATGGCCGAGAACTTCGACAAGTTCAACCCCATCTACATGATGGCGTTCTCCGGTGCACGAGGCAACATCAAGCAGATCCGCCAGCTGGCCGGTATGCGTGGCCTCATGTCCGACCCGAAGGGCGAGATCATCGACCGACCCATTAAGGCGAACTTCCGCGAGGGCCTGTCGGTGTTGGAGTACTTCATCTCCACGCACGGTGCTCGTAAGGGTCTGGCTGACACGGCTCTGCGTACCGCCGACTCGGGTTACCTGACCCGTCGTCTGGTGGACGTGGCGCAAGACGTCATCATCCGCGAGATCGACTGCGGCACCACCGACGGCGTGCCCTATCCGCTGCACAACGACAAGGGCGAGGTGGACGAGAACCTGATCGGCCGCTGCCTGCTCGAAGACGTGAAGGGCGCCGACGGCACCGTTATCCTTGCTGCGGGCGAGTACATGACCAGCATGGACCAGCTGCGCGCCATGGACGCTGCGGGTGTCGAGGAACTGATCATCCGCACGGTCATGACCTGCCATGCCGACCAGGGCGTATGCCAGAAGTGCTACGGTTGGGACCTTGCTACGGCGCGTCCGGTGAACATCGGCACGGCGGTGGGCATCATCGCCGCCCAGTCCATTGGCGAGCCGGGCACCCAGCTTACCATGCGTACGTTCCACACCGGCGGCGTCGCAGGCGAGGACATCACGCACGGTCTGCCTCGTGTTCAGGAGCTTTTCGAGGCGCGCAAGCCGAAGGGTCTTGCCGTGCTGGCCGAGATCTCCGGTACGTTGCAGATCTCGGGCGACAAGCAGTTCAAGACGCTGACCATTCATGACCAGCAGGGCAACTTCCGCGAGTACGTGGTAAGCGCCCGCGCCCAGATGCTTCCGGGCGTGAGCGACGGCTGCCAGGTCAAGGTGGGCCAGCAGCTGACGAAGGGTTCCGTGAACCCGCACGACCTGCTGCGCCTGACCGACCCGAACACCACGCTGCGCTACATCGTGAGCCAGGTCCAGGGCGTGTACGTGTCCCAGGGCGTTGACATCAACGACAAGCACATCGAGGTCATCGCGCGCCAGATGCTGCGCAAGGTGGCCGTGCTCGACGCGGGCGATTCCGAGCTTTTGCCGGGTCGCCAGGTCAACCGCTTCGAGTTCGAAGGCGTTGCCAACGCGCTTATCGCCGAAGGCAAGGAGCCGCCCGTGGGCCAGCCGCTGCTGCTGGGCATCACGAAGGCTTCGCTGGCCACGGATTCGTTCCTGTCCGCCGCATCGTTCCAGGAGACCACGAAGGTTCTCACGGACGCTGCCATCGAGGGCAAGATCGACCATTTGGCCGGCCTGAAGGAGAACGTCATCATCGGCAAGCCGATCCCGGCGGGCACGGGCCTGACGCGCTACCGCGAAGTGGGCCTTACCTACAAGGGCCGTCCGGTTTCCGGCGTGGCGGGCGAGACGCTTCCCGACTTCGCTCCGGATGCGTTGCGCGAGATCGAGGAGCTGCTGCCGCAGCCGCAGGATTGGTCGCTTGACGGCGACGGCTACCTCAACATGGGCTCGAATTACGGCAGCTACTACAGCGGCCTGTCGCTGGGCCATCGCGGTCCGCAGCTGTCCGACGAGGATGCGCGTCTGTACATCTACGACGACCTGGGCGTGTCCCAGCGCTGGGCCAACAAGTTCAGCGAGGCCGGCATCGAGACGGTGGCCGATTTGGTGGGCCACACCGAAGAGGACCTGCTGCGCATCGAGGGCATTGGCGTGAAGGCCATCGAAGAGCTGAAGGAGGGCTTGGAGGAGCGCGGTTTGACGCACGTGATCGAGGACGATCTGGCGGCTACGAGCGACGACATGTCCCAGCTGCTCGACATGGTGTTCAGCCCGGACGACACCGTCCTCATCGGCGGCGACGAGCCTGCCACCTTCAACACCGAAGGCGAGGACATGCTGGGCGAGGCTTTGCCGCCTCGTTCCTACCAGCGCAACCTGGAGGAATTGGATGCGCTGCTGGGTTCCGTGGGCTCGCTGGGCTTCGGCCTGACGGGCAAGGAGGAAGAGGAAGCCTCCAACGCGGACGACGCGGAGTAACAGCTGCAAGGGGCGCGCTCAGGCGCGCCCCTTTTGCATAGGCCCGTGCTCGGGTTGGGAGATGCAGCGTTTCGGCGCTGCAGCGCGCTGCGCATGCCCCGCGACCGAGCATGTCGGCGAATCGTCGAGAAAGGTTGCCCAGTGTCACATAAGACCTACATTCCGGCTGGCGAAACGCCGCCGGCTTCCCCTATAGGCGCAACGCTCGAGTCTTTGAGCGGCGCCATCGCCGCGCGGCGCGAGGCGGGGGAGGAAAGCTACACGCACCGCTTGCTTTCCGGTTCCGTCGACGACGTGCTGAAAAAGATCATGGAAGAGGCGGGCGAAGTTGCGCTCGCGGCCAAAGACGTGGAGTCTTGGGCATGCTCGTCGCTGGCTGCTGCGCTGGCATGCCAGGCGGATTCGGCGCAGGAAGAGGAGGCGACGTCGCTTGACGTGGACCTTCCGACGGAGTATTCCGACGCCGTCGACCATCTGCGCTACGAAGCGGCCGACGTGGTGTACCATCTGTTCGTTCTGCTTGAACGCTACGGCATCGACCTGGACGAATTTGCAGCCGAACTCAACAACCGCATGACGGACGAGGAGCGCCCGTGCGGCGGCGTTCGCCTGCACGAAGCGTTCGTGAAAAGGGG
Organism: Paraeggerthella hominis; assembly: GCF_021044775.1. Lineage (NCBI taxonomy): Bacteria > Bacillati > Actinomycetota > Coriobacteriia > Eggerthellales > Eggerthellaceae > Paraeggerthella > Paraeggerthella hominis. The sequence goes on from NZ_JAJNOQ010000003.1 coordinate 64,120, forward strand.
AAAGTAAACGGTCCCGACGGCCTTGCGGCTATCGAAGCGGTCCGGCGGCGCGGGCTTCCGACCTCCGACCTTGCTGACCTTTGCTGAACCTGTTGGACTAGAGAGGGACATCATCATGGCACGACTATTCGGAACCGATGGCGTTCGCGGCATCGCCAATACGGAACTCACGTGCGACCTGGCTTTCAAGCTGGGGCAAGCCGCCGTGGCGTTTCAGGGGAAGACCATTTTGATCGGCAAGGACACCCGCTTGTCGGGCGACATGCTGGAGTCGTCCGTTGCTGCGGGCGTCATGTCGATGGGCGGCACGGCGCTGTTAGCGGGGATCATCCCCACGCCCGCCATCGCGCTGCTGGTGCGCGAGCTGCACTGCGACGGCGGCGTGGTCATTTCCGCTTCCCACAATCCGCCGGAGTACAACGGCATCAAGCTGTTCGACGCCCAGGGCTTCAAGCTGCCCGATGCGGTGGAGGACGACATCGAGGCGTTCGTGGTGCGCGGCGGCGCGGCGGCTGAGGAGCTGCCGGCGGGCGATGCCGTGGGCGTTTCGCTGCCGGTCGAGGATGCGTGCGAGCTCTACATCGCCCACGCCGTGTCCACGGTGACGCGCGACGGGATTGACCTGGCGGGCTTGAAGGTGGCCCTTGACGTGGGGCATGGGGCTTCGTGCATGACCAGCGCCGAGGCGCTGCGCCGTTTGGGCGCCGACGTGGTGGTCGTCAACGAGGACTTCGACGGAACCGACATCAACGTGCAGTGCGGATCGACGCATCTGGGTCCCGTGCGCGATCTGGTGGCCGAGATCGGAGCCGATGTGGGCATCGCGCATGATGGCGACGCCGACCGCGTCATGTTGGTGGACGCGCGGGGCAACGAGATCGACGGCGACGTGGTGGAAACGGTGTGCGCCATCGATCTGAAGCAGCGCGGCCTGCTGCCCGGCAACACGGCCGTGTCCACGGTCATGTGCAACCTGGGCCTCACGCATGCGCTGCGCGATGCGGGCATCGAGCTTATCCAGACGAAGGTGGGCGACCGCTACGTGTTGGAGGCCATGCGCGAAGGCGGGTTCGTCGTCGGCGGCGAGCAGAGCGGCCACATGATCTTCCTCGAGCACAACTCTACGGGCGACGGCTTGGTGACGGCGCTTCAGTTCTTGGCCGCCTGCAAGCGTGCCGGGAAATCCGTCGAAGAGGCCGCCTCCGTCATGACGCGCTTCCCGCAGACCCTCATCAACGTGAAGGTGCAAGACAAGCATGCCGTGGACGACAACGACGCCGTGCAGGCCGCCGTCCGCGCCGCCGAAGACGCCCTGGGCGATTCCGGGCGCGTGTTGCTGCGACCTTCCGGCACCGAGCCGGTGGTGCGCGTGATGGTGGAGGCTGCAAGCGCTGAAGACGCCGAACGCCATGCGGCGGCGATCGCCGCGGTGGTCGAGCGCGAGGTGTAGCGCTTTTTGTTGCTGCGAAAAGAAACCCGCCTGGCGGGTTTCTTTTTTAGCGCGCCGAGCATGACGCGCGTTTCCAACGGATGAAAGTCCCGAGCGCCGCGCTCGGCAGCGGGAGGCGGCTACTTTCTCACGAACAGGCTGAGGAAGCGCACGAGCAGGCTCGGCTTCTTCTTGTCGGGCGCTGTCGCGGCTACGATCTCCTGATGGGAGGCCGACTCGTCGCCCTCGTTTGCGGGCGGCTCTATCGCATCCGCTTCGAGCGCTTCCGCCTGTGCCGCTTCGTCGGCTGCGGCCGCGGCCGCCTCGACCTGCTCCTCGGCTTTGACCGCTCGCACCGCCTCGGCGGCCTGGGCAGCAGCGCGCGCCGCCGCCTCGGCGGCGAGTTCGGCGGCCTTGTTCGCGGCAGCTGCGATGACCTCGGCTTCCCGGGCTGACGCCTGCGCGTCGGGCATGGTGGGAACTGCGGGATGCTCGTCGTCTTCCGCGAGCGCGGCGGTTTGGCGGCTGGGGGCCGCATCGGGCGCGGACTCGTCCCGCGCCGCCATCCTGCGGCGGCTCGCATCGCGCGCCGCTTCGTCCTCGGCCGCTTCCAATCGGCGTTTCTGCGCCTGCTTGATGAAGAACTCCTGCGACTCGAACAGCGCGGTCTCGCTGTTGTCGTCCTGCTTGGCAAACGAGCCGAGCGCCGTGTAGCTTTTATCGGGCAGCAGTTCGCGCAGCTTCGCCGTGTCCGCCATGCTGACGTCCAGGTATCCCAGGATCTGCTCGCGCAGCTCTTCGTCGAGCACGGGCCATGCGATCTCGATGCGCTTGTCCATGTTGCGCGTCATGAGGTCGGCGCTCGACAGGTACAGCTTCATGTTGTCGCGCGGGCCGAACCCGTAGATGCGGCTGTGCTCGAGCAGGCGCCCTACGATGGACACCACGCGCACGTTCTCGGTAAATCCCTCAAGCCCGGGCACGATACACGAGATGCCGCGCACGAACAGGGTGACCGGAACGCCCGCCTGCGACGCCTCGACCACTTTCTCGATCACGTCTTTGTCGGTGACGGAGTTGGTCTTGAAGAACAGGCCGCACGGCTCGCCTGCGCGAGCGCGCTCCATTTCCCGGTCGATGCCGGCAAGGATCATCGGCTTGATCTGCAGCGGGGCAACCCACATGATGTCGTAGTTGTCCGACGTGTTCTCAAGCGCCATGTTGCGGAAGAACTCGGTGGCGTCGCGGCCGAACGTCTCGTCGGTGGTGATGAACGCCAGGTCGGTGTAGAGCTTCGCCGTCTTCTCGTTGTAGTTGCCGGTGCCCAGCTGGGTGATGTGCTGCAGGCCGTGCTCGGTTTGGCGGGTGATGCAGCAGATCTTCGAGTGCACCTTGAAGTCGCGGAACCCGTAGATCACCTTGCATCCGGCCTGTTCGAAGCGCTGCGACCACTCGATGTTGTTGCTCTCGTCGAACCGCGCGCGCAGTTCGAACAGCGCCGTCACCTCCTTGCCGTTCTCGGCTGCCGCGATGAGCGCTTCGGCCAGGTGGGATTGGCTTGCCAGGCGGTACAGCGTGATCTTGATGGAAATGACGCTTGGGTCGTTGGCGGCCTCGCGCAGAAGTTGCACGAACGCGTCCATCGTCTCGTACGGGTAGGACAGCAGCACTTCCTTTTCGGTTACCTGGTCGATGACCGGGCGGTTGCGGTCAAGGCATCCCGGCCACTGCGGCGTGAAGGGCACGTTCGTCATCTTGGCGCGTTCCTTCTCGGGCAGGCGGCTGCCCAGCCCCCAGGTGAAGCTCATGTCAAGCGGCACCGACGTGACGAATGCCTGGTGAGATTTCAGTCCCAAGCGCTTGAGCAGCAGCTTTTCCAGGGTTGACGAAAGGGGTCGCTCGCTTTCGAGGCGCACGGGAGCCAGGCGCGCACGCTTCTTGAGGATGCGCTTCATGTGCTCGCGGTAGTCCTCGTCGCTTTCGTCGGTGCCTTCGGTGGCGTCAAGGTCGGCGTTGCGCGTCACGCAGATCACGTTGGTGTGCTTGACGGCGTACATGCTGAAAATCTCGGACGCCACCATCTCGATGGCGTGCTCCAGCAAGATGAACTGCAGCCCGTCGCCCGGCAGCTCGATGACGCGCGCGCATTGCTTCGGCATGGGCACCAGTCCCAGCGTCACGCCTTCGGCTCCAAGGTTTTTCGCCTTGTCGGGCTTGGCCGCCTTGTCCGCGCCCTTCGCCTTCGCGGTTTTCTTGCCCAGGTTGATCTCCTCGTTCAGGCGCACCACAACGTACAAGGCTCCGTTTTCAAGATGCGGAAACGGGTGACGCGTGTTGATGATCTGCGGAGACAGAAACGGCAGGACGTTTTGCTGAACGTGGCGCGACAGGAAGGCGCGCTGGTCGTCGGTGAGGTCTTCAGGGCGCAGATGGCATACGCGGCGCTCACGCAGCAGGCGGCGAACCTCCTCGAAGGTCCGTTCCTGGATGGGGTAGAGCTCGCGGCAGCGCGCGTAGATCGCGTCGAGCTGCTCGGCGGGCGTCATGTTCGACTTCGAGTCGATGATGTGCTTTTTCACCAGGGCCAGGTCGGTCAGGCTGCCCACGCGCACCATGAAGAACTCCTGCAGGTTGCTCCAGAAGATGGAGATGAAGTTCAGCCGCTCGAGCAGCGGCACCGTTTCATCGGCTCCCTGGTCGAGCACGCGCTCGTTGAACGTGAGCCACGACAGCTCGCGGTTCTGCAGGTAGGGCGCCGCCTGCATGCGCTCGCCCGCAACGCCGTCCGCGGCGGATGCATGGGCGGCTGGCTCCTGGTGGTCGGGAACGGCCGGGCTTGTCTTCGGATGGCCCGCACCCTGCTTGGGGGTGGTTTCGATCGACGGCTTCTTGCTTGCTTCCATGAGCTTCCCTTCCCGTACGTTCCGTCAACGTGCGCTGATGCGCGTGATGGCGAATCGGTTCCTTTAGAGCAGCATGCGTTCGATCAGGTATCCTTCGCGAACGCCGTATTTGCAGATTTCCAGGCGCTGCGCGCCGAAGGCGTCGAACAGCGCATGGAGAATGATGCAGCCCGGTACTAACGTATGCACGCGCTCGGCAGAGGCTTTGAGCGCGGCATGGGCAAATGCGTCGGGGTCGATACGGCACCACTTCAGTATCGCATGAATATCGTCGCGCGTCATGGTTTTGGGCCGGGTTGCCGAGCCTGTGGCTTGTTGCAGCATCTTGGCGGCGGCGCGCGTGCTGCCGCCGATGCCGTACAGGGTGTCCGCTCGGTACGCCTCAGGGTGCGGCAGCTTGTCCAGATGGTCGCGCAGCGCGCGTTCGATGGCGCGCATCTCGGGGTCTGCGGGCAGGATGGCGCGCACGTAGCGCGCGAACGACGAGAGCGACCCTTGCCCCAAGCTGACGTTGTCGAAGTCGCGGCCGTCCTCGATGCGTGTGAGCTCGGTCGACCCGCCGCCGATATCCACCAGGGTTCCGCGGACGACCGATCGATCGCAGGTGGCCCCCACGAATCCCAGGTGGGCTTCGTCTTGCGCGGAAAGCAGGGATATGGGCAGCCCGGTGCGCTCCTCGATCTCGGCTACGGCCTGGTTGCAGTTCGAGGCGTTGCGCAGCACGGCGGTGGCGAACACCTCGAGCTTTTTGCAATCGAAGTACCGCGAGCGCTTCGCGTGGCCCTTGAGCACGTTGACGGCCCGGTCGATGCCCGCCTGGGTGAACGCGCCGTCAACGACGTAGGCGGAAAGGCCGGCCATCACCTTGTCGTTGATGAGGCTTTTGAAATCCTTGTTCGTGTACGTTTCCCGGCGGTCGTCCTTCACTTCGTATATGACGAGGCGAATAGAGTTCGATCCGAGGTCAATTACTCCGTAGTTGGGCATGATGGCTTCTTCGTGGGTCGTTCGGCCGCTGCGGCAGGCGCCGCGTAAGCGACGTCGTGCGCCGCGCCGCGCTGGTTGGTCATTGATTCCATTGTAGGCAAACCGTGGCTGGTCGCAAAGCGCGCTCGCGAACCCGGCACCAAGATTTTACCTTGAGTTGATGCAGCGGAACGGCCCGATTTCCCGCTGTGCTATGATGGGGTGCACCCCCGGAGAAAGGATGCGCGCATGCTGGAGACCGTCGATTTCTCGCTGGAAGCCCTGCCGAAGGATGAGTACAAGCTGCGTCGCGACCAGCTCATGGACCGGCTTGTGGTGCTGCAGCAGCAAGCGCGCACGCAGGGCGTGGGCCTCGTGGTCTTGTTCGAGGGTTGGGACGGGGCGGGCAAGGGCAGTCGCATCTCCGATCTCCTCTATCATTTGGACGCACGCGCGACCAGCGTGCACGTCACGGAAAACCTTGACGTCAAGGCTGCGCGGACCTTTGCGGGCGCACCGTACGGCGTCACGGGATTCTACCCGATCATGCAGGAGTTCTGGCAATCGCTCGGCATGCGCGGCACCACCACGTTCTACGACCGCGGCTGGTACACCGCCGCAGTCCAGCACATGCTGTACGCCGAATACGGAAGCCTGACCATGGCTCAGGCTGAAAAGGCCACGGGCAAGCGCAAGGCCGTGGCTGCCGCCATGGCCGAGGCGCGCGACGAGCGTCACATCAGCGCGCTGCGCCGCCACCTTACGTCGGCGGCCGACTTCGAGCGCCAGCTGGTGGACGACGGCTATCTGGTGGTGAAGTTCTTCGTGCACGTGACCAAGGAGGCGCAGAAGAAGCGCCTGACGCGCTTGCACGACGATCCCGCCACGCGCTGGCGGGTGAGCGAGGAGAAGCTTGCGCGCATAGGAAACTACGAGGAGGCCTACCGCCTGTACGACAACCTGCTGGAAGGCAGCGACTTCGCGTACGCTCCCTGGCATCTGGTCAACGGGGAGGACAAGCGTCGCGCGAACCTGCAGATAGCCGAAACGCTGGCGGACGCGCTGTCCGGCGCGCTTGCCGCGCAGCCCAACGCCGAAGCTGTGGCGGCGGCAGCGAAGGCGCAAGCCAATTCGGCGGGCGCTTTGGAGGAGGCCCCTCTGTTCGGCCGCGCGCCGGAAGAGGAGGCCCGCATCTTGGCTGCCGCGCAGAAAGAGGCTGACGAGGCTCGCGCCCGCGCTCCTCGCGCCTCGCGGTTTCGCCAGGTGGACGACCCTCCCGCGCTCGATCGGGTCGACCATGGCCTCGCGCTGGATCCGATGGCCTACAAGGAGCAGCTCAAAGCCCAGCAAGATCGTTTGAACAGGTTGGAAATGGAGATGTACCAAAAGCGCATCCCGCTCATGCTCATGTACGAAGGATGGGATGCGGCGGGCAAGGGCGGCAACATCAAGCGCGTCGCCCAGGCGCTCGATGCGCGCGCCTACACCATTTTCCCCAGCCCGGCTCCCACGAAGCCCGAACTGCTGCACCCGCATCTGTGGCGGTACTGGACGCGTCTGCCGAAGGCGGGGCACGTGGGCATCTACGACCGCAGCTGGTACGGGCGCGTGCTGGTCGAGCGCGTAGAGGGGTTCGCTTCGCCCGCCGAATGGACGCGCGCGTACGACGAGATCAACGAGTTCGAGCAGGAGCTCGTGCGCTGGGGCGCCATCCTGCTCAAGTTCTGGGTTGACGTGAGCCCGGAAGAGCAGCTGCGCCGCTTCCATGAAAGGCAGAACGATCCGGCCAAGCAATGGAAGATCACCGACGAAGATTGGCGCAACCGCGACAAGCATCCGCAGTATCAAGCTGCGGTCGAGGACATGTTCCGGCTGACTTCGACCCCCTTCGCTCCGTGGATCGTTCTGGAAAGCGACGACAAGCGTCATGCGCGCGTAAAGGCGCTCAAAATTATCAACGACGCTCTGGAAGCTCGCTTGCGCGAAGCCTGAGATCGCGTTACTATGGTCTGCAGCCATTAACGCCGATTGCGCGCTTTCGCGCGCTTGATTTAAGGGGAAGACATGACTCTGTTTGGAATGACCGTGCCCATGGAGGCCATCTGGGTCGTCGTTGCGATCATCGTGCTTATCATCGTCGTCTTCATTGCGAAGGGCTTTATCGACGAGATGAAGAAGTAGCTGACCGCGGGCGACGCCCGTAGTCGTGAAAATTGCGTTTTTGACTACATCGCGCCCTCGTTTCGGGGGCGTTTTGCTTATTATGGTAACGGTCTGGCAGCAGCGGGCGCGCCAAACGGTCGAGGACGATACAACGCCCGCGGTTCGACGTTCCTTCGAAAGGCGAACATGACCGACTATCGACAGTATCCCGATCCCGAGCCGCGCGGTCGTCACGCTCGTGCCCGGGTTCAGCAGGAAGCTGCGCATCAGCAGGCCGCAGGCCCCGGTGCCCGAAGGGCTCCGGCTCCCCAGCAGCCTGGCCAGGGGCAGTCGGCGCCGCAGTACCGGGCGCCGCGTCAGCAGGCTCCCCGTCAGCAGGCGCCGCGTCCGGCGCAGCCCTACGCGCAGCCGACGCAGCAGCAGGCTGCGTATCGGCCCCAACCTCAACCTCATCAGCAGGCATATCGTCCCGTGCAGCCCCAGGCGGGGCAGCAGGCGTACCGTCCGGCACCGGCTTCGTACGGATACGGCGGCGCCGGCAGGGGCCCGAACGGACCTGGGCCGAACGGCTCCGGGGCGAACGGGCGCAAGAAAAAGGGCGGGCCGTGGCGCGTGGTCTTCTGGATCGCGCTCGTGGTGTTCGTGGTGGCCCTGGCTGCCCTCGGCGCCATCGGATTCAGCTATTGGCAGGGCCAGCAGACGTACAAGGAAGTGGCCCAAGACGGCTTCAATCCGCCTGCGGACGTCGAAGGGACGTCGCTTGCCGACTTCACGGTGGATTGGGACGCGCTGAAGGCCATCAACCCCGATACGGTGGGCTGGATCTACGTGCCGGGCACGAACATCAACTACCCGATCGTGCACACGACCGACAACGAGAAGTACCTGACGCATGACTTCAAGGGTTCGGAGGGCTGGATCGCCACGTTCGGCGCTATTTTCCTGGCAGCCGAGAACGCCGGCGACTTCTCCGATGCGAACAACATCGTGTACGGGCATCACCTCAACGACGGATCCATGTTCGCGGCCATTGCCGGCATGGACGATCCGGCGGCGTTCAACGCCAGCCGCACCATCTACATCCTCACGCCGCAGGGCAACGTCAAGCTGACCACGTTCTCGCTCGTGCATTGCGCCGCCGACGACCCGCTTGCGCAAACCGCGTTCGCGTCCGAAGAGGAGCGCGTGGCCTACGTCCAGGACAAGATCGACCGTTCCGTGGTGAGCGTGTCCGACCTTCCCGCCGCTGCGGACATGAAGCAGACCTTCACGTTCGCCACGTGCGACAACCTGCCGACCGATGGTCGCTGGGTGCTGTTCGGCTACGTGGCCGACTCCACGATCGGGCCTGCGCCCGCCAACGCGGCCGAAGGCGGTTTGGCCGACCCCGACGCTGCGGCCGCCGTGGGCGACGTGTCGAAGGAGATCGCCTCATGAGCATGGCTGCGTTTCCGGGCGAGCGCCCCGATCGCCTTGAGGAGGAGTGCGCCGTATTCGGCGTGTTCGCTCCCGGCGAGGGCGAGGACGTTGCCCGTATGGCGTGCTTCGGCCTGCAGGCGCTTCAGCATCGCGGGCAGGAAAGCGCGGGCATTGCGGTGGGCGACGGCGAAACCGTTATGGTTGCCAAGGACTTGGGCCTGGTCACGCAGGTGTTCGACGAAGCGAGCCTGGCAGCGCTCGACGGGTTCGTAGCCGTGGGGCACGCCCGGTACTCCACAAGCGGCGCCGCGGCGTCGTGGGAGGCTGCGCAGCCGCATATCTCGGCCATCGACGAAGTGCTGATCGCGCTTGCGCACAACGGCACGCTCGTGAACACGAACGCGCTGCGCGCGCGCCTGGTGGGCGAGGGCGTGCAATTCCGCGCCGGCACCGACAGCGAAGTGGCTGCGAAGGCCATCGGGTGGGTCACGCAGGAAACGCACCATCTGCGCAACGGCATCCGCTACGCGATGGAGCATCTGGAGGGCGCGTACGCCATGGTGCTGGCCAGCCCCGACTCGCTGTACGCGTTTCGCGACCCGAACGGCATACGCCCCTTGTGCATCGGCCAGCTTCCCGACGGTCGCGGTTGGGCGGTGTCGAGCGAGACGTGCGGGCTGGACATCGTGGGCGCAACGTACCTGCGCGACGTGGAGCCGGGCGAGATCGTCCGCTTCAGCCGCGAGGGCATGCACTCCGAGCAGGGCGTACCCGCGGGCAAGCGCGCATCCTGCATATTCGAGTACGTGTACTTCGCGCGCCCGGATAGCGTGATCGACGGGCAGAGCGTCTACCAGGCGCGTCGCGCCATGGGGCGCATCCTGGCGCAGGAGGCGCCCGTCGAGGCCGATCTGGTGCTGGGCGTGCCCGACTCGGGCGTGCCTTCCGCCATGGGGTTTTCGCAGCAAAGCGGCATCCCGTATTCGGACGGCATCGTGAAGAACCGCTACGTGGGCCGCACGTTCATCGAGCCGACTCAGGCCATGCGCCAGTTGGGCATTCGCCTGAAGCTGAACCCGCTGCCCTCGGTTATCCGCGGTCAGCGCCTGGTGGTCATCGACGACAGCATCGTGCGCGGCAACACGTCGAAGAAGCTGGTGGAGATGCTGCGCGAAGCGGGCGCTGCGGAAGTGCACCTGCGCATCGTGAGCCCCGAGGTTCTGTGGCCGTGCTTCTACGGCATCGACACCGACACGCGCGATCAGCTGATCGCCGCCAACATGACGCTTGACGAGATGCGCTCTTGGATCGGGGCCGACTCGCTGGCGTTCATATCGCTGCAGGGTTTGCGGGACGCGTTGCCCGACGTGCGCGAGCAGGGTTTCTGCGAAGCGTGCTTCTCGGGGGACTATCCTGTGGCCATTCCCGAATCATTGTCCAAAAAGAGCTTCATGACGAAGAAGGATTTCGCAGAAGCGTACGATAACGAGGCGTCCGTCTGAAGGGCGGCAAGAAGGAGCTTGAGATGACCGAGAGAATCACCGTGAACGCGAACCAGAACGAGGACGGCCCCCAGATGCCCAGCTGGATGGACGAGGATGCGGTCACGTACGCGCAGGCCGGCGTCGATACGGCGGAAGGCGCGCGCGCCGTGGAGGCTATCAAGGGCGTCGTGCACGACACGTACCGTCCCGAGGTGGTGGGCGACATCGGCGGCTTCGGCGGCCTGTTCTCCATCGCGGCGGCCAAGGACATGGTCGATCCGCTGCTGGTGAGCGGCACCGACGGCGTGGGCACGAAGCTTAAGGTGGCCCAGCTGGCCGGCAAGCACGACACCGTGGGTATCGACCTGGTGGCCATGTGCGCCAACGACATTCTGGCCACGGGCGCCGAGCCGCTGTTCTTCCTGGACTACGTGGCTATCGGCAAGCTGAACGCCGAGAACATGGCCGAGATCGTGGCGGGCATCGGCGAAGGCTGCAAGCAGGCCGGCTGCGCGCTCATCGGCGGCGAGATGGCCGAGCATCCCGGCGTGATGGATCCGGACGACTACGACCTGTCCGGCTTCTGCGTAGGCGTGGTGGACCGCGTGAAGATGCTCGATCCGGCGGCCGTGCGCGAAGGCGACGTGCTGATCGGCCTGGCGTCGAGCGGCCTGCACTCCAACGGCTACTCGCTGGCGCGCAAGGTGTGCGTGGAGGGCAAGACCCACTACGAGCTGCGCATCGAGCGCGATGAGCTGGGCGGAGCCAGCCTGCAGGACGCGCTCTTGGCGCCGACGCGCATCTACGTGAAGCCGGTGCGCGCCGTGCTGGACGCCTGCCCGAACGCGGTGCGCGCGCTTGCGCACATCACGGGCGGCGGCATCACCGAGAACCTGAACCGCGCGCTGCCGGAGAACGTGGACGCGCAGGTCGACCTGGGCACGTGGCCGGTGCCTCCCATCGCGAAGTTCGTGTGCGAGGCGGCGCATCTGGACGAGTCCGAGGCGCTCAAGACCTTCAACATGGGCCTGGGCCTGGTGCTCATCGTAGACCCGGAGCGCGCCGACGAGGTGGAGGCCGCGCTGGCCGAAGCCGGCGAGCGGACCTATCGCGTGGGACGCGTCGTGTCCGGCGCGGCCGAGGTTCGCTACGCGAACGACGGCGCGCTGTACGGCTACGAGGCGGAATAGGAGAACTCGCATGACCACGCCGCTTACGATAGGCGTGCTGCTGAGCGGCAGCGGCACGAACCTGCAAGCTATCATCGATGCCGTGCGCGACGGGTTGCCGGTGAACGTCGCGTGCGTGGTGTCGTCGCGTCCCGACGCGTACGGCATCGAGCGCGCGAAGGCCGCGGGCATCCCGACCGTCGTGCTCAACCGCGACGTGTACGCCGATCCGCTGGCTGCCGATGCGCGCATCGTGGACGAGCTGCGTGCGGCGGGCGCGGAATACGTGGTCATGGCCGGCTACATGCGCAAGGTTACGCCGGTCATGCTGGACGCGTTCCCGGATCGCGTGCTCAACCTGCATCCGGCGCTCCTGCCTGCGTTCAAGGGCGCGCACGCCATCCAGGACGCCTACGATGCGGGCGTGAAGGTGACGGGCGTGACCGTGCATTTCGCGAACGAGGACTACGACAAGGGCCCCATCGTGGCGCAGCGCGCCGTCGAAGTGCGCGAAGGCGACGCGCTGGAGGATCTGGAGGCGCGCATCCATGAGGTGGAGCACGTCATCTATCCCGAGGTGCTGCGCCAGATCGCCGAGGGCCGCGTGACGGTGGGCGAGGACAGGAAGGTGCATATCGCATGATGAGGGACGTGCTCGCTGCGGTGGCGGCTGATCTGCGGGCGGGCCGCACGCCCGTCCTGTCCGCCGACGACTTCCCGTGCTTTTCGGCGGAGGCCCTTGCGGGCAACCAGCATGTCGATCCGTCGTACGCGGACGTGATCGCGCGCAGCTTGGGCGAAGCCGACGCCGTCGTGTTCGAACGCGCCGTGCGCGCCATCGACGAAGGCGACCTTGCCTGGGTAGGCTTCAAGGTGGTCTACGATGCACAGCAGGCCCAGGCCAACACCGACAACGAGGTGACGAAGAAGTACGGCGACCAAGGTTCCGCCGACGGCGAGCCGCTCGTGTTCTTCTGCAACGATGCGAAGGAGATCGTGGCGGCGCGCCCGCATTCCGCACGCGATGCGTTTCAGATGAAGGACGTCACGCGCGGGCCTTCGATGCACAACGAGCAGTTCGAAGGCCTCACCTGGCTTTCCGTCCCGCTGTTCGAGCAGGTGCGCGTGTGGTTGCTGGGCGCGTCGGACGCGGCCAGCGAAGTCGCGGCGCTGGCCGCGCACGTGGGCTTTCGCGTGACGGTGGTCGACTACGACCCCGCGTACGTGAGCGAAGCCCGCTTCCCGGACGCCGAGCGCATCGTCCTTCCCGGCGGCAGCTTCGATGCGCTGGACCAGTTGTCCTGCACGTCGGCGGACTACGTGTGCGTGCTCACGCGCGGCCACATGTTCGACCCCGAGGCCTGCGTGTGGGCGGCCAAGCACGGCGCGCATTACGTGGGCATGATGGGGTGCGCTGGCAAGAACGATCGCGTGCACGAGCTGGTTTTGGCGGCGGGCGCCACCGAGGACGACTGGGCGCGCGTCAAGCGCCCCATCGGCTTGAAGTTCGGGGCGAAGACGCCCGCCGAATTGGCGATAGCGATCGTCGGCGAGCTGGTGGACGTACGCTACCGGCAACGGTACAGTGAAGAAGCCCGCGCCAAGCACGAAAGCAGCTTGGGCAGGTAGATAGAGCGCCGGAGGCAATGCCGGTGCAGGGCAATAGGGCCCGCAGCGTCGAGTTGTTTCGTCGTTCGCAAGGCGGCGGAACCCAAAAGGAAAGGATGTAAGACCATATGAGCAATCCGAAGGTCAAGCGCGTTTTGATGTCCGTTACGGACAAGGCGGGCGTCGTCGATTTCGCCCGCGTCCTCGTGGAGGAGTTCGGAGCGGAGGTCATCTCCACGGGCGGCACGGCCCGCGTCATCGCGGAGGCCGGCGTGCCGGTCACGCCGATCGACGACGTGACGCAGTTCCCGGAGATGATGGACGGACGCGTGAAGACGCTGCACCCGCGCGTGCACGGCGGTCTGCTGGCCAAGCGCGACAACGAGGCCCACATGGCCCAGGCGGCCGAGCACGGCATCCAGATGATCGATATGGTGGTCGTGAACCTGTACGCCTTCGAGAAGACGGTGGCCGGCGGCGCCGACTTCGCAACCTGCATCGAGAACATCGACATCGGCGGCCCGTCCATGCTGCGCTCCGCCGCCAAGAACTTCGAGAGCGTGGCCGTGGTCACGCGCCCGGAAACCTACGACGACATCTTGGCCGAGATGCGCGCCAACGACGGTGCCACCACGCGCGATACGCGCGCGAAGCTGGCGCTCGACGTGTTCCGCACGACGGCCGCCTACGACGGCGCCATCGCCGCCTGGATGGGCGAGCAGCTCGAAGGCGACCAGAAGTACCCGGCCGCCCGCGCCCTCAACCTGACCAAGGTGCAGGACCTGCGCTACGGCGAGAACCCGCATCAGTCCGCCGCGTTCTACCGTCGCGACAGCTACGCGGGTGCCGAGCACAGCCTGGCCCACGCCAAGCAGCACCAGGGCAAGGAGCTTTCGTACAACAACTACCTGGACCTGGACGCCGCCTGGACGGCCGTGCGCGAGTTCGACGAGCCCGCGTGCGTCATCGTGAAGCACCTTACGCCGTGCGGCGTGTGCCAGGACGCCGACCTGGTGGCCGCGTACCAACGCGCGCATGCGTGCGACCCGGTCAGCGCGTACGGCGGCGTCATGGCGTTCAACCGTCCGGTCACGTCCGACGTGGTGGTTGCCATCTTCGAGAACAAGCAGTTCGTCGAGGCCATCGTGGCGCCCGAGTTCGCGGGCGACGCGCTGGACATGTACAGTGCCAAGAAGAACGCGCGTCTCCTGTCCACGGGCGGCGTGAACAAGGCCGGCGGGGAAGTGGAGTACCGCTCCGTCGAGGGCGGCCTGCTCGTGCAGGATTCCGACGGCGTGCTGGAGGATCCGGCTGCGTTCACGGTTCCCACGAAGCGCCAGCCTACCGACGAGGAAATGGCCGAGCTGCTGTTCGCTTGGAACGTGTGCAAGTCGGTCAAGTCCAACGCCATCGCGCTTACCAAGAACCATGCCACGGTGGGCGTGGGCGGCGGCCAGCCCAACCGCGTGAACTCCGCGCGCATCGCCGTCGAGCAGGCGGGCGAGCAGGCGAAGGGCTCCGTGGCCGCGTCGGACGCGTTCTTCCCGTTCCGCGACGGCCTTGACGCTTTGGCCGAGGCCGGCGTGACGGCCATTATCGAGCCGGGCGGATCCATCCGCGACGACGAGGTGATCGCCGCCGCTGACGAGCACGGCATCGCGCTCGTGTTCACCGGCCATCGCCACTTCAGGCACTAAGCCGGCAGCTGGCGCGCGGCCGAAGCCCGCAGCGCCCCCCAAGCACGCTTGATCGAAAAGCTGGATCCGCTTGTCGGGTCCAGCTTTTTTTGCAGGAAGGGCAACGGCCGCCTTTTCGCATCGATGCCGTAGCCGCGAACGTGTGAGCGTTTCGGGTATGGTTATGTTCCTTCCTTGTCGTAAAAGGAACATACTCGCACCGGGGGCGCAACGCGCAATGCGCTTCGGTATAGTGGGCGGCATGAAGAAATCTCAAGCGTTGAACATACTGAACCTGAGCGAGGGGGCTACCAACGACGAGGTCAAAGCCTCGCATCGCAAGCTGGTCATCGCCCATCACCCGGACAAATTTTCGCTTGATTCCGCCGAGCGCGCCGAAGCGGAAGAGCTGACCAAGCAGATCAACGAAGCGCGCGACGTGCTGCTCAACCGCTCGTGGACGCCGGAGTTCGACCCGCGTCGCGACCCGCGCCCCTATGCGGGCAACCCGTACGCGCATCCTACGGCGAACCCGTACGGATCGCCCCAGCAGGTCGAATGGGACCCGTTCGCGGATTGGCCGTTCGGGCAGGGTTCGTCGCAAGGGCAGGGCCGCACCACCTACGTATGGACCTCGTGGGACGGCGCCCGCTCCGCCGGCGAGGGCGCGCCCGGCGGCGTGCCGTTCGATCCATTCGACCCGTTTGCGCCGTTCAGGGCATCGGCTCCTCAGAAAACGCCGGAACAGGTGCGCGATGAGACGCGCCAAAGCATCAAGAAGGAAGGCGCCGTCGTGGCGGCGAAAGCGGCGGCTTTGGCGGTGCTGAGCTTGGCGGGGTCTCCTGCCACCGGGCTGTTCGTGTACGTGGTGGCGTCGTTCGTCTACGGGCTGTGGAAGCGTTTGGGCAGCTGTTTGATCGGCTTTTTCATTCCTATCGCGCTCGTGCTTGCGCCGTTCGTGTTCATGATCGCGCCGCGGCAAGGTGCGGTGACGATAGGGCTGGGCCTTGCGTTTGCGTTTGCGGTTCTTTTCGACATCACGAACGCGCGCGACCTTGTGCGCGTCTATCGTGCCGCCGGTCGGGAGTAGGGCTGCCGGGCGCGGCCGCGCCCATGCTATACTGTTTGTTTGTCGCCGCGCGGTGTTTGCGCCGGCGGATGCGCGAAGCGCTTCGCATGCTCGAAGCGCACCGATGAAGGAGGATTCGAAGCAATGATAGTGCTTGACGAGCCGTATGCATCAGAACCGCTGCTTGCGTGGATGGAGTCTTCGCAGCATCCCGTGCTCGACAACGAATTCGCGCGCACGACAGCCGCGGGCCGTGCGTTGAACCTGGTGTCGGCAGACGAAGCCGTGCGCCGTATTGATGCAGGCGAGCGCGTGTACACCAATTCCGAAAACGCCTTGGCGTGGATCGTCGAGAACGCGCATAACGAAAGCCTGTCGCGCGCTATCGGGCTGTTCAAGGACAAAGCCGCTATGCGGCAGGTTCTGGCTGCCCTCGACCCCGATCTGTTCTTCAAAACCTGCTCGGTTGACGAGCTGTTCAAGCTGGACTTCTCGAAGCTGGAAGCGCCGTTCGTGCTGAAGCCGTCCGTCGGATTCTGCAGCATGGGCGTGTACGCCATCCAAGATCGCGAAGACTGGGAGCGCGCGCTTGCCGACATTCAGCGCAACGCGTCCACCTGGCACGACATGTACCCCGAAAGCGTCATCGGGTCCGGATCGTTCATCTTGGAGGGCTACATCGAGGGGACCGAGTACGCGCTCGACGCGTACTTCGACGCCACCGGCGCGGCGCATATCCTCAACGTCTTGCGCCACGACTTCGTTTCAGCCGAGGACACGTCCGACCGCATGTACGTGACGAGCGCGCCTATCGTGCGCGAAACGTCCGCGCTGTTCACGCAATGGCTTGACCGCGTGAACGCGCTTGTGGGAGCGCGCAATTTCCCCGTGCATGTAGAGGTGCGCGTTCTCGACGGGCACGTGTGCCCCATCGAGTTCAACCCGCTTCGTTTCGCGGGTTTGGGCGGCACCGACGTCAGCTGGCACGGCTACGGGTATCGCACGTACGAGGCGTTCCTGGAAGATGCGCGCCCTGATTTCGACCGCGCGTTCGAGGGCAAGGACGATAAAGTGTACACGATGTCGCTGCTCAATCCGCCGGCCGACGCTACGGGGGACGAGCGGTTCGACTACGATGCGTTCCTCAGCCGTTTCTCCCATGTGCTCGAGATGCGGCCGTTCGACGTTCGACGCGTGGGCAATTACGGCTTCCTGTTCTTGGAGACGGATGCGGAATCGGCAGACGAGCTCGACTTCCTCATGCACTCCGACCTCAAGGAATTCCTCCGCTAGGCGGAGGCGTTCGGGGCGCGGGCAAGGCTGTGAAGCTCAACATCAGAAACCTGCTCATCGGGCTTGTTATCGTCATCGTGCTCGCGGTGGTGCTTTTGCGCGGCGATCAGCTGGTCGAGCTGGTGGAAACCATCAAGAAGGGCGCGGCCATCCCGCTGATCGCCGCGCTGTGCACTCAGCTGGGAAAGTACTTCGCGCAGAGCTTCGCGTATTCGTATGCGTTCGAAGCGGTTGACGAGCGCATGGATCCGCGCTCGACGCTGCCTTTGGTGTTCGGGACGTTTTTCATGAACACGATCGCGCCGTCGCTCAACCTGGCCGGTACGACGCTGGTGGTGGACGATGCGCGTCAGCGCGGCATTGCCCCGGGCAAGGCGACCAGCGCGGCGTTGCTCATGCAGATCACCATCGATTCGGGATTCGCCACCATCATGCTGATAGGCTTCGCCATACTGGCCGCCACGGTGGGCTTGTCGCCTTTGTGGTTCCTGCTCGGGCTGCTTGTCATCGCGCTGGTGGGGGCCATGATCACCATCTTAGTACTGGGCCGCAAGCGTCCGGCGCTCGTGCTGCGCGTGCTGCGGCCCATTGAGCGGTTGGTCAACCGCATTCTCGCCCGCTTCAAGAAAGGGCCGCTCGACCCGTGGGTGGAGCGTACCGTGTGCTCGTTTTCCGACGCGGCGGGCCTTATCGCGCACAATCCCAAGACCACGGCGAAATCCTTCGGGTGCTCCATTGCCGCAAGCGCGTGCGAGCTTGCCTGCTTCAGCTTGGTGGGCGTTGGGTTCGGCGTAACGGTTCCCGAAGCGCTCATCTGCGGCTATGTGGTGGCAACGCTGTTCGCTATGATCTCGATCACGCCGCAGGGCGTAGGCGTGGTGGAAGCTGCCGTGGTGGTGGCGTTCACGTCTTTCGGGGCGACTGCGGCGGCGGGGCTGTCCATTGCGCTCGTCTATCGCGGCATCGTGTTCTGGATGCCGTTTCTTATCGGCGCGATACTCATTCAAACAACCAAGACGTTCAAACGCGATGCCAAGCAGATGCTTAACGATCCGGATGCTGCCGGCCGCTTGTCGGGAGTGTCGGCGGTGGCGCGGCATCTTGACGAGCAGCGGGCTCCCTTGGACGTCGATCAGCCGTTGTGCGACCGTGACCACGAGCAAGCGGCCGTTCCCCGTGCTTCGGCGGCTCCGCGCGATGCGAAGCCTCCGAAAGCGCCGCGGGACTCGTAAGGGCCTGCCGCCAACCCAAAGCTTCCTGCCGTCTCGGCGCGTTCGCAAGTTCGTCGGCCGCAGCTCCGCTTCATGACTTAGAATGTTCTGAAACGTACGCATAGGTGCGGGGTGGTTGTGCGCGATGCAGAGGGGGAGCGGATGAGTGCGAAAAAGACGCTGAGGCAGGCTGCTGCGCTTGCTCTTGCGGGAATGCTGACCTTGGCGGGCTGCTCGGGCTCGGGCGCGGCTGCGTCGGGCAAAGACGCTTCTTCGCTGCTCGATCCCGCCGACCCCGTGCAGATCGAGCTGTGGACGTACTACAACGGAACCCAGCAGCAGGCGTTCGAATCGCTTGTCGACGAGTTCAACGCGACCCAGGGCAAAAGCGTGGGCGTGGTGGTTACCAGTTCCAGCCAGGGCGGCGTAAACGATTTGGCCGCAGCGGTGACCGGGTCGGCGCAGGAGCTTGTCGGGTATGCCGATATGCCCGACGCGTTCCTTTCGTATCCCGATACGGCTTCGCTTGTCGATAGCTTCGGGCGCGTGGCCGATCTTTCCGGATACCTGACCGACGAGCAGAAGGATCGGTACGTCGAGGCGTTTTTGGCCGAAGGGGATCTGGACGGCACGGGTTCTCTGAAGGTGTTTCCCGTGGCGAAATCAACCGAGACGTTTCAGATGAACCTGACCGATTGGCGGGTGTTCGCCGATGCAACGGGCAGCACGCTCGACGAGCTTGCCACCGTCGAGGGGATCGTGACGGTGTCGCAGCGCTATTACGAATGGACCGATGCGCAAACCCCGGACGTGCCGAACGACGGACGTGCGTTCTTCGGCCGAGATGCTTTGACGAATTACCTGGTCACCGGTGCGAAGCAGTTGGGTCACGAAGTGCTTTCCGTTCGTGACGGACGCATCGAGCTCGATCTTGATCGCGCTACGATGAAGGCGTTGTGGGACAACTACTACGTGCCCATGGTGCAAGGTTGGTTCTCTTCCGAAGGCAAGTTCCGCTCAGACGCCGTCAAGACCGGCGACCTGCTCAGTTACGTGGGGTCGTCCTCGTCGGTCGTGTATTTTCCCCAGACCGTGACGGTTGACGATCAGACCAGCTATCCCATCGAGGTGATAGCCTTGCCTGCTCCCACGTTCGAAAACGGCGTTCCGTGCGCCCCTCAGCAGGGTGCGGGCTTCGTGGTGACGAAGGCCGACGAGCGTACGGAGTGCGCGTGCGTCGAGTTTCTCACCTGGTTCACGGCCAAGGAGCAGAACGCCGGGTTCGCCGTGAAAGCGGGGTATCTGCCCGTGACCAAAGAGGCGATCGAGCCGGAGTTCTTGAAGGACGTCGCTCTGTCGCTGGGGGATTCTTCCCGCAACTACGCTGAGACCCTGCCCGCTGCGCTCGAGACCATGGACGCGGGGCTGTATCGGACGTTCCCGACTCCGAAGGGCAACGAAGCTCGTTCGGTGCTGGGCAAATCGCTGTTCGACCGGGCAGCGCAGGATCGGGCCGCCGTGCGCGCCCAGATCGAGGCGGGCGCCGATCCCGCCCAGGCCGTCGCCGCGTTTTTGGACGAATCGGTTTTCGACGCTTGGCTGGCTGATTTGAAGATGCAATTGGAAGCCGTCGTGGCATAGCGCCCGAGGGTGAGGATGTTGAAGGATAGAGCTACGAGGGCATGACGCTGGGCATGAAACAGGTGAAGGGCGCGCGGAAGGGCTTGACGTTCAAGGCCCTTGTCGCGCTGCCTTTCTGCATCGTGCTTATTTTGCAGGGCGTCATGAGCGCTGCGATTCTGTCCGGGAGTCGCGTGTTCGTCCAGATGGACGACGCTGCGTACGATCTGTTCTCGGAGCGCGTGGCCAGTCGGGCAAGCTACCTCGAAGGCGACATGGTCCTTCGCTGGTCGGACTTCGGCTCGACGCCCGACGTTGTGGCCGATCGTGTTGACGAGGTGCTGGCACAGCGCGGAGCTTCGGTGTCCGATATCGTTCCGGGTTCGGACGTGGCCTTGTCCATTATCGATTCGATGGCCGACGATCTGGTGTCTTTCATCCGGCACAACGAGGTGAGCGGCGCCTACTTCGTGCTGGCGAACGGCGGGGCGGAGGGAGAGGCCGCCGATGCTCGCACGGCGCTCTACATTCGCGATTCGAACCCGAAGGTCAACGCCGAAGGCGGCTCGGACCTCATGGTTGCATCGTGTCCGATCAGCGTGGGGCGCACTATGGAGATAGCCCTGGACAGCCAGTGGTCGGCAACGTTTCCGCTGGCTGCCGAAGGCAATCAGCGCAGCGCCTTCTACTACGAGCCCCTCCGTGCCGCCCAAAAGCATCCCGATGCAGAGACAAGCGATCTGGGGTACTGGGGCCGACCGGTTGATCTTGGCTGGGCGGGCACGCCTTCGGTGACGTACAGCGTGCCGATTCGAACCGCTTCGGGGGAATTGTGCGGAGTGCTGGGCGTTGAGATACGCCTGGATCGCATCGAGTCGTTTTTTCCGTATCGCGACCTGAACGAGCGAGGCGACGGCTCGTACCTGCTCACAACCGTGCAAGCCGCCGACTCCGAGCGCAGCGCCGGCGTGGAGCCCTTGCCGGACAAACCGCGCGCGTACGAAGTGCTGGCTACAAGCGGGGCGACGCAAAGCCTGTACGTCGAAAACGGCTCCATCGAGGCTTTTCTGGACAACCAGGCTCGCATGGTGGTCGATCCGGCTTTCGACTCGGCAGACCCGGACAAGCGCGCCGTGGCATCCGCGATGGAGCTGGCGCTGTACGACAGCACGTCTCCGTTCGCCTCCGACCGATGGGTGCTTGTGGGGATTGCTCCCGAAGAAGGGCTGTTCTCGGCTTCGCATGCGCTTTCCGAAAGCTTGTTCCGGTCGTTTCTCGTTGCCTTCGTCGTGGGCCTGATCGTGGCCGTGCTGGTGGCGTGGTTGTCGTCATCGCGTTTGCGCAACCTTATGAAAGAGGTTCGCGCAACCGGTCCTGAAGAGCCCATTTCGTTCACGCCTACCGGCATTGTCGAGGTGGACGAGCTTTCCGACGCGATCGAGTCGTTGGGAACCCAGGTTGCTTCGGCGTCTTCGCGCCTGTCCCAGATACTGCAGCTTTCCGATCGCAGCATCGGCGCGTTCGAGTACAACGCCATCCTGGAAACGGTCAGCTATACCG
The DNA here is from genome assembly GCF_021044775.1 of Paraeggerthella hominis. Lineage (NCBI taxonomy): Bacteria > Bacillati > Actinomycetota > Coriobacteriia > Eggerthellales > Eggerthellaceae > Paraeggerthella > Paraeggerthella hominis. Next base: position 85,690 of record NZ_JAJNOQ010000003.1, read on the forward strand.
AGGGGTTGTTCTCTACGCTGTCCATCTTGGAGTGCCCCGAAGCGACGCGCTTCTGCGTGGGGCGCGCGGGCTCGGGCACCATGTCGGCGGATGATTTCGATCGGTTCATGGATTGGTACCGCGTGCGCGTCGAGCGCGAGGGGGACGATCGCTACCTGTTCTTCGACGAGCGCGGCACCACGTGGGTGCGCTTGGTCGTTTTGATGGATGAGGATCGCGGCGTGATGTACGGGCTGGTGGAAGACGTGACGCACGAGATTCGAACGCGTCGCCGCTTGGAGCATGAACGCGATCACGACATTCTGACCGGGTTGCTGAACCGCCGCGCGTTCGAGCAGCAGGTGACCGAGCTTTTGCGGGGCCGCAAGAGGCTCGGAGCCATGCTCATGCTCGACTTGGACAACCTCAAGTTCGTTAACGACACGTACGGGCACGATTGGGGCGACCAGTACATCAAGGCAGCTGCGCGCGCTGTGGAGTCGGTGTTCGGCAACAAGGGCCCTTGCTCGCGCGTGTCCGGCGACGAGTTCCTGGCGTTCGTCGACGTCTGTTCGGACCGAGCCGATGTCGAAGCGCTGTTCGCCGACCTGTGCCGTGCGTTCGACGAGAGCGTGCTGGTTGCTCCTGACGGGAAGGCGCTTAAAGTGCGCGCCTCCATGGGCGCTGCGTTCTGCCCCGATGACGCCACTGCCTACGCGCGCCTTCGCGAGTACGCCGACTTCGCCATGTACCTGGCGAAGAACAGCCGAAAAGGCGAGCTGTTCACGTTCGATCGCGCCAGCTACGACGAGAAGTCGTTCATCGTGAACACCGGCGAGGACTTGAACCGCCTGTTCGACGAGCAGCTTGTGGATTACCATTTCCAGCCGATCGTGGATGCTCGGGCCGGCGAGGTCATTGCCTTCGAGGCGCTTATGCGCCCCCAGCTGGAGTCCATTTCCACGCCGGATCGCGTGTTGGCGCTGGCGCGTTCGCAGTCGAAGCTTCACCATGTCGAGCGCATGACGTTTCTGGGAGCTTTGGATGCGTTCTCGCAGCGCTACGTAGGTCAAGGGTCTTTGCTGTTCGTGAACAGCATCGCCACGCAGCGCCTGTCCTCTGAAGACGAGCTGTTCTTGATCGAGCGTTACGGCGGCATGCTCAGGCACCTGGTCATCGAAATCATCGAAAGCGATTACAGTCGCGAAATGGCCGTGTACAAAGAAGCGCTGGCGCGGCGTTTGGGCGCCCGCCTTGCCGTGGACGATTTCGGCAGCGGATACAACGGGGAGACGTCCCTGCTGGACTACCACGTTGACTTCGTGAAGCTTGACGCATGCATCGTTCGAGGAATCGACTGCCAGAAGGACCAGCAGGACATTGCCCGCAATCTGGTGGGATACGCTCATGACCGCGGCATCCGCGTGATTGCCGAAGGGGTGGAGACCGAAACGGAGCTGCGTGCCGTGCTCGATCTGGGCGTTGACTACCTGCAAGGGTACCTGATCGCGCGTCCCGAGCCGCATCCTCGTGACATTCCGGACGAGGTCAAGCGCTTCATTAGGTCGTGTTCCGAGGGCGCTCGGTAAGGCCGGACGGCTTCGCGGGACTGGCCGGGGATGCTTTGGCGTTGGACGGGTATACTAAGGCTCGAACATGGTGGATCCGCGCGGAGCGGATCAGTAAGGAGGAGCCTTATGGCCTTGACCGATACCCTGCATATCGAGGCGACCGATGTCTGCGAAACCCGCGTTGAAGCGGTAATGCCCATCACGCCGGACCTGTACCAGCCGCATGGCTACCTGCACGGCGGGGCGACCATCGCCTTGCTTGAAACGGTGGCGAGCATCGGAACCGAGCAGAACACCGATTTCGATAACGAGCGTCCTTTCGGCATCGACGTGCATGTGCGTCATCGCAAGAGCGGGAAGAACGGCGTGCTGCGCGGCGTGGCCGAGCTTGACCGTCAGGAGCCTTCGAGCGCGGGCGGAGTCAAGCAGTATTGGAACGTGGTTGCGTACGACGAGGACGGCGACGTGGTGTCCGACGGCGTGATCATGACGAAGATCGTGCCGCTTGCGCGTCTTGCTCAGAAGGAGCAGGAGCGCGCCGCCGCGCGCTGACGACGGGGTCTGCACCGCGATCGTGGGCTTTTCCCGTTGGGCGGCGCGCTGCCGTCGTTGTCCGAAGCGGCCGTGAGGCTGCGGGAGAGGCGGCTGAAAGCGAGTCCGAGAAACGGGCGGGAAAATTCTGACGGAAATTCGGGTCATTTTTCCTTTTGCTTTTCGATTCGTTGTGCTATCATATCCGTCGCTGCTTGAAGCAGTACTTCGGGTTGTGGCTCAGCTTGGTAGAGCGCTGCGTTCGGGACGCAGAGGCCGCAGGTTCAAATCCTGTCAACCCGACCAGAACTTGCAGGTCAGTCGTTCGCGGCTGACCTTTTTGCATTTGGGGGAATGCCAACTTGGGGGAGTTGGCGAATTCGGCACCCCAGCCCCCGCGCACGGGCGCGGCGTGCGAGGCGGGCTTGCGGTGCGGCGGGCGCGGCGTGCGAGGTGGGCGTACGCGGCGGGCGTGCGGTGCCGGGGGCGGCGCAGCGCGATGCGACGCGCGCGATCGAGCCGCGGGACGGAGCCGGCCTTTCGCTGCGGCGTCGCGAAAGGCCGGGTTCCCATCGAGAGGCCGTATTCTGGTAGCGCTCTTGGTGTCCGCCAAGGCCTTGCGCACGAAAAACCGCCCTCGCTGGCAGGTTCTGACGGTTAGGGGTTGCCGAGCCGGCCGCCCTCTTCGCCGCTGCCGGACCCGTTTTGCGTTTCGCCTGGCCATGGCTCCTAGCTGCCGAGTTGCGTTTCCCCGGGCGCCCATCCTGCCGGGTCGAACGACCCCAAACCGTCAAAACCTGCCAGCGAGGGCGGTTTTTCGCGCGCGGCCGATGGGGGAATGGGGCGGATCGGCGGCCCGGGGGCTTCGACGGCGTAGAACTGGGGCTGCGGGCGCGTCCCGCAACTCGGAGCCGAGCTGCTGCCCGTCCGCAACGCGGGGCCGAGCCGCCGCCCGTCCGGGTCGCCGCCTCGTCGAGCGCGAGAGTCGGGGCTGCCGACGGTCGCAAAGATCTTCCGAGCGGTTTTCCTTTGACGTGAGCCGTCGAGGGGTCTATCTTCTACTCAAGTTAGAATAAGTGAACTTACGGTGCCCTGCTTGACGCGAGGAGCCGGGGCCAATGCAGCACGGCTGAACAAAGGAGCGACTTGTGGCCAGGAAAAAGAAATCCGCATCCAACGCGCTCGAAGTGCAGAACGCGGCGAAGACGCTCTTCGCGAACATTCGCTTCATGTCGCCCGACTCTCCGATACGGTCCATCGTGATTACCAGCTCGGTGCCGAACGAGGGCAAGTCGACGTGCTCGATCGAGCTTGCGCGCGCCATTGCCACATCGGGCAAGACCGTGCTGCTGGTGGAGGCCGACATGCGCCGGCGGGCCTTGGCCGACGCTCTTGGGGTGCGTCCTCCTGCAGGCGTGTACGCGGTGCTGACCGACGCCGTGCCGCTTTCGCGGGCCGTGGCCGCCACGCCCACGCCGAACCTGTACTTCCTGGACGTCGAGCCGAACATCCCGAACCCGGCCGACATCGTCTCGTCGAAACGCTATGCCAAGCTGGTGTCCCTTCTTGAGGAAAGCTACGATTACGTGGTGTTCGACACTCCGCCGGTGGGTACGTTCGTCGATGCAGCCATCCTGTCCACGTTGGCGGATGGCACGGTGATAGTGGTAAGGCCGAATCTGGCAACGCGTGCCGAACTGGTGGAAGCTTGCGAGCAGCTGCAAAAAGCCGATGCCAACATCCTGGGCATCTGCGCTACGTTCTGCGAAGGGACCGACTCCGAATACTATTACGCTTACTACACCAACGACGGCGAGCGCGTGAAGCGCGGCGATGATGCGGGCGCGACGCAGGGCCGTACTGCCGCCGATCGGCTGGAGCGCATCCAGGGGATTTCGCGATCTTCCGCAGAGGCCGAACGGCTGCGTGCGTCTTTGAACGGTGCTTCGCGGGCAGCTTCCTCGCGTTTTCGGAGTCGCGGCGATCGGTAGGGCGTTAAGGCGGCCACCTGCGAACCCTTTGCCGGGGCGCCTCTTCGTCAGTGCATACTATGGCGACTGCAAGGCAATTTCTCGCAAAATCGGGAAGCATGCTTCTCATGCTGGTGCATTTGCGGTAATATACCCAGAGTTGTCCGACGGTATCGCTTATACGAACCTCAGACGACGGCATGGCTTGGCTGCGAACCGCTTTGGGATGCGGGTCGCGATTCCAAGCCACGTCATCCCAGGTATGGAGCTTGGAAGGGATGTGCTTTTCTGCAACATCCCTTTTTTGCATAGGTACATCACCCTGACGAGCAGGGTGGGGCGGGGTCGTAAGGCGCGGCCTTTGCACGAGCAATTTGGAGGAACGTATGAAAATTTTGGGAATGGGGATGCCGGAGCTTCTCATCATCCTTGCGGTGATTTTGCTCATCTTCGGCCCGAAGAACCTTCCGAAGCTTGGCAGCGCGCTTGGCAAAACCGTCAAGAACCTTCGCGACGGCATGGGCAGCAAGTCCATCGAGGACGCCGACGATGAGGAAGAAATCATCGAAGAGGTAGTGGAAGAGCAGCCGGCCAAGAAGACGACGACGGCTCGGAAGACCACCACCGCCGCTAAGAAAAAGGCCGAATAGCTCAACAGTTTTGTTCGGTATGCGGTATGTGCAGGTCTGGCCTCGCACATACCGCTTTTTTCATATCAGTGCGGAAACACCGAAGCCGCGCATTTCATCACAGCGAAAAATATAAGGAAGCACGCTTGAAAGCACGAGCGTGCCTGTTTTTGTAATTGGGACAGGTGAGAAAACATGGCAGACGGAAACTTCATTCTTACACAAGAAGGCAAGGACAACCTCGAAAAAGAGCTGCACTACCTTGAGACCGAGAAGCGCGCCGAGATCGGCGAGCGCATCAAGGTTGCTCGCGAGTTCGGCGACATCTCCGAGAACTCCGAGTACGACGACGCGAAGAACGAGCAGGGCATGATGGAGGCGCGCATCGCCGAGATCAGCCGAATCCTCTCCGAGGCGACCGTGGTCAACACGCCGAAGCGCTCTTCGCGCGTGAACATCGGCTCGGTGGTGACGGTCACCATGGGCGGTCGCGAGCGCGTGTTCACGATCGTCGGCGGCGCGGAAAGCGATGCCGCCGCCGGCAAGATCAGCAACGAGTCTCCCGTGGGCGCCGCGCTGCTGGGCCGCAAGAAGGGCGATGTGGTGGAAACGACGGGCCCGACCGGCCGCCAGGTCACCATCACCATTGAGAAGATCGATCACTAAGATAAAGGAACCGCAGATGAGCGACACCACCGACCAGATCATCGAAGACGACCCCATTGAAGTGCGCCGCGCGAAGCGAGCGGCTCTCATCGCTGCGGGCAAGAACCCCTACGGCCACGCGTTCGAGTACACGCATCATTTGACCGATCTTGTCCAGCAGTACGCCGACCTTGAAGACGGCGCTTCCACCGAGGACGAGGTGGACGTGGCCGGTCGCGTCATGGCCAAGCGCGATCAGGGGAAGCTTGCGTTTTTGGAGCTGCGCGACTCGACGGGCGACATCCAGCTGTTCTGCCGCATCAACGTCTTGGGCGAGGATGCGTTCGCGGAGCTCAAGGATCTGGACGTGGGCGACTGGATCGGCGTGCACGGAACCATGATGCGCACCAAGCGCGGGCAGCTGTCCGTGGCCGTGCAGTCGTTCGAGCTTTTGAGCAAGAGCCTGCGCCCGCTGCCGGAGAAGTTCCACGGTCTGGCCGACAAGGAGACGCGCTACCGTCAGCGTTACGTCGACCTGGTCATGAATCCCGAGGTCAAAGAGACGTTCGAGAAGCGCTTCAAGATCGTGGCGGCCATTCGCCGCTACATGGAGGACCAGGGCTTCTACGAGGTCGAGACCCCGTTTCTGCATCCCATTCTGGGCGGTGCGAACGCCAAGCCGTTCGTCACGCATTTCAACGCGCTCGATCGCGATTACTATCTGCGCATCGCTACCGAGCTGCCCCTCAAGCGTTTGCTGGTGGGCGGATTCGAGAAGGTGTTCGAGATCGGCCGTCAGTTCCGCAACGAGGGCATGGATCCGTTTCATAACCCCGAGTTCACCACGATGGAGGCCTATCAGGCGTTCTCCGACCTCAACGGCATGATGGAACTCACGCAGGGCTACATTCAGGCTGCTGCGATGGCCGCATGCGGCACCATGCAGGTGACGTACCAGGGCCAGGAGATCGACCTGTCGGGCGACTGGCCGCGCAGGTCCATGATCGAGCTTGCCACCGAAGGGGCGGGCGAGCCGGTGAACTTCGACCGCACGCTTGAAGAGCTGGTGGCTATTCTGGAGAAGAACGGCGGGCACGCCGATGCGGCTTGGGGCAAGGGCAAGCTGATCGCCGAGATCTTCGAGGCCGTGGCCGAAGAGAAGCTTATCCAGCCGACGTTCGTGATCGATCACCCGCTCGAGGTGTCTCCTTTGGCCAAGAAGAAGGCCGACGACGAGAACCTGACCGAGCGCTTCGAGCTGTTCATCTGCGGGCACGAGTACGCGAACGCCTTCGGCGAGCTGAACGACCCGGTTGATCAGGCCGAGCGTTTCAAGGCGCAGGTGGCTGCAAAGGATCTGGGCGACGACGAGGCCATGGGCTACGACGACGACTACGTGCGCGCCCTCGAGTACGGCATGCCGCCGGCGGGCGGCGTGGGCGTGGGCATCGACCGCTTGGTCATGCTGCTGTCCGACGCTCCGTCGATTCGCGACGTGCTGCTGTTCCCGCACATGAGGGACGAAGCGAAGTAGAACCTGCATGCGAGGGCGCTCCGAAAGGGCGCCCTCGCTGCTTGTGCGGGTTCAAAGGCGCTGGCGTGTTGGCGGCCCCTCGCTTGGACAGCCGGACGCGCGCCGGGCGATGGCGCTTTCGGGCCGACGAGGCGGCTATGCGGGACTTCGCCTGCGTTCGGGCCGTCAGCGCACGAAAAAACGCGATCGCTGGCAGGTTCTGACGGTTTGAGGTCGTCGTTTCGGCCCTTCGTTTCGCAAGCCGCAAACACTTCAGTATCGTGCCTGGTCAGAAGCCCGATCGAAAATGAAGTTGGGGAAGGGCAGCGTGAGGCGCGCGCTCGGCAACCTCAAACCGTCAAAACCTGCCAGCAAGGGCGGTTTTTCGCGCGCAACGTGCCAGCCGCAATCGCTTTGCTTGCGACGTTGCTCCGAGCTTTGTCGGCTGCGCTGCGTGAGTTGTACGGTCGGAAGCGTTTCTGGCGTTACGCGAAAAGCCCCTTTTGACTGAGCAACTGCCGACGAAGTTCAAGCTGCTTGAGCGAATAGTCGGAGCAAGCGGGTCGTATCCGCGCTCCTAAGTGGCCGGCCAGAATACGTGCGAAGCGGTTGTATTCTTGGTAGTTTGCCACCTGGCGCCAAGTGGCGGTCACCACGGTCAGGCCGAGTGCTTCGAGCGCGTTGCGTCGGGACGCATCCTCGGCGATGCGCTTCGCGCCGGTATGGCAGAGGGTGCTGTCGTATTCGACCGCCACGCCCCTGTCTCGCCAAAGCAGGTCGCATCGAAAAGAGGAGCGGCTGGTTGTCCAGTTGCTGTGCTGCGGAATCGCTACGGTAGCGTTCATGGCGGGATGCTCCAACTTGCTTCCCCCGTACAGATAGGGAAGCGTTAGCAGTTCGGCGAGGGTCGATTCGCGCGGAGAAGCCGATCCGCCCAAAACGTGAGGAAGTGCCCGGCGGGCTGCTTTCGTTCCATGCAGGTATCCTGCGTTGTCTAGGTACGAGGCCAGCTTTCTCGGATTGGTCAAAGGGGGCCTGTTCCTGATTCCGTAGGGGTGCTGCTTGTCGGGGGCGAACGTGCCGCAGAACTCGTACCCCAAATGGACTGCGAGGGGAAAGCCGATCGCCGACGCCATGTGCACGAAAGTCAGTTCGGGGCAGGTGACGAAAACCGGTTCGTCGAATCCAGGGAAGAACACGGCCCTTAACGATCTTTCCGGTAGGGATTGCGCACGGTGAACGATGAGGGCCGAACTGGCTTTCCTGTTTTCCCGAGCAAGAACGTGGACGGGCAGGGACAATGTGCCGCCGCGAACGAGCGCATGCGTTCGCATATCGGAGCCGTGCGGAGCTTTCTCGGGCACGGTCGTGCTGCGGCATACGCTGCGCGCCGATCCGACGTCGCTGAGTTCGGATCGCCAGAATTCAAGGGCCGATGTATGGGTTAGGATGGTTTTCATGGTGTGAGTTTAGCACCACATAATACCAGGTCAATAGCTATTTTATGGTTTAGATTCCTGCTGGATTCGCGCTAAATTTCTGTTGGATTTCAGCTAGATCCGCGCTAGATCCGCGCTAGGTTTTTGCTAGATCCGTGTCAGACTCGCGCAACGTTTCCGCTAGATTCCTGCTGGATTTCGTTGCGAGCTGGAAGCTGCGCGCAAAAAACGGCGACCGCTGGCAGGTTCTGACGGTTTGGGGTCGTCGTTTCGGCTCTTCGTTTTGCAAGCTGCGAGCGCTTCGGTATCGCGCCTGGTCAGAAGCCCGGTCGAAAGTGGCGCCGGGGAAAGGCTGCCCATAGCGCGCGTTCGGCAACCTCAAACCGTCAGAACCTGCCAGCGAAGGCGGTTTTTCGTGCGCAACGTGCCGCCTGCAAGGGCAGCGGGGCTTCCTGCTCGTGGTGGCTTCGTTGCTGCGGCGCCTCGCACGCATGCCCGCACGCCCGCAGCGGCATCGGTGCCTGCTCGCATCGCCCGCCCGTCCGCGCCGCCGTCACCCGCCCGCGCCCGCCCGCCCACATTCGCGGCTCGCATCGCACGCCCGCCCGCACCCGCCACCCGCGGTTGTTCGCGCCCGCAACGCGCTGCGAGACGCCTTGGCAAATGCGGGCGTCTCGGGATAATCCGGCGGTTCGTGCACGTGGCGCGAAAGGTCGTGATACGATGGATCCCGTCGCCTCAACGGCTCGACTTGTGGAGCCGCCGTGTGCGGCGTCCAGGTGAATTGGCACTCGATCAGTGCGAGTGCTAACATGGACGAGTAACACTGAAGTATCGCCGCGAGAATCGAGGCTTACATGTCATTCGAGAAGTTCACGGACAAGGCGCGCAAGGTGCTCGTCCTAGCCCAGGACGAAGCGCGCTCGCTCCATCAGCCCTATGTGGGGACCGAGCACATCCTTCTTGGCCTTATCCAGGAGAAAGACGGCTTGGCTGCTCAGGCGCTCGATCGCCTGAACGTCAAGTACGACGCCGTGGTGCAGGCTATCCGCCAGGTGGTCGCCATCGACGAGGACACCGACGTGTCCGGGCACCTGTCCTTCACGCCGCGCGTGAAGCGCGTGCTGGAGAACTCCCTGCGCGAAGCCATGCAGATGGGGCAATCCTACATATCGACCGAGCACTTGCTGCTGGGCATCGTTCGCGAAGGCGACGGCACGGCGCTCGAAGTGCTCACGCGCCTGGGCGTGGCGGGCGACGACGTGCGCGCAGCCCTCAACGACCTGGTGGGGCAGAGCCCGGTGTACGCCGGTCGCAACCCCTTCGACCCGAACGGCGGCACGTCGGACAGCGTGCTCAAGGAGTTCGGCACCGACTTGACGCAGAAGGCGCGCGATGGCAAGCTCGACCCCGTCATCGGTCGCGCCGGCGAGATCGAGCGCGTGATGCAGGTGCTCAGCCGTCGCCAGAAGAACAACCCGTTGCTCATCGGCGAGCCGGGCGTGGGCAAGACCGCTGTGGCCGAGGGCTTGGCCCAGCTTATCGTGTCGAATCAAGTTCCCGATATCCTGCGCGGCAAGCGCCTGTTCACGCTGGACGTGTCCGCGCTTGTTGCCGGGTCCAAGTACCGCGGCGAGTTCGAGGAGCGCCTGAAGAAGTGCATCAAGGAAGTGATGGACGCGGGCGACATCATCCTGTTCATCGACGAGATGCACACGCTTATCGGCGCGGGTTCGGCCGAGGGCTCCATCGACGCCGCCGCCATCTTGAAGCCGCCGTTGTCGCGCGGCGAGATCCAGGTTGTCGGCGCCACCACCATCGACGAGTACCGCAAACACCTGGAGAAGGACTCCGCTTTGGAGCGTCGCTTCCAGCCCATCACGGTGGGCGAGCCGAACGAGGAGCAGGCGCTGCGCATCATGGAGGGCCTGCGCGATCGCTACGAAGCGCACCATCAGGTCCACTTCACCGACGAAGCCCTGCAAGCTGCCGTCAGCTTGGCGGGCCGCTACATCCAGGATCGCTACCTGCCCGACAAGGCTATCGACGTGCTGGACGAGGCGGGCGCGCGCATGCGCATCCGCAACATGACCCTGCCCAAAGAGCTGCGCGATCTGGACGAAGAGCTGCGCAAGCTTCGCGGCGAAAAGGACGCGGCTATCGGCGCGCAGGATTTCGAGCGTGCGGCGCAGCTGCGCGACCAGGAATCCGACCTCAAGAAGAAGCGCGAAGAGGCCGAAAAGCAGTGGGAGGAAGACGCGCAGAAGTCCGTCCATCAGGTGACCGTCGAGGATATCGCCGACGTGGTCTCCATGACGACGGGCGTGCCCGTGTCGAACCTCACGGAGGCCGAGACCGAGAAGCTGCTGCGCATGGAAGGCGTGCTGCACGAGCGCGTCATCGGCCAGGAGGAAGCGGTCACGGCGCTGTCGAAAGCCATCCGTCGTTCGCGCAGCGGCCTCAAGGACCCGAAGCGTCCGGCCGGTTCGTTCATCTTCCTGGGCCCTTCGGGCGTGGGCAAAACGGAGCTTTCCAAGGCGCTCGCCGAGTTCCTGTTCAATTCCGAGGACGCGCTCCTGTCCTTCGACATGTCGGAGTACATGGAGAAGCACAGCGTGTCGCGCCTGGTGGGCAGCCCTCCGGGCTATGTCGGCTTCGACGAGGGCGGCCAGCTGACGAAGGCCGTGCGCCAGCGTCCCTACTCGGTGGTGCTGTTCGACGAGATCGAGAAGGCTCACCCCGACGTGTTCAACATCCTGCTTCAAATTCTGGAGGAGGGTCGCTTGACCGACGCGCAGGGTCGCACGGTGGACTTCCGCAACACGGTCATCATCATGACGTCGAACGTGGGCGCGCGCGAAATCGCGCAGCCTACCACGTTGGGCTTCTCCACCGAAGAGCAGGCGGGCCTGTCCGACAAGGAGATCAAGAGCCGCGTCATGGCCGAGATGAAGAAGCTGTTCAGGCCTGAATTCTTGAACCGCATCGACGAGATCATCGTGTTCAAGTCCTTGAACGACGAGCAGATCGCCGAAATCGTCAAGCTCATGGTGGCCGACCTGCGCGAGCGCTTGATCGACCAGAACATGTCCATCAACTTGAGCGACGCCGCATGCCGGCTCGTCGCGAAAGAGGGGACCGATGCGGCGTACGGCGCTCGCCCCTTGCGCCGCGCCATCCAGCGCTTGCTGGAAGACCCCCTGTCCGAGGAAATCCTCGAGGGCAAGTGGACCAGCGGTTCGGTGATCGACGTGGACGCGGTCGACGGCGAGCTGGTGTTCACGTCGGGTTCCGGGTCTATCCCCGCGCCGCGGAAACGTGATAGCATAGCAAGAGACGCAGAATTGCTGCTGACGAACTACGACTTGGGCCATGCCGGCGTGTCCGGCGGCGGGTCCCTGTCCGGCGATGCAGCTGATTAACAAGATTCCGGCGGTCGAATGGCCGCCGGAACTGTATGATGCCACGAACGACCTATAAGAAGGAACGGTATGACCAAGACCATCGACCCCGTATTCTCCTCGGAGGTTCTGAAATCTCCGGAGCTTGCCTTCGACCACTTCGACTTCGATGCGATCTCGCAGGCGATGGGAGGCCTTAAAGGGGAGGTCGACAAGAACCCGCAAACCGCGGCCATCATACTGGCCGGCGGCACGGGCGACCGCTTCGGCAAAGAGGGCGGCAAGCAGCTGGTGGAGATTGCCGGCAAGCCTATTCTTACCTGGTCGGCCGAGGCGTTCGACGCGGTGGGCGACATCGGGCTCATCGTTATCGTGTGCCCGGAGGAGCGTTGCAGCGAATACCTCAAGCGCGCCATCGACCCGTTCCCGTTCGTGACGCCCGTGGTGGTGGCCCCTGCGGGTCCCAGCCGCCAGGAGTCGGCGTTTTCGGGCTTGGAGTACGTGCCCGACGACTACGGTTACGTCATCCTGCATGACGGCGCGCGGCCCCTCATCACGCCGGAGCTCATCTCGCACACCATCAACACGCTCAAGGGGAACATCGAGTCGGATGGCGCCGTGGTGGCGCATCCGGCGGTCGACACGCTCAAGGTGGTCGAAAACGGCGTCATCATGGGAACGCCCGATCGTCGCGTGTTCTGGAACGCGCAGACGCCGCAGGTGTTCCGCGCGGGCATCTACCGGCGCGCCCACGCGTCGGCGCTGTCCGACGGGTTCATGGGCACGGACGATTCGTCGCTCATCGAGCGTCTGGGCGGCAAGGTGCTCGTGGTCGAAGGAAAGCGCGACAACATCAAGCTGACCGTGCCCGAGGACTACCTGATGCTGGTAGCGGCGGTGCGGGCCATGTACATGAAGGGGATGGAAGAATAGTGGCGGGCGCGACGACTTTTCCGGAGGTCCGTTCATGAGCATGTCCTGCAGCGACAATCCGTTGACGAACCTGCGCATCGGGCAGGGCTACGACGTGCATGCGTTCGCCGAGGGTCGCAAACTGATTTTGGGGGGCGTGGACATTCCGCATGGTCGGGGGCTTTTGGGCCATTCGGATGCCGACGTGCTGGCGCATGCGATCTCTGACGCGCTCTTGGGCGGCGTGCGCGGCGGGGATATCGGAAAGCTGTTCCCCGATACCGATCCCGCTTACAAGAACGCCGATTCCCTCAAGCTTTTGGAAGCCGTGGCGGCGTTCGTGCGCGATCGCGGCTACGAGATCCTTGACGTGGACAGCGTGATAGCGGCGCAGGCCCCGAAGCTTTCGCCGTATCGCGACCAAATGCGCCAGAACCTTGCGCAGGCTATGGGGGTTTCGGTCGACAGCGTGGGCGTGAAGGCCACCACGACCGAGCGTTTGGGTTTCGAAGGCCGTGAAGAGGGCATATCCGCTACCGCAGTCTGTTTGCTCTGTCGATGTCGTTAGGGGTCGGCTGCCCCGAATTGCAGCCGGCACGCTTCGCTATGCTACAATTCCACATCGACAGTTAGGGTATTCATGAACATATTCAAAACCATTGGCGAGGACATCCGAGCGGTCAAGGACCGCGACCCCGCAGCTCAGAACTCGTTCGTCATCTGGCTGACGTACCCGGGTCTTCATGCCCGCTGGTCCCATGTGGTCGAACATTGGCTGTGGAACCACGGGCTGAAAAGCCTCGCTCGCATATCGTCGCAGTTCACGCGCTTTATGACCGGTGTGGAAATTCACCCGGCGGCCGTGATAGGCCGACGCTTCTTCATCGACCACGCCATGGGGGTCATCATCGGTGAAACCACGATCATCGGCGACGATTGCACGCTGTACCAGGGCGTCACGCTGGGCGGTACCGGCAAGGAAACCGGAAAGCGCCATCCTACGCTGGGAAACAACGTGCTGGTGGGCGTGGGTGCGGCGGTGCTCGGCAACATCACCATAGGCGACGGCTCGAAAGTGGGCGGCGGCGCCGTGGTGGTGAACGACGTGCCGCCGAACTCCACGGTGGTCGGCATTCCCGGTCGCGTGGTGGTGCGCGACGGGCACCGCGTTGAAAGCGAAGCGAAGGATGCGGCGCAGCACAAGGAGAACCTGCCCGATCCCATCGAGGAGCGGTGTGCGAACCAATGCGAGCGTATCGAGGCGCTCGAACGCAGGCTGAAGGAACTTGAGGAGCAGAAGGGGCGCTCATGATCAAACTCTACAACACCAAAGCGCGCGAAAAGGTGCCGTTCGAATCGCGCGAGCGCGGCAAAGTGGGCATGTACGTGTGCGGGCCCACGGTGTACAACTACATCCACATCGGCAACGCGCGTACGTTTATCAGCTTCGACGTCATCCGTCGTTACTTCATGTGGCGCGGCTTCGACGTGACGTTCGTTCAGAACGTCACCGACGTCGACGACAAGATCATCGCGAAGGCGAACGAGGAAGGGCGCGAGGCGTCTGCCGTGGCGGCCGAGTACACGGCTGCGTTCATCGAGGACATGCGCAAGGCGAACGTGCTCGATCCCGACATTCGGCCGAAGGCGACCGAAGAGATCCCGGCCATGATCGAGCTTATCCAGGAGCTGATCGACGGCGACCATGCGTACGAAGTGGACGGCGACGTGTACTTCGCCGTGCGGTCGTTCCCCGCGTACGGCCAGCTGTCGGGCCGTAACGTCGACGAGATGGAATGCGGCCACCGCGAGCTGCGCGCTGACGGCAAGGGCATCGAGGATCGCAAGCGCGATCCGCTCGACTTCGCGCTGTGGAAGGCGGCGAAGCCCGGCGAGCCTTCGTGGGAGTCGCCTTGGGGCCAGGGCCGTCCCGGTTGGCATATCGAATGCTCGGCCATGTCGCGCAGGTACCTAGGACTGCCGTTCGACATTCACGGCGGCGGCGCCGATCTGGTGTTTCCGCATCACGAGAACGAATGCGCGCAAAGCGAAGCGGCGTGCGGCTGCACGTTCGCGAACTACTGGATGCACGGCGGCATGCTGCAGATCAACGCCGAGAAGATGAGCAAGTCGCTGGGCAACTTCATGCTGCTGCGCGACGTGCTGGAAACGACGCGCCCCGAAGTGCTGCGCTTCCTTATGCTGCAGACGCATTACCGCAGCCCCTTGGATTTCTCCGACGAGCGCTTGGCCGAGGCCGAAGCGGCGCTCGGACGCATCGAGAACGCGGTTCGCAATCTGGATTGGCAGCTTGAGAACGTGGAGGACGTTCCGTCGCCGCTCGATACGCGCGAGCTGATGAAGCGCGCGAAAGAGGCCAAGATCTCGTTCATCTTGGCCATGGACGACGATTTCAATACGTGCCGCGCCCTGGGCGAGGTGTTCGACCTGGTGGCCGACGTGAACGCGCAGGTTACGGGCAAAACGCTCTCGCTTTCCGATGTGCCCATCGTGCGCGAGGTGCGCGATACCATCGTGGAACTGGTGGGCGTGTTCGGCATCGACGTGGCGGCGGCTGCCGACTGCGACGAGTCCGACGCGTATCCCGCCGAGGTTGTTCCCTTGGCGGCGGACGTGGCCGGTTACGTTGGCTCGGATGCGTCCGAGGCCGTGGAAGCGCTGCTGGCGGCTCGCACGGAGGCGCGTGCGGCCAAGGACTGGGGTCGTGCCGACGCCGTTCGAGACGGCCTGTGCGCCCTTGGGTTCGTTATCGAGGACACCCCGCAGGGGCCGCGGGTTTCTCTGGCTTAGGCTGTCTGTAGATTTGCCGGCTGACGAGGCCGGATGACGTTACGGGGTCGTGCAGCATCGGCTCCGTCGCTTGATCGCCGCTTTCGCGCGCTTGCCGTGCGTTCGGCGATGCATCGCGGCGGTTTCGGGCGCTGCACGGCCTTTTGCTCGCTTACGAACAACGAGGTTTCGACTATGCTTGGTCAAAATCGTACTCCCGAGTTGCTTGCCCCCGCTGGAGGGCGCGCGCAGCTGGAGGCTGCCGTGCGCTTCGGCGCGGACGCGGTGTACTTAGCTGCCGATCGGTTCGGGATGCGTCAGCGTGCCGAGAACTTCGCGCTATCCGATATCCCCGACGCGGTCGCGTTCGCGCACGTTGCGGGTTCTCGCGTGTTCGTGACCATGAACACGCTCATGCATGCAGACGATTTGGCGGCGTTGCCGGAATACCTCGAGGCGCTTGCCGCCGCACAGGTGGACGCGTTCATCGTGAGCGACTTGGGGGCGTTTCGCCTTGCGCAGAGGCATGCGCCCAGCGTGGCGCTGCACGTGAGCACGCAGGCTTCCGTAGCCAATGCCGAAGCGGCGCGCGTTTGGCATGAGCTGGGGGCGTCGCGCGTGGTGTGCGCGCGGGAAATGAGCGTGGAGGACATTGCGCGCATGTGCGCCGATGCGCCGCGCGAGCTGGAGATCGAGGCGTTCGTGCACGGGGCCATGTGCATGGCGGTGTCCGGTCGTTGTCTGATCAGCTCGGTCATGGCGGGGCGCTCGGGCAACAAGGGGCACTGCACGCAGCCGTGTCGCTGGAGCTACGCGTTGGTGGAGGAGAAGCGCCCGGGCGAGTACTATCCCATCGAGGAGGACGTGCGCGGCTCCTACGTCATGAACGCGCAGGACCTCAACATGCTGGCGCATCTGGACGACCTGGCTTCCGCGGGCGTGGATTCGTTCAAGATCGAGGGACGCAACAAGCGGGCGTTCTACGTGGCCTCGGTGGTGCACGCGTACCGCTCGGTGCTCGACGGGGCCGATCCGGCCGAGGTTGCTTCGGAGCTGCTTGCCATTTCCCATCGCCCGTACGGCACGGGGTTCTATTACGGCGACGCCGAGCAGGCGCCCGACCGCGACGGCTACCTGAAGGAATGCCTGCACGCGGGCACGGTCGAGTCGTGCGAGCCCGCCGGAGAAGGACTGTGGCGCGTGCGCGCGACCTGTCGGAACCGGTTCTGCGAAGGCGACTGCTTGGAGGTCCTCTCGCCTCGTCGGCCGGTGGGCTTCGTGTCGGCGCGAAACCTTGCGTGGGTTCCTCGGCCCGACGAGGACGATCCTTGCCCGGCGCCCGTGCCGGTGGCCGTTGCGAACCGCGCTGCCGAGTCTTATGCGTTCTTGGTCGAGGCCGAGCTTCGGCCGGGCGACTTCCTGCGCATCCGCATGAGCTGAGCGTACCGAAGCGATCCCTTATCGAGAGGGTCCCGTTACGCTTGTCGCGCCTGCTTGGGGCTATGCTGAGGTATCGATCCTCAGCAGCTTCAATGCTCCTAGAAAAGCGAGGTGCACCATGTCCGGTCGTGCGTATCGTGCTTCAACCGCATCCGTCGCCACGCGTCGTTCGTCCGCCGTCGAATCGGGCGGGCATCGCGGCCGCCTAACGCCCGAGACAGTGGTTATGTGGACTGCGTACGTGCTTACCGTTGCGGGAAACGTGGCCATAGAGGCCGGGCGGCTTGGGGGTGTTACGTCGGCGACGGTTGCGTACGGGGTGTTCGCCTGGTTCACACCGGCGGGCTACGTGTTTTCCATCTGGTCCTTGATCTATGTGGCGCTGATCGTGTGGCTGGTTTCCTACACCAAAGGCGCTTCCGCCCGACGTAGGCTCTTCACGCCGACGGCCGGCTTGTTCGTTGCGAGCAGCGTTTTGAACGTGCTCTGGCTGGTGCTGTGGCATTTCCAGATGATCGCTGCTTCCTTCGTCGTTATTCTGATCGACTGGTTTGTTCTGGCGGCGCTGTATTTGACCGTCAGGCGGGGGACCGATTCTCTTGCTGGCTGGGTTCCCGTTTCCATCTATACGGCATGGGTGACGGTTGCGACGTTGTCGAATCTGGCTATCGTGGTCACACGGGCGGTTGGAGGGGGCGTTCCGCTTTTGAACGGGTTGTCCGTCGTAGTGTTGACGGCGGGCGTTGTTTCCCTGGGTCTTTTCATGTGGGCGAAGTTTGGCGATGTGACGTTTCAGCTGGTGTTTCTATGGGCTCTGGTGGGCGTTGGCGTGCATGTGCTCGAGGTGTCGTCGGTGACGGCTGTGGCCGTATGGGTCCTCTGCGCTCTTGGCGGGCTGCCAATGCTTGTGTCTTTCGCGAAGTCGCGCAGCGCGTCGCGCGGGCGAGCCTAGGCGTTTCTTCGATTCGCGGACAGCTAATATTTGTTTTTCGACGAAACGCCCCGCGCTTCTTGCTATGATAAGCGCAAGGTAATCCCGGACGAAAGGGGTTGTTATGGGAACGAAAGCAGCGGAGGCGCTCGACGTATCCTTTGACGAGCTGCCGAACTACCTGCACGCGAAGCATTCCGTGTACATGGAGGTCGGCAGCGCAACGTACTACCTTACCGACGTGAACGACCGGTACTGGCGCGCTCAGGCTACCGATCGGCTCAACGACAAGGGGCACTATGTCGACGCGAGCGACCTGGTGCCTACGGTGAGCGAGTTCTTGACGCTTCCTTTTGCGGACGGGAAATCGATCGCCGACTTGTTTGACGAAGCGACATTCTACGCGTCCGAGAAAACCGAATAGCAAAGCCGAAAGGCGGTCGATCGAACGGCCGCCTTTCTTTTTTGCGCGCGAGGCACAGTGCGGCTGCTTGAGGGCGCTCGAAAGTGCTCGAGGGTGCTTGTGCCCATGCTCAAAAATTTTTTCAAAAAACCGCTTGACCCTCGATCTGATTCGGGTATACTAGTCCTCGCACTTTTGAAGGGGCCTTAGCTCAGCTGGGAGAGCGCATGGCTGGCAGCCATGAGGTCAGGGGTTCGATCCCCCTAGGCTCCACCATTAATTACGCAGGTCAGGCAGTGATTGTCTGGCCTGCTTTTTTATGTTTGGGGAAATATCACAAATGTGGGTCCCCCCATGAATTTTCACCGTACGTTCTCGTGAGCGGCGCGATGCGCACGGGACACGGGGTACAGCACGATATACGGCGATCGGCCTGTGGGGCACGCCGCGTCGCGCATGCGTATGGACTGCGAAATGGAACCGAGTTTTTTCGCGGTGCCGCGAAAGCTCGACCTTCTGTCAAAACGAGCGAGTTTTGCTGGTGAATTAACGTCTACAAGGAACTTGCGCACGAAAAACCGCCTTCGCTGGCAGGTTTTGACGGTTAGGGGTTGCCGAGCCGGCCATACTCTTCGCCGCCGCCGGACCCGTTTTGCGTTTTGCCTGATCATGGATCCTAGCTGCTGAATTGCATTTTCCCGGGCGCCCGTCCCGCCGGATCAAACGACCTCAAACCGTCAGAACCTGCCAGCGAAGGCGTTTTTTCGCGCGCTGCCGATGGGAATGGGGCGAAACGGCGACCCGGAGGGCGGTTGCGGCGCGGATCGACAGCCCGGGGAGCCGCAGCGCGGGTCGGCGACTCGGGAGCGACTGCAGCACGTCCGCGGTTCAGGGGCGACTACGGCACGTCCGCGACCCGGGGGCGGCTGCGGCGCGGCCCGGCGGCCCGGGGGGCGGCCGCGGGGCGCGTCCGCGACCCGGGGGCGGCTGCGGGGCAGGGCTGGGTCGCTCCTGCCCAATGGGCCCGCGCTTCTCCCTCAAAACCAAGAAGGCCTCCCCGAACGCTTGCAGCAACGTCCGAGGAGGTCTTCGTCGAGGTTGGGGAGGGGTGTCTAGCGATGCCTTGCCGGGTTCTCTATTCCGCGGCGCAGGCCTGCTCGATTTGGGCGATGATGGGGTCGAGCGCTCCGTCCACGTCGTAATCCTCCACGCGGCCGGCATCGCACAGGCGCGCGAACGCCGGATCGATGGGCAGGGTGGCGTAGGCGGGGATGTCGTAGCGCTCTGCCACGACGGAGCCCTGGGGCTCGCCGAAGATATGATGCTCCTTGTCGCAGTTGTCGCACTTGAAGTAGGCCATGTTCTCCACCAGGCCCAGCAGCTCGACGTTCATGTCGTGAGCCAGGTTCACGGCCTTGCCCACGATCATGGCCACAAGCTCCTGCGGGGCCGACACGGTGACGATACCGTCAACCGGCAGCGACTGGAACACGGTGAGCAGCACGTCGGAGGTTCCCGGAGGCATATCGACGAACAGGTAGTCGATCTCGCCCCAGTTCGTTTCGCTGTAGAACTGGCGGATGGCGTTGCTGACCACGGGTCCGCGCCATGCTACCGGCACATCGTCTTTCGGAAGCATGAGGTTGGTGGACATGACCTTGATGCCGCTTTGCGTCTGCGACGGCAGGATGCCGTCGGCGTCGGCTGCCAGGGGGTTGGTGATGCCGAACGTCTTGGGAATGGAAGGGCCGGTGACGTCTGCGTCCAGAATGCCCACGTTGAATCCGCGCTTCTGCATTTGGCTGGCCAGCAGGCTGGTCACGAGCGACTTGCCCACGCCGCCTTTGCCGGATACGACGCCGATGACGTGCTTGATGTTGCTGCGGGAGTTGGTTTCGATGGTGGAGGGACCTTGGGCCGTGCGATCGCCGCAACCGGACACGCCGCAGCTGCCGCACTCATGCGAACATTCTTCTGCCATGACTTCCTTCTTTCTGGGTTTTCAACGCCCGTCTGCGGCGGGCGCGTCTCTCGTCGTACCGCGCATGATAGCATAAGCTGAAGCAACGAAACGGATAGAAAGCGGGCTACGCACGATGCGGTCCGCGAAAGAAAGGGCGCGCATGCTGTTTGCAAATATCAATCTACTCGACGATAACCTGGACTTTCGCGAAAATCAATGGGTGGGTGTTGCGGACGGGCGCATTACCTACTTGGGCGACACGCCGCCCGAGTCCGCCGCCGCCCAAGCATTCGGCGAAGTGTATGACGGCCGCGAAAAGCTCTTGCTTCCCGCGCTGTATAATGCGCATGCGCACGCGCCCATGACGCTGCTGCGCGGCTACGCGGAGAACCTTCCCTTGCAGGCGTGGCTCAACGACGCGGTGTTTCCGTTCGAGGCCAAGATCACCCCGCAAGATTGCTACTGGGGCACGCTGTTGGCATGCGCCGAAATGGTGCGCTACGGCGTGGTGAGCTTTTCGGACATGTACTACCACATGCAGGAGGGCGCTCGCGCCGCCATTGATGCGGGCATCAAGATGAACCTGAGCGACTCGCTGATCGCGTTCGGCGACGTGGGGCTGGACGATTTGCCGCTGCAGTCGCAGCTCATCGACCTGATCGCGAATTTCCAAGGCGCGGCCGACGGGCGCATCGTGGTGGATTGCAACATCCACGCCGAGTATACGTCGAACCCGCGGGCGGTCTCCGACATGGCCGAGTTCGCGCGCGAGCACGGGCTTCGCTTGCAGGTGCATGTGTCGGAAACGCAGCTGGAGCACGAGGAGTGCAAGCAGCGCCACGGCGGCCTGACGCCCGTGCGCTACTTCGAGAGCCTGGGCGTGCTGGACGGCCCGGTGACCGCGGCCCACTGCGTATGGGTGGACGACGGGGACATCGACGTGTTGGCGGCCAAGGGCGTGCACGTGGCCGTCAATCCCGCGTCCAACATGAAGCTGGGCAGCGGCTTCGCCCCCGTCCCCAAGATGCTCGAGCGCGGGGTGAGCGTGTGCCT
This sequence comes from Paraeggerthella hominis, assembly GCF_021044775.1. NCBI lineage: Bacteria > Bacillati > Actinomycetota > Coriobacteriia > Eggerthellales > Eggerthellaceae > Paraeggerthella > Paraeggerthella hominis. The sequence goes on from NZ_JAJNOQ010000003.1 coordinate 106,860, forward strand.
GGGCACCGACGGTATGGCCTCGAACAACAACCACGACATGTTCCAGGACCTGTACCTGCTGGCCCTGCTGTACAAGGGGTCGACGCAGGACCCGGCGGCGGTCTCGCCCAAGCAGGCGCTCGCCGCCGCCACGCGCGCGGGCGCGCTCTCGCAGGGGCGCGAGGACTGCGGCCTGGTGGCCGAAGGGGCGCGGGCCGACCTGTGCGTGCTCGACGCGTCGGGCCCGTCCTGGGCGCCCATGACCGACCCGCTCTCGAACGCGGTGTACGCGGGCCATGGTGCCGACGTGTGCCTGACCATGTGCGACGGGCGCGTGGTGTACCGCGACGGCGCGTGGCCCACGATCGACGTCGAGCGCGCCAAGGCCGAGGTGTCCGCGCGCACGAAGCGCATCATCGGGGAGTTGTAGAAAAAGGTTCTGATCAGGTACTTCTATTTCTTGTGCTTTAAGGGGTTCTGGCTGCTGGCCGGACGGTTCGGCTCCGAAATCCATAGGGGAGGGCTTTCGTGCGAAGGCCCTCCTTTTTCATTGCGGGCCGGTTCCGAGCGCGCCGCATTCTTCGCGTATTCGCCCTTTTTCGAGAAACCGGGCAAAAGCGCGTAACGTTTTTTCCGGCCGGGCCGTCTAATGATGAAACGGCCGAAGATGAGGAGGACGCGCTTTTGGAAGATTTGATGCAACGAGCCCGAAAAGGCGACAGCGAGGCGTTCGTCGCGCTGTTCGAGCGAAGCAGGCCTGTGCTATGGCGAGCGGTCTTGGCGGTGCTTGGGAATGAGTGCGATGCGGCCGATGCGCTGCAAGAGGTGGCCGTCAAATCCTGGCAGGCCATCCCTCGATTCGAAGGGCGCAGCAAAGTGGAAACCTGGTTCATGCGCATCGCGTTGAGGGTTTCCTTCGATATGCGCGACAAGCGAAGCCGCGAAGCCCCTTACGCTCCCGAGGCGTTTCAGACCGATGCGCCCTCAAGCCGCGACGACCGCGAGAGGGGCGGGGCCGATACGGTTCCTCTTGACGACTTTCGCGTGATCGCCGGGGGAAAGCACCGAGCCGACCGGGACGAAGCGATGGACGTGCGCCGCGCGATCGCCCAGCTTCCCCCTGACGATCGCCTGGTGCTCACGTTGTTCTACCTTGACGATTTTCCCACGCAGCAGATTGCGACCATGTTGAACGTGTCGGTTGGCGCAGTGCGCGCGCGGCTGGCGCGTGCACGCTCTCGATTCAAGGACGCGTACTGCGGAAACGACAACCAGAAAGCGGAGGTGGCCCGATGACGCACCCTATGAACAACGATGATGAACTGCGCCGCCTGCTGGCGCGCGGCATGAACGACCCGATGCCCCCCGAGGCCCGTGCCAAGCTTGAGCGCACGTACGCCTCGCTCGATTCCATCCCCCAGATGTCGGCGGTATCCGGGACGGCTGCGGGTTCGAATGCGTCGGCAAGTGAGGACGAGGCCGTGCATCCGGTTACGGGAAAGCGTCTGACCAGGCGCGGCTTTGTGGTGACTGCGGCCGCTGTTGCGGCGGCGGCCATGCTGGGCGGCGCGGCGTATGCGGGATCCCGTTTGCTGCAGATGCAGCCGGGCGACGCCTTGTTTTTCCAGGGCGGCAAGAACCTGCCCGTGTACAGTAGCTTGCAGAAGGGGGTTTCCAGCTTGCAGGCCGATGTGGGGCAGACGGCGGAAGTGGAAGGCGTGCGCGTGACGCTGGACTCCGTGTCGTGCGATCGCAGCATCGTGAACCTGTTCTTCACGCTTGAAAAAGACGGCGGCTTCGACTTGTCGGAGTTGTCGAACTACCAGGGTTCCCAGGAAAACGACTGGTCGAAGCTGCAGAACTTGGCTCCACGTTTTGGATACGAGCTGACGAGCAACGGCGAAACTTTGGGCACCGGCTCCGTTAACCAGCTTGACGCGTACATGGAGGACGGCAAGGTGAAGGTCATGCAGCGCATCGTGCCGGAGTCTACGCTGCCCGACCAGGTGGACGTCGTACTGAAAGGCTGGGCTCCTTGGAGCGCGGATGCCGAAAGCGGTACGGCGAACTTCTCGATGGACGCCGGCTTGGGTTTGAGCACGGTCGACCAGCCGCGCGAGCTGGGGTCGCAGGATTTGACGTTCTCCACGAGCGCAGGCGAGAAGACCATGGGCATCAAGCGCTTCACGTCGTCCGAGCTGGGCACGGTGATGGTGGTTCGCAACGACGAGGTGGAAACTACCGAGGAGAGCGGTCGGCCCCTGTACCGCGTGCCGGATAGCGCGCTGGCGCCCGGCATGCTCAAGGTGGCCGATGACCGGGGCAACGTATTGGTGCCGGTGGGAGCGGGCGATGGAGGGGGCATCGATTCGGCGGGGGACTACGTGGTGGAGTACGCGAACCTTTCCCCCGATGCGAAGAGCGTCACGTTCACGCCTATGTTGAACGCGGTGGATTGGGAGTCCCTCTCCGTTGACGAGCGCAAGGCGCTCGACGACGGGAACTCGCAGCAGATCGACGTTTCGCAGATAGGCGCGAAGCTGCCCACGAGCGAATACGGCGGCTACGAGCTGGCCGGCTGGGACGTGAAGGATAGGACGGTGAGCATCACGCTCAAGCCTTACGGCTGGCAGGCCATGGGCGGCTATATGGAGCTTATTCCCGAAGAAGATGCAACGCCCCTGGTGAGCACGTGGACGAATCCTGAAACCGGCGAGACAGGGCAAGGCTACCACTCGGCCATCGTGTGGAGGAAGCGCGATTACTTGACGGGCGAACTGGTGCAGATGACGTCGTATTATGCGGCGAGCGACGAAGAGCTGCGCGGGTTGACGAGCTACGGCTATCGCAGCGCGTTCGGTGAATACCGCGAGGAGTCGGATGCGGCGCAGACCGTGTCGTTCGCTTAAAGGTTCGCCGGTTGGCAACGCTTGCTTCGAGGTTGCCGAGCGCAGCGCATGGTCGCTGCGCTCGGCGGTTCCGGGCGTAGCCGCGTCGACTCTTGCTTGGCGGCCTGCACTCAGGAGGTGGGCGCGAATTGGCACGCGGTTCCGGTTGCGCTCGAAACTGTCACGGGTCTTCATTCGCGCCCGCATTTCGCGCGCCTGCTTTCCGCCTCGCATTCATGCTGGCTCGTCGGCAAGCGCGGGCGAGCCCCCGCGGCGCTGCGGAAAGTTCAGCTAGGCGAACGGGCGGAAAAGCACTATTCTGGATTGGTGATAATTCTGCAGCGGTCAAGCCGCCTGCCGTCTGCCGCGCGTCGCTCGTCGTCTGCTGCGCGGGCGTTGCGCGGCTTGGTTTGCGCTGGTGATCGAACATGTCGATGGAGGGAGCCGGTTCTATGCTGAGGATGCCCGATGCGCGAATCGATGGGTTCATTGCCGAGGACGTGCCGTACGTCGATTTGACGTGCGCCGTGCTGGGCATTGGCGACGAGTCGGGGGAGATGGACTACTTCACGCGCGAGGATTGCGTGCTGGCCGGCGTCGGAGTGGCCACGCGCATCATGGCGAAGCTGGGCTGCCAGGTGGTTTCGGCTGCGGCCGACGGGGATCGCGTGGCGGCTGGCGAGACGTTCATGACCGTGCGCGGTCGCTCGGCGGACTTGCATGCGGCATGGAAGGTGTGCCTCAACGTGTTCGACCATCTGTCGGCCGTAGCCACGAAGACGCGCGCTATGGTGGATGCCGCGCATGCGGAAAACCCTCGCTGCGAGGTGCTGACCACGCGCAAGAGCATGCCGGGTGCGAAGGATCTGCTGACCGAGGCCGTCATGGCGGGCGGCGCGTTCCCTCATCGGCTGGGGCTGTCCGAAACGGTGCTCGTGTTCGAGCATCACCTTACGTTCTTCGGCGGATTCGACGCGTTCGTCGAGCAGCTGTCGACCATCAAAGCCCGCTGCATCGAGAAGAAGCTGTTCGTAGAGGCGAATGCCGAGCAAGCGCGCACGTTGGCGCGCGCCGGGGTGGACGGCCTGCAGCTGGACAAGATCCCGACGGACGAGCTGGCCTTGCTGGTTCAGGAGCTGCGCCGGATTGACCCGCGCTGCACGCTCGTCGCAGCGGGAGGCGTGAATCCCCGCAACGCCGGCGCGTATGCTGCGACGGGCGTTGACGGGTTGGCTACGACCGCGCCGTTTTCGGCAAAGCCGCTCGATATGAGCGTGCGTATGCGCGCGGTGTGAGAGCGTCCGGTCTCGCCGTCGGAGCGTCCAGTCGCGTGCAGGGCTATTTGCCCAGGATCTTCTTGATGCCCTTCCCGGCGATGACGGCTCCGCCTCCTATGGCGACCAAGCCGGGGCCGGGCAAAACGAGCATGGGGACTCCCAGCAGCATGATCGCGCCGCCGACGACCGTTTGCACCGCGCCTCCTATGGGGTTGGGCTTGCTGGCGGCGGTCCCGTCTGCGCCTATGACCGTTGCCGAAGCGGCAGGGGCTGCGGGCTTCTTCGCCGCCTGCTTTCCGAACGACGGCGTCACGAAGCGATCGTGGCTGGAAGGCGTCTGACCTGCGTTGTCGCGTGCGCTGGCAACGGGGCTGACGTCGATGATGGGTGCGTGCTTGCTCATACGTCCTCGCTTGCGGTCGGCGGGCTGAACCCGCGGTGTGGTTTCCTCGATTATACGGGGCGCGTTTTCGCTCGGCATCCGATATTGCTTCTCTTCGCGGCATTGTCATCGTTCGGTAACGAATTCTTTGCGACTTCTTCAAAGGTCTGCGGTCATTATCTGCTCGCGACCGGCGCTTGCATGCGATACACTGATGGCAGCGGTTTTCGCGCATCGAGCGCGAGAGTGAAGTAGGCATGTAAGGCTCGACTGTGGTTCGCGCCTGGGAATTCATGGCGAAGGCGCAGGATCACGCAACACGAAAGTTGGTGGTCAACATGGCAGCTCCTGCTACCGAACACGTGCGCAACATTGTGCTGGTGGGCCAAGACGGCGCCGGCAAGACGTCGCTCGCCGAAGCGATGCTGCACGTCAGCGGTCGTACGCCCCGCATGGGCACGACGCACGACGGGAAATCCTACCTCGATTACGACGATGAGGAGATCCGGCGCAAATTCACCATCGGCACGTCCATCGCTCCCGTTCCGTACAAGGATTACAAGATCAACCTGCTGGACACTTCGGGGCACCCGGATTTCATCGGCGACACGTTGGCTACCATGCAAGCCGCTGAGATGGCCTTGTTCGTGGTGGATGCCGTGGCGGGACCGCAGGTCATGACCACCAAACTGTGGCGCGAGGCCGAGGACATGCGTCTTTCCCGCACCGTGTTCATCAATCATATCGATCGCGAGAACGCCGACTTCGACACCGCTATGGCGCTTCTGCATGCGCGCTTCGGGTCGCGTTTGGGCCCGGTGACCATCCCCATCGGCGTCGATGCGGACTTCAAGGGCGTCATCGACGTCATTCGCATGAAGGCGCGCTATTTCGACGAGGGCAGCGACGCGGAGCGCGTCGAGGACATCCCCGCCGATTACGCCGATGCGGTCCAGGCGGCGCGCGACAAGCTGTGCGACCTGGTGGCAGAGGCCGACGACGAGCTGATGATGAAGTACCTGGACGGCGAAGAGCAGCTTACGCAGGCGGAGTTGGAGCAGCTGCTGGACAAGGCTATCGCGCAAGAGCTGTTCATTCCCGTGTTCGTGGGATCCACCATCATCAAGCAGGGCATACAGGGCGTCATGGAAGACATCGCCACCTACTTTCCCCATCCGCGCCATCATGGCCGCTTCCGCTTGGCCAACGGCGAGGAAACGTTCGTGGACGAGACGGGCGAGCCTGCCGGATTCGTGTTCAAGACGGTATCGGATCCGTTCGTCGGTCGCTTGAGCTTCTTCAAGGTCATATCCGGCGTGCTCGAGCCGGGCATGGAGCTGGTGAACGCCCGCACGGGGAAGAAGGATCGGCTGGGTCACCTGTACGTCATGATGGGCAAGGAAGCCACGGACGTGAAGAGCGCGAAGGCGGGCGACATCATCGTGGTTCCGAAGCTGACGGACACGCGCGCCGGAGACACGCTGTCGAAGTCGGGCTCCGTGGCTATCGATCCCTTGCCGCTTCCCATTCCGCAGTACCCGGTTGCCATCGAGGCCGTCAACAAGAAGGACGAGGACAAGCTGGGCGCGTTCCTGACGCGCGCCGTCGAAAACGACCCCACGCTGCGCGTGAGCCGCAACGAGGAGACGCACCAGACCGTCGTGACCGCTATGGGCGATGCCCAGGTGGACACGTTGCTGGCCCGACTCAAGGAGCAGACGGGCGTCGAGGCGAAGCTGGTGCCCGTCCGCATTCCGTATCGCGAGACCATCTGCAAGGTTGCCGAAGCGCAGGGCCGTCACAAGAAGCAAACGGGCGGTGCCGGTCAGTTCGGCGATTGCTGGCTGCGCTTGGAGCCGAATCCCGGCGGCGGCTACGAGTTCTTGGACGAGATCGTGGGCGGCAAGATTCCGCGCGGGTTCATCCCGGCGGTCGACAAGGGCGTGCAAGACGCGATGACCGAGGGCTTCTTGGCCGGGTATCCCATGGTCGATGTCAAGTGCGCTGTGTTCGACGGCTCCTACCATGCGGTCGACTCCAACGAAATGGCTTTCAAGACCGCAGCGCGCATAGGCTTCCGCGCGGCATGCGAGAAAGCCTCTCCCATTCTGCTCGAGCCGATGGCCACGCTTGATGTGACCGTGACGGAGGAGTACGCCGGACCCGTCATGGGCGATATCTCCACGCGCCGCGGGCGCATCGTGGGCACCGACTCCAACGATGCGGGAGAGACGGTCATCATGGTGCGCGTGCCGTACGCCGAGGTGGTTACGTACACGAAGGATCTGCGCTCGATCACGCGCGGATCGGGGTCGTACTCCATCGAGCTGGAAGGATACGAGCCCGCGCCCGCCGAAGTGACGAAGAAGCTGGTCGAAGCGTATCAGGAAGCAAGGGCCGCAGGGAACTAGCATCGTTTGCGAGGTGCGTTTGCAAGGTCTGAGGCGCGCCGCCCGTTCGTTCGGGCGGCGCGCTTTTTCATGTGTTGAACCCGCGCTGCGCCAAGGTTTGCTCGACGTTGGGCTTGGCAGCTTCCGGGGCGCGTGCGGCGGCTGCGGGATCAGGCGCATCGGGTTCCCGCTCGGACGGAAGGCCCTGCAGCTTTTTTGAACGATGCGACTGCCAGGAAGGCCGCGGCGGCTATGATGCCCGTGATCGAGAGCGCTGCGGATTGCGCACCGTCCCCGGTTTCGGCGATAGCGGGTTCGGGCTGATCGTCAGGCAGGGGACTGTCGGCAAGGTCTAAGCGCGCTTCCACCAGGGGCGTCTCTTGATCTTGGTACGCAAGCTCCACGGGGTGCTTGGCCTCGTCAATCTGGTAGCCCTTCGGGGCTCGGATTTCGACCGCTTCGTAGCGGCCGAGCGGCAAGGGCGCGGTGGTTGCCGCTCCCGAATCGTCGGTGAGCAGCGTGGCCGCTACGTCTTCGGCTCGCAAAAGCACCGACCCGTCGGCGGCGACGATGTCGTGCGCTGCGCGAATCTCGTACAGCGCTTCGGCAAGCGGCTCTTTGCTGACGGCATCGGTTTTCGCGATGGTTATGCAGCCTTGGGCCGACTGGTTCGGGAACTGGACTTCTGCATGGACGCACGGCTGCGACGGGTCGCCGTAGGCAAGCTCGACCCGCAGGGGCTCGGTTGCGCGGACGTAGCCTTGCGGCGCCTGCGTTTCGATGATCTCGTACGCGCTCAGATGAAGCCCTGTTGCGCATGCCGAACCACTGTCGTCCGAGATCAGCGTTGCAACCGTTTCTCCTTGGGATACACGCGTGGTTCCGCCGGCGCTGACCACGTCTTGAGCGGCGCGCACTTCCCAGCTGATGCCGGGTCGGGCTAGGGGCAGCCCTGTTGCGGCATCGGTCTTGCGAAGGGTCAGGCAAGCCGTTTGGGGCTTGTTCTCGATCGCGACGACCAGGGGGTCTTTCGGATCGTGCCCGTTTCCGGCAGCGAGAGAGAACGGCACGGGATTTGCGTCCAGCACGTAGCCGTACGGCGGTGTGATTTCCTGCACCCAGTACGTTTCTCCGCCGTTGAGCTTTCCGGGCAGCAGGCAGCTGCCCGATTCGTCGGTGGCGAACTCGGTTTCGGCCTTCGCGTCGCCATCGCTATCGGCATTGAAGGGCACTGCATTGCCGAAGCGGTCCAGGATTCGAAACACGGTGCGTCCGGCTATCGTTCGGCCCGTATCCGCATCGCGTTTCACCACCTTCAGAAACGTCCCGGTATCGTTTTCGACCGTGTAGGAGTAGGTGCGCCCGTGATCCGCCACGGTGACGGGGAACGCGGGGGCGGCCTGGTATCCGGCGGGTGTGGTGGCAGGGTCTTCCTGCACAAGGTACGTGCCGAAGGGCAGCGCCCCCGCCTGTTCGGGGTCTTTCGCGTGCGCGGTGGCGGCGAGGCCTTGGTCGTCGGTGACGATGCGCGCTGCAACTTGCCCGCTTGCCTTGTGCACGATATCGAACGCCACGCCTTTGAGCGGGCGCTTCTCGGCCTTGTCTCCTGTGGTTCCTTCGCCGGCGCCTACCTTGAGGATGGCGATGTCTCCGCGAATTACCCGATCGGGTACTTCGGCGGCGTGAAACAGCGCGTCGAGCGGCTTGTCGCCCGATGCCGTGATCGGGCAGGCGAAGGCCGGCGATTCGGAAAGCAGGTACCCTTGCGGTGCCGAGACCTCGCGAACCACGAGGGTTCCCAGCGGCAGCCCCGATCCGGCGCCGTTCGACGGAAGCAAAGCGGGGTCGATACGCGCAACGCCTTGCTCGTCGGCGACGGCCGTGAGGGTGAGCGTGGGCGAGAGCCCCGATGCGGCGGCTTCTTCCGGCGTTGCGAACACGCCGGCAAAATGCTCAACTTGGAAAACCGCTCCGGCAAGGGTCGCATCGCCCTGTGCCTGCGAGGTCCCCGATTCCGCATCGATCTTTAGTGCGACGGGCTCGACAAGGGCAAGCTGCGGTTCGTCGACGACCCTTGCAAGGGGAGCCTTGCCGTCGAGGCAGCTTTTCACGCTTAGCGCAACGGGATAGCTTTGCGCATTCAGGGCGTAGCCTTTCGGTGCCGAAACCTCTTTGATCCAATATGATCCGGGCCATAGGGTTGCTTCGCTTTGCCCGAAACCGTTTGCGTCCGTTACGATGGTCTGCACCTGGTTGGTGCAAGCGGGGTCATCGTATACGCCGTACACGGCGCCGGAAAGGGCGTAGCAGGGGTTTTCGTTCGTTACCGCGGGTGCTGACGACGTCTTTTGCAGGCCGATGGATCCGGTCAAAGGAGGCTCCCAGCTGTTTGCGTAAGAGGTTTTGCCCCCTTCGACAACGATGGTCTGATCCGATTCGTCCAGGGCGTAGCCGGGCGATGCCGCGGTTTCCACCAGCCGGTATCGACCGAGGGGAACGTCGGCTGCCGTCGCTTTTCCCTTGGCATCGGTGGTCAGGGAGGCGCATGCCGAGCCGTCGGCGGCAACTAATTGGTACCGGGCTCCTTCGACGGACGCCTCGGGCACCGCGTTTTCGTACGCCGGGTTTCCGTGCTTTTGAAGTTCGACCGATCCGTGCAGGTAGATAGTGAATTCTCCGACGTTCTGCGCGCCTAGGGGCGAGTAGTGGTTCGGGTACATGCCCGCGTCCGAGCAGTCGATGGCGATCGCATAGCCGCCGTTGCCAAGGCGCGTTCCCGTGAACGGGTAGTGCCCCGGAAGCGGGGTTCCGTACATCGGGCCCGACGTGCAGTGCCCCGTGGCTTCGATTCCGTATTGCGGGAAGCGCACGACGAACGTGTTGCCTCCCATCGGCCCGTCGATTTCGGGGTTCGTGCATTCGACGTAGCAGGTGCCGTTGATGGTCGAGGGCGCGGCGTGCGCCGGTTGCGGCGCGCAGCAGGGAAGGCTTACGATCAGGGCTATGCCTAGTGCTGCGAGAAACCAAATGAGCGCTCCTCGGTCGGATGCTTCGGAGCGAAAGGGCTTCAGCTGTTCGAAGCCCTTTCCGCTTTCCGCACGGTTGTTTGCGCGACGCCGATCCATGGCCGTTCCCTTTCTCGCCGATGGCGGCACCAGCGCGATGCCGTGGCTCCATCATAGCGAGGCGTTCTAGCAGGTTCATGACGTGCGTCTAGCGAAAAACCACGCGGTTGTGCGCTGCCTCCAGCGCGCATGCAGTACGGTTCTTGCGCGGGGCCTGCGCGTATCTAGCGCGTTTCCGCCCCGATCCTTCCGCCGTTCTAGCAGAATTCTAGCGCGGATCAAGCGCGCGCTTCTCATCAGGTGAAACGACCTTGCAAAGCGGCCGGACGGAACGCGCGAAGCGGCGGTGGAGACGTGTCGCGCGCTTCGGCAAAGATGCGTTTATTGAGCAAATTCGCAACAACGCCGGACGCTCGCAGCTTTGGGCCGACCCCTTGAATTACAATAGCGCACGTCAAAAACGTCTTCGAGCCGCGCTCGAATCCCGATCGCGCGGCGTTTTCCGAATGACCCGCGTGCGTTAGGAGCATCGTCATGTGCGGAATCGTTGGATATACGGGGCGTCGTCCCGTTCAGGACATTCTCATCGAGGGGCTTTCGCGGCTCGAGTACCGCGGCTACGATTCGGCCGGCGTGGCCATCGAGCAAGACGGCAAGCTCGAAGTCGTTCATCGCAAGGGCAAGGTAAGCAGTTTGGCCCACACGCTCGGGCATTTCGATTTCACCGGCACCTGCGGTATCGGGCACACGCGTTGGGCTACGCACGGACGTCCGAGCGAAGCGAACGCGCATCCGCACACGTCGTGCAATGGTCGCATCGCGGTGGTGCACAACGGTATTATCGAGAACTTCGCCGAGTTGCGCGAAGAGCTGGAGGGGTTGGGCCACGTTTTCACCAGTCAGACCGATACCGAGGTCATTCCGCATTTAGTGGAGGAGGCGTATCGCGAAAGCCACGACCTCATGCAGGCCGTGCGCGAGGCTGCAGAGCGCCTGATCGGCGCGTACGCTATCGCGGTGGTCAGCTCCGACGAGCCGGGAACGCTCGTGGTGTCGCGCAAAGACTCGCCGCTGGTGGTGGGGCTTGCCGGCGACGGCGCGTACGTGGCCAGCGACATCATCGCCGTGATCGACGCGACGCGCGACGTGGCGGTGCTTTCGGACGGCGACATCGCCAAGCTGACGCCGGAATCCTCCGAGTTCTTCAACGTTCGCGGCGAGCGATTCCAGCCTGAGATCACGCATGTGGACTGGGACGTCGACGTGGCGGAAAAGGGCGGCTATCCCGACTTCATGCTCAAGGAAATCCACGAGCAGCCGCGCGTCATCCGCGACACGTTGGCGGGCCGCCTGGTCAACGGCGCGCTGGCTATCGACGAGCTTGATCTGTCCGTTGAAGAACTCAACTTGATCGACCGCGTGTACGTCATTGCGTGCGGCACGTCGTACCATGCCGGGCTGATCGCGAAGAACCTGATCGAGGGCTGGGCGCGCATCCCGACGGAGGTCGAGGTTGCCAGCGAGTTCCGCTATCGCAACCCCATCATCACGCCGACTACGCTGGTGGTTGCCGTGTCGCAGTCGGGCGAGACGGCCGACACGCTGGCCGCCATTCGCGACGCCCGCGTGAAGGGCGCGCGTGTGTTCGGCATTACCAACGTGGTGGGTTCGCCCGTTGCCCGCGAAAGCGACGGCGTGATCTACACGAAGGCGAACAAGGAGATCGCGGTGGCGTCCACGAAGTCCTTCTTGGGGCAGGTGGTGTCGCTGACGCTTCTGGCAATGCTGTTGGCCCAGGTGAAGGGCAAGCTCAAGATGAACCAAGTGCGTCTTCTGTTCCGCGAGCTAGCCGACACCGCCGATCAGGTCGAGCGCATCTTGGCCGACACGTCCGCTATCGACGAGGCGGCGCGCGCGTGCAAGGACGCGGCCAGCGCGCTGTTCGTGGGACGCGGCATGGGCGCCGCCATCAGCTACGAAGGCGCGCTCAAGCTCAAGGAGATCAGCTACCTGCACGCCGAGGCGTATCCGGCGGGCGAGATGAAACACGGCCCCATCGCGCTTCTCGACGAGGGCTTTCCCGTTATTGCCGTAGCTACGAAAAGCCCGGTCTACGACAAGCTGATCTCCAACTTGCAGGAAAGCAAGGCGCGCGGGGCCATGGTGGTGGCCATCGCCACCGAGGGCGACCAGGAGATCAAGCAGCACGCCGATCATGTCATCTACATCCCGAAGGTGCGCGATGCGTTTTCCGCCATCACCGCCAGCGTGCCGCTGCAGCTGTTCGCGCGCGCCATCGCCGTCGAGCGAGGATGCGATGTGGACCAGCCGCGCAACTTGGCGAAGAGCGTGACCGTTGAATAGGGAAGGGGAGTTCGTGGAGCAGGGAAAACGCGTGGATTCGTCCGATGCCGCCGGCATGTTCGATGCCGTGGAGGGCGCGGTCGGTTTGGGCATGGACATTGTGGAGATCGCTCGAATGCGGACGATCCTGCAGCGCACTCCCAGCTTCCGTACGCGCGTGTTCTCTGAGGACGAGCGCGCCTATTGCGACGCGACGGCTGCGCCCGAGGTGCATTACGCCACGCGCTTCGCGGCCAAGGAGGCCGTGGTGAAGGCGCTTGGCACGGGGTTCTCCCAGGGCATCGGCGTGCGCGACATCGAGGTGCGGCGCAACGCGAAGGGCCGTCCCTACGTGGTGCTGTCGGGTCGTGCGAAGGAGGTGGCGCGCGAGCAGGGCGTTCGCGAGCTTCCGTTGTCGCTGTCCTACACGCATACCGACGCGGTAGCTTGCGCGATGGCCATCACCGAGGATTCCGTGCGCGCGCAAGAGGAGCGCGTGAACCCCATGGAAGAGCTGGCGAAGCAGTTCAAGGAAGCGCGCAGCATGCTCGACGAGCTGGACGCGCCGAAGAAGGCCGACCCCGCCTCGTAGACGGGCTGCTTGGGGTGCGGATGCGGGCGTGGGCGCGGTCGCATGCGGCTTGACCGGGCGCTTCTGGCCTTGCTTGAAGATGTGCGGCAACCGGGTTCGCGCGCGGCGGCCGACGTTGGGCGCCGCGCGCGCCGTCGGACTCGATTTCGCGTCCAGCGAGCGCTGCCGAGGTCGATCTTGGGTCCAGCGAGCGTCGCTGGGATCGATCTGCGCCCAACGAGCGCTGCGGGGATCGATCTGCGCACGAAAAACCGCCCTCGCTGGCAGGTTTTTGCGTTTAGAAGTCGTTGAGTCGGGCCTCGCTTTCGTTGGCGTTCGCCGCGTTTCTCATTTTCCCTGGTCATAGCGTTGGGCTGCTGTGCTGCGTCTTCGCGGGCGTTCGTCCGGTCGGATCAAACGACCGCAAACCGTCAAAACCTGCCAGCGAAGGCGGTTTTTCGTGCGCGGGGGTGCGGCTCGCGCTTGTGCGCGCGGGCATGGAGCGCCACTTGTGCGCAGAGGCGTCGCTCGCGCTTGCACGTGCGGGACGTCGTTTCCGCTTGGAGTATACTGGCGGCATGAAACGTCTTGGAAAGGCGGTCGCTATGGACGATGTGCGTACCTATACCCCGGAAGAGCTGGCCGCGCTGCTCCCGTTGCCGGCCGATGACGCGAACAAGTACTCGCGCGGCAAGCTGGTGGCCGTGGTGGGAAGCGCGCGCTATCCCGGTGCGGCATGTTTGGCGTCGTGCGCGTCCGAGCGCATGGGCGCCGGTTACACCGAAACGTTCACTGACGAGGCGGCTGCGAACCTGGTGCGCGCCGCTAGCTACTCGCTTGTCGTGCGCTCGCGCGCGGCGTTGCAGTCGGGAGCCTTGGCGCCGTCTCGTCCGGGGAAGCCGTGCGCGTACGCAGTGGGCAGCGGCTTCGATGTGCAGGACGCGGAATCGACGCGTCTGGTTCATCTGCTGCTCAAGCACGCGGAGGCGCCCGTGCTGGTGGACGGCGGCGGGCTTGACGCGCTTTCGTCTGCGAAGGGTCGCCGGCTGCTCAAGCGGCGCTTCGTTCGAGGGCTTCCCACCGTGGTCACGCCGCATGCGGGAGAAGCCGCGCGCTTGGCCGCGCCGCTCGACCTGCCCACAGACGATCTGTGCGCGCTGGCGCGCTTGATCGCGCTTTCGTACGGCGTGATCGCCTTGGTGAAAGGCCCGATCACCTATATTTCAGACGGCGATCGGGTGGCGTGCATGCGCGAAGGCACGCCTGCTTTGGCGAAAGCGGGAACGGGCGATGTGCTGGCAGGCATGGCGGGCGCGCTTCTGGCGCAGGGGTTGGACGCGTTCGACGCAAGCGTGCTGGCCGCGTCGCTGCATGCCCGCGCCGCCCGGATTGCCGAGGCACGTTTGACGTCGGTGTGCGTTGTCGCGCAGGACGTTGTCGCGGCCATTCCGCAGGCTGTCGCGTCGCTCGCCGAATCAGGCGCGCAACAGTGCGAAAACGGTCTTCTGACAGTGACTCCGCTGCATGCGAGTGCGCTACAATGAATCGAGCGACGCCGTTGGGGCGTCGGAACGCTTGTGAAGGAGCCATCCATGGATACGACGAAAAAGCATGATTGGGGCCTGGTTGTCGCAGGTATCATGCTCATAGCATGCGCGTTCTTTTTCCTGCTTGCACCGGGTTTGACGCTTGTGACCATCACGGCCATCGCGGGTGCGGCGTTTCTCGTGTCCGGCGTGTTCGACATCATCAGCTACATCAGGTTCCATAAGGCCATGAACTTGTCGGGGTGGGTGATTGCCTATGCCGTGCTGGACATCTTGATCGGTTTGATGTTCTTGCTGCATCCGCTGGCCTTCGCCTCGGTCATCCCGTGGATTATGGGCGCGTTTTTCCTGGCATTCGGCGTGTTCGAGGTTGTCGGTGCGTTCAAGATCCGCAAAAGCGGCGTTCCCCTGTGGGGTTGGATGGCGTTCTCCGGCCTGGTGAGCGTGCTGTGCGGCTTGACGTTTTTCTTCTCGCCGGCTTCGTTCAGCGTGTTCTTGTCCGTGTTCGTCCTGATGCGCGGCGTGTCGATGATCTTCTACGGATGGAATGCTGGCAAGGCTATGATGGCATAAGGTTGCCGGCGTTCGCTGCGGGCGCGCATGGTAGAATCTCATATCGATACCAACGAAGGCCCCGAACTCATCGGGGCCTTCTTCCCGAATAGCGGCGAAGGCGGGAGAAGCGACCATGGCAGACGAACAGCAAACCCTGCTCGACGAGCGTGCGCTCGCGGAAGCGACCAGCGATCCGGCGGCGCGCGTGGAGGCGCTGCGGCACGAAATCGAGCATCATACTTATTTATACTACGCCAACGATGCGCCCGAGATATCCGATGCGGCGTTCGACTCGCTCATGCGCGAACTGCGCGAGCTGGAGGCGGCGCATCCTGACCTGATCGACCCCGCAAGCCCCACGCAGCGCGTGGGCGGCTACGTGGGCGACCAGTTCGCTCCCGTGCGCCATGCGCGCAGGATGTACTCGCTCGACAACGCCATGGACTTGGAAGAGTTGGACGCGTGGCTCGACCGCGTGGTCGAGGCGTTCGGCCGCATGGTGCCGGTGTGCTGCGAGCTCAAGATCGACGGATCGTCCATAGCCCTTACGTACGAAGGCGCGCGTCTGGTGCGCGCGGCGACGCGCGGCGACGGCACGACGGGCGAGGACGTGACCGCCAACATGCGCACGGTCAAGGACGTGCCGCTGCGCTTGCGCGAGCAGGGCATGGCGGGCTTGGTCGATCCGGACGGCTCCGTCGAGCTGCGCGGAGAGGTGTACATGCCGAAGTCGAGTTTCCAGTCCCTGAACGCGGCGGCCGAGGCTAACGGCAAGCAGGCGTTCGCCAATCCCCGCAACGCCGCTGCCGGCAGCTTGCGCCAAAAAGACCCCTCCATCACGGCTCATCGCGATCTGTCGACGTTCGTCTACGCGGTTGCCGACGAGCGCGGACTGCACGCCGCAGGGCAATGGGAGCTGCTGCAGTGGCTGCGCGAAGCCGGCTTCCACGTCAATCCCGACGTCGAGCTGTGCCAGACGGCTCAGGCGGTGCATGCGTTCTGCGAACGCGCGCTCGAACGGCGCGAGGAGCTGCCGTACGAGATCGACGGCGTGGTGGTCAAGGTGAACTCCTTCTCGCAGCAGGAATCGATGGGCTACACGGCGCGCGCGCCGCGGTGGGCTATCGCGTTCAAGTTCCCGCCCGAGGAAAAGACCACGCTTTTGCGTGACATCACCGTGCAGGTGGGGCGTACCGGCAAGCTTACGCCGGTGGCCGAGCTGGACCCGGTGGTCGTGGCCGGATCGACCGTTGCCCGAGCCACGCTCCATAACGAAGACGAGGTTCAGCGCAAGGACGTGCGCGTGGGCGATACCGTTATCATCCGCAAGGCGGGCGACGTCATTCCCGAGGTTCTAGGTCCCGTGCTGTCCCTCCGCCCGACCGACGCTGCGCCGTGGTGCATGCCGACCTCGTGCCCGAGTTGCGCAAGCCCTGTCATTCGCGAAGAGGGCGAGGTGGATTTCCGCTGCATTTCCATCGATTGCCCGGCGCAGGCTTTGGAGCGCCTGCTCCATTGGGCGAGCCGCGGGGCTATGGACATCGACGGCATGGGCGAGGAGATCGTGTCGCGCCTGGTGGAGAGCGGGCGCTTGACCGACGTTGCCGATTACTACACGCTGGACGAGGTGGAGCTTTCGCTTTTGGACATGGGTCGCGTCAATAAAGACGGCGATCCCATTCGGCTGGGATCGACCGTGGCGAAGAAGCTGGTGGCCGCTATCGACGAAAGTCGGACGCGCCCCTTCGCGCGCGCGTTGTTCGGCTTGGGCATCCGCCACGTGGGCAAGACCATCGCCGAGCTGCTGGCTGCTGCGTATCCGAGCGCCGATGCGCTTATGAAGGCCACCGAAGAGGACCTGGCCGCCATCGACGGCGTGGGCCCGAAGATCGCGCGGAGCGCGTACCTGTTTTTGCGCACGCCCGACAACGTGGCCGTGATCGAGCGTTTGCGCAAGCATGGCGTGGCGCTGAAGGACGAAGCCGCTGCTGCTGGCGATCAGCTGCCCCAAACGCTTGCGGGCTTGACGTTCGTGCTGACGGGGTCGCTTGTGGAAAGCGGGATGACGCGCGA
The DNA here is from genome assembly GCF_021044775.1 of Paraeggerthella hominis. NCBI lineage: Bacteria > Bacillati > Actinomycetota > Coriobacteriia > Eggerthellales > Eggerthellaceae > Paraeggerthella > Paraeggerthella hominis. Next base: position 123,930 of record NZ_JAJNOQ010000003.1, read on the forward strand.
CGAGGCGGGCGGCGCTCTGAAAGCGCGCGGCGCCAAGGTGTCGAGCAGCGTGTCGAAGAAGACCAGCTTCGTGGTGGCTGGCGAGGCGGCTGGCAGCAAGTACGACAAGGCGGTTTCCCTGGGCGTTCCCATCTTGGACGAAGCGGCGCTGCTGCGCATTCTGGAAACGGGGGAGGCGCCCGCCGCTGCGATCGGCGCAACCGACGCGATCGACGCGTAGGGTCCTGCGGGTCGCCTTGCCGTTCGCGGCGGGAAGCGCGCGCCTACCGAGGAAGTTACGATATGAAAGTCCGTAACACCCGGTACCCGTTTTGCATGCTATAGTGTGTTACGCAAATAGAAACCGTAACACTACAAGTGTGCGGGAAGCTACGCGCTTTGTTCGCATGGGAGGTTTTCATGAACGGTATTACCCGAAGGGATTTCGCGAAGGCATCGGCGGCTGGCGTTGCCGCGCTTTCGCTGGGCGGCCTGCTTGCTTCGTGTGCATCCGACAACAACGCGGCGTCCAAGCCCGAAGCCGGCGCCGACGGCGCAACGGCTCCGAAGAACCAGGTGGTGGTGTCCATGACCACGGGATCGGAGCCGGCGGCGGGATTCGATCCGCTGGTGTCCTGGGGCTGCGGCGAGCATGTGCACGAGCCGCTGATCCAATCCACGCTCATCACCACGAACGCCGATCTGGAGTTCGTGAACGACGTAGCCACGTCGTACGAATGCGCTCAGGATGGCATGACGTGGACGTTCAAGATTCGCGACGACATCAAATTCACCGACGGCACGCCGCTCAAGGCGTCCGATGTCGCCTTCACCATCAACGGCATCTTGAACTCCGATGCGTCGGAATGCGACTTGTCCATGGTGAAGGCCGCCGAAGCGCCCGATGACACCACCGTGGTGATCAACATGGCCAAGCCGTTCAATGCGCTGCTGTACACGCTGGCGGTGGTCGGCATTGTGCCCGAGCACGCGTACGGTAAAGAGTACGGAGCCAACCCTATTGGCAGCGGCCGCTACATGCTGGAGCAGTGGGACAAGGGCCAGCAGGTCATTCTCAAGGCGAACCCCGACTACTACGGGGAGGCTCCGCGCATGGAGCGCGTGGTGGCGGTGTTCATGGAAGAGGATGCGTCGCTTGCCGCTGCCAAGTCCGGCCAGGTGGACGTGGCGTACACCTCTGCGACGTTCGCGGCGAACCAGCCGAGCGGCTACGATTTGCTGAACTGCAAGTCCGTCGATTCCCGTGGCATCTCGCTTCCCGTAACGGCTCCGGGCGGCACGAAGAAGGACGAGAAGGGCGAGTACGCCGTGGGCAACGCGGTCACGAGCGATCTGGCCGTGCGTCGGGCCATCAACTACGGCGTCGACCGCGACAAGATGATCGATGCCGTGCTCGGAGGCTTCGGCACGGTGGCGTACAGCGTCGGCGACGGCATGCCGTGGTCGTCGCCCGATATGAAGTGCGCGACCGATCGGGACAAGGCCAAGAAGTTGCTCGACGATGCCGGCTGGGCCGCCGGTTCTGACGGCATACGCGCGAAGGACGGTACGCGCGCGGCGTTCGATCTGTACTACTCGGCCAGCGACACGGTGCGCCAGGCGATCGCGTCAGAGTTTGCCAACCAGATGAAGGAGCTGGGCATCGAGGTGTCTGTCAAGGGCGTGAGCTGGGACGATTTGTACCCGCATCAGTTCAGCGACCCCGTGGTGTGGGGATGGGGCACGAACGCACCCACCGAGATCTACAACCTGTTCTATTCCAAGGGCACGGGGAACTACGCCTGCTACCAGAGCGCTACGACCGACCGTTATCTGGATGAAGCGCTTGCTCAGCCGCGCGTCGAAGACTCCTACGAATTCTGGAAGAAAGCCCAATGGGACGGCAGCGAAGGCTTCGCGCCGCAGGGCGAGGCTCCGTGGGTGTGGTTCGCCAACATCGACCACTTGTATTTCGCGAAGGACAACCTCAAAGTGGCCGAGCAGAAGCCGCATCCGCACGGTCATGGATGGTCGCTCGTGAACAACGTCGACCAGTGGGCGTGGATGTAGCGTATAGTATTCGTTCATGCCCCGGTTCATCTTTCGGAACATAGCGAAGTTCGTCTTGCTCATGATTGCGGTGAGCCTCGTAACGTTCGTCCTGGTAAGCGTATCGCCGGTTGATCCGGTGCAGGCGAACGTGGGCCAGGCCGCCTATATCAACATGAGCGAGGCGAAGCGTGCGCAGTTGGCGGAGTACTGGGGCGTGAACACGCCTTTGTGGGAGCGGTACGCGAACTGGGCGTCCGACTTCCTGCGCGGCGATATGGGCACGTCCCTGCGCTACAACGCGCCGGTGGCCGACGTCATCGGCACGCGCGCGCTGAATTCGCTTGCGCTCATGGCAACTGCTTGGGCGGTCAGCGGGGTGCTGGGGTTCGCCTTGGGCATTTTGGCGGGCGTGAACCGCGGCAAGCTGGTCGACCGGGTGGTGAAGGGGTACTGCTTTTTGCTGGCGTCCGTGCCGACGTTCTGGCTCGGCCTGGTGTTTCTTATCGTGTTTTCCGTGTGGCTGGGGTGGTTCCCGTTCGGCTTCTCGGTTCCCATCGGCGTGTCTGCGGCGGACGTGACCTTTGCCGACGCGCTTCATCATCTGGCGCTTCCCGCCCTCACGCTGTCGGTGGTGGGCGTGGCCAACATCGCGCTGCACACGCGCGAGAAGACCATCGACGTTTTGGAAAGCGACTACGTGCGCTTCGCTCGAGCGCGCGGCCTTTCCACGTGGGGCGCCGTTCGCCGGCATGGCTTGCGCAACCTGGCGCTTCCCGCCCTGACCTTGCAGTTCGCGTCGATTTCCGAGATATTCGGCGGGTCGGTGCTGGTGGAGCAGGTGTTCTCTTATCCGGGGCTGGGCCAGGCGGCCGTGACGGCCGGCCTGGGCGGCGACGTGGCCCTGCTGGCCGGGATCGCGCTTTTCTCGGCGGCGTTCGTGTTCGGCGGCAATTTGATTGCCAACGTCTTGTACGGCGTGGTCGATCCGCGCATGCGACGTTCGGAGAAAAGGGGGTCCCGTGTCTGATCTGGCTCGCATAGCCGGTGAAGCGCCGGCGCCCGTGCTCTATCGGCCTCGCAAGGCGCGCGTGGGCAATCGGAGGCTGACGCTGGCGGCGTTCGCGGTGGCCGTGGCTGCGCTTGCGGCCATCGTGGCGGCGGGCCTTGCGGTGACCGGCTCCGCCATGGACACCGATTTCGCGCTCAAGAACCTTGCGCCTAGCTGGGAGCATCCGTTCGGCACCGATTGGATGGGCCGCGACATGCTGCTGCGCACGTTGGCGGGCCTGTCGACCAGCGTGCTCGTGGGCTTGCTGGCTGCGGGCGTCTCGTCGGTGATCGCGCTGGTTCTGGGCGCGGCCGCCGCGCTGGGCGGCAAGAAGGTGGACGCTGTCGTCACCTGGCTTATCGACCTGATGATGGGCGTGCCGCACATCGTGCTGCTCATCTTGATATCGTTTGCGCTCGGCAAGGGCTTTTGGGGCGTGACCATCGGCGTCGCGATCACGCACTGGCCGAGTTTGGCTCGCGTCGTGCGCGCGGAGATCCTGCAATGCAAGGAATCGACGTTCGTGGCTGCAGCGCGCAAGCTGGGGCAAAGCCCTGCGCGCATCGCCGTGAAGCACATGCTTCCCTACGTGCTGCCGCAGTTCTTGGTGGGGCTTATCCTTTTGTTTCCCCATGCCATCCTGCATGAGGCAGCCATTACGTTCCTCGGATTCGGACTGCCGCCTGAGCAGCCTGCCATCGGCGTGATCCTCAGCGAATCGATGGGCTACCTTTCGGCCGGCATGTGGTGGCTGGCGGTGTTTCCGGGCTTGGCGCTGATCGCGACCGTGCTGCTGTTCGACGTGGCGGGCTCGAACCTGCGCAAGCTGGTCGACCCGCACAGTTCGCAGGAATAGGGGGGCGACGAGCGACTATGGAGCACGAGCTGACGCAACATGCCGATGCGCAGACCCACCATCATCACGCGCATGCGGAAGCGTCCCGGCACGATCACGGGCACCACCTGCTGCAAGTGGAAGACCTGAGCATCGGGTTTCGGATGTACGAAGAGGACGTTTCGTTCTTTCGAGCGAAGCAGCGCGAGGTCGAGGTCATTCGAAGCCTGAGCATTTCGGTGCACGTGGGGGAGATCGTGGCCGTGGTGGGTGCGTCGGGGTCGGGCAAGACGCTCTTGGCCGATGCGGTGTTGGGGCTGTTCGAGCCGAACGCCACCGTGCGCGGCCGCATCTGGTTCGACGGCCAGCTGCAAAGCGCGTCCGCGCTCGCGCATGTGCGCGGGCGCGGGATTTCCCTGGTTCCCCAAAGCGTGAATTACCTGGATCCGCTTATGAAGGTGGGCAAGCAGGTGGAAGGGTTTGCCCGGACGGGCGCAGCGCGGTCCGAGCGCCGCCGCAGGCGCGAAGAGCTGTTCGAGCGGTACGGCCTTTCCGCGGAGGTTGCGAACCTGTATCCCTTCGAGCTGTCCGGGGGCATGGCGCGCCGCGTGCTTCTGTGCTGCGCGCTCATGGACGATCCGCGCGTCATCATCGCCGACGAACCGACGCCTGGTCTTGATTTGGACCTAGCCGTTCGCGCGCTCGACGATTTCCGCGCTTTCGCCGATGCGGGCGGCGGCGTCATGCTCATCACGCACGACATCGAGCTGGCTTTGCGCGTGGCCGACCGCGTGGCGGTGTTTCGCGACGGGACGGTGGTGGAGGAGACGGCGGTTGCGAACTTCGCTTCGCCCGACTTGCTGCAGCACGAGTTCAGCCGTGCGCTTTGGCGCGCGTTGCCGGAGCACGGTTTTGAAGAGGGTGAGGTTTGATGCTGGCGATTCGCTCGAATGCGGACCGGAGCCGGTGCCGATACGGGAAGGCCGAGGACGCGGCGGGGCTTCGCTCCGTCGTTTGCACGACGGCATGCGCGACGCTTGCGATGGACGGAGGCGCGCCATGCTAGAGGCCTGCGGCATTTCCTATGCGTATCCCGGGACCGCCCGATTGCTGTACGAGGGGTTCGACTTGGCGGTTGCGCCTGATGAGCGCGTAGCCTTGTCGGCTCCTTCCGGATTCGGGAAGACGACGCTGTGCCGGTTGCTGGCCGGGTTCGAGCAACCGCAGGCTGGCCGGATCTTGGTGGACGGCAACCCGTTGCCCGATCGCGGGGCCAGCCCCGTGCAGATGATCTGGCAGCACCCGGAAACGGCTGTGGACCCGCGCATGCGCATGCGGAAAACACTTGAAGAAGCGGGTCCTGTATCCGAAGATCTCCTTGACGACCTGGGCATCCAGCGTCGTTGGCTTTCCCGGTTTCCTCATGAGCTTTCGGGCGGGGAGCTGCAGCGGTTCTGCATTGCCCGCGCGCTGGCGGTGCATCCGCGTTACCTGATCGCCGACGAGGTGTCTACTATGCTCGATGCCGTGACGCAGGCTCAGATCTGGCGCTTTTTGGTGAACGAGACGAAGCGCCGGGGCATAGGCCTGGTGTTCGTATCCCATTCGCCGGCGCTTACCGACCGCATTGCTACGCGCGTGGTGGATTTGACCGGGCGAAATTGATGGGTCGGGCAAAGCTCTGTCGGCCGAAAATCCGGGGGCTTGGCCGCTATGCAGCCTGGTGACCTGCTTGGTTTGCCTATCGCTTCCTCTGATCTTTTTAGAGAACATTTCCAATTGACTATATCTTCTTTTAAGAATAATATAAGGAACAGTCTCGGGTCTGCGACTGATTCCGTACGGTAGCTGCGGCTGCCGCTTGCTTGGCAGGCGCGGTGGATCCGGGGGATAGTCAAGAGAAGGCGCGAGAAAGGGATTTCATGAAGAAGCATACCCGCATCATGCTTGCGGCGGCGTGCGCGTTCGCCATGGTGGGCGCGTTCGCCCTCTTCGGCTGTTCGTCCGAGCCGAAGGCCGAAGAGCCTCAGAACGCGGAAAACCAATCCAACGCAGAATCGCACGAGGCCGTTGAGCTGCAGATATTCGCGGCGAACTCGCTGTCGAAGGCCATGGAAGAGGTTCAGGCCCTGTACAAGCAGGACCACGGCTGGGTTTCTTTCGCCGACACCCAGTACGAGGCTTCCGGTACGCTGAACGAAATGCTGGGAGCCGGTTCGTATGCCGACGTGTTGATTACGGCATCGAAGGCCACCATGGATACGGCCGTGAATTCCAACTACGTTGACGCGGCGACCCGCTTCGACATGTTCACTAACGAGTTGGTGCTGGTTACGGGCGAAAACAATGCCGCCGTCTCCGACATCAAGCTGGAAGATCTTTCGGCCGGGACCTACACGCTGGCCGTAGGCGACGCCAACGTTCCGGCGGGCAACTATGCCAAGCAGGCGCTGTCCACCACCGAACCGCCTTGCTGGATCAGCGCCGATGGCGCCGTCGGCAAGGAATCTTCCGGCAAGGAGGGCACCTTCGAGGGCACGCCGCTTGCAGGCAAGGTCACCGAGGGGTCCTCGGTGGGCAACGTGTGCTCGTACGCCAATTCCGGCGACGTGGATCTGGCTATGGTGTACAGCTCGGACGTATACCGCTTCGGCGGCGTGAAGATCGTGGGCACGGTTCCTGCGGATACGCACAAGAAGATCCTGTACCCTGCGGCGATCTGCGCCGATTCCAAGAATCCTGCAGCTGCTCAGGAGTTCTTGGACTGGGCCTTCACCAACGAGGGCGCCATCAAGATATGGCAGGAATGGGGCTTCGAGCTGGCAGCCTAGCGGACTCGCCAAGCTGGGGGCGCATGCAACTTTACAAGAAGGATGGGAGGGCCGGGTCTTCCCATCCTTCTTCTTTGTGGTACGATCGCGAAATCCGTGCGACGTGAAAGTGGGATCAAGATGGGAAAACGCATAGGCGCCTTCTTGCTGGCGGCGGTTTTGGCCTTCGGCGTTGCAGGCCCTTCCGTCGCGTTTTGCGACGAGCCTGCGGATGGCGGTTCGTCGGTCGAAACGTCGTCGGATACTGGAGGCGTGGTCGTTTCGGCTGAAGGCGAGTCCGCTCTGATCGAGGGCGCGACGTTCGCCGTCGACCAGTTTTCCCGCGCTCAGAAGGGCTCGAACCGCGAATTGGAAGGACGCTACCTGGGCTACAGCTACTATCAGGGAAGCTCTGCGGATTACGCGGTTGCCGTAGCCTCCGAGGAATACGTCGTGGTGTACGTCCCGCCGTCTGCGCACGGGCTGTGCGACGTTGCCGACCCTGCGTCCCAAAGTCAGCTGCGGGAGTACTTTCTTGCGCTTGACAAGGCCGCCCTCAACGGCGGCGTTGTGATGAGCGCCGACGTTCCCTGGCATTTCACGGACAAGCCCAGCTTCACGGTGGGCGGCATCGTGTACAGCTTCGCCGTCGAGGTCGGCACGGGAAAGTACTACGTCACGGCTATCGGCGAGGACGGTTCCGACGTGGTGTCGACGGCGGTGGACGGGCTGGTTCGCCCGACGCACGTCGACTTTCTCAAGATCGTCGAACCCGGTGCCGTCGACATAGCTCCGCCCGCAACGGGCGTGGCGTCGCTCGTCGAGTTTCTGCGCGGCATAGACTTGTCGCCGCTGTGGGTCACGCTCAAGACCACCGGCACGGCTATCGTGTTCATCTTCGTGCTGGGGCTTGCCGCGGCGTACTTCAGCCTGCGCATCCCGAAGCGCGCGCAGGACATCGCCGACGCCGTGTTCACCATTCCCATGGTGCTGCCGCCTACGGTGTGCGGCTTTCTCCTGCTGCTGGCGCTTGGAAAGAACACGGCGCTGGGACAGTGGTTCATCGACATAGGGTTCCCGCTTATCTTCAGCTGGCCGGCAACGGTCATCGCGGCGGTCGTGGTGGCGTTTCCCCTGATGTACCGCAGCGCTCGCGGTGCCTTCGAAAGCCTTGATCGAAACATGCTGGATGCCGCGCGCACGCTCGGCTGGTCCAATCGCAAGATATTCTTCAAGCTCATGATGCCGCTTTCATGGTCGTCCATCGCGGCGGGGACGGTGCTCTCGTTCGCCCGCGCTTTGGGCGAGTTCGGCGCCACGTTGTTCTTGGCCGGCAATTACGTTGGCGTTACGCGCACGGTGCCCATCGCCATCTACTTCGAGTGGATGAGCGGCAACGTGGACGTGGCGCTGTTCTGGACGTGCGTCATTTTGGTATTCAGCTTCGTGGTCATCCTGTTCATCAACTTGTGGGGACGGCGCACGACGAAGTATCGGCGAGGAGTTGATGCGCTATGAGCCTTGAGGTTGATATCAAGAAGAAGTTCTCGTCGTTTCAGCTGGACGTGGCGTTCGAGGCGGGCGACGAGACGTTGGGCTTTCTGGGGGCGTCGGGATGCGGGAAGAGCCTGACCATGCGCTGCATTGCGGGCATCGAAACTCCTGATGAGGGACGTATCGTGGTGAACGGGCAAGTGTTCTTCGATTCCGAGCGCAACATCAATTTGAAGCCTCAGGCGCGCAAAACGGCCCTGCTGTTCCAGAACTACATGCTGTTTCCCAATCTGACCGTGGCGGGCAACGTGGGCGCGGGCATCGGGCGGGACGTGCCGAAGGCCGATCGGGCGGCGCGCGTTGCCTCGGAGCTCAAGCGCTTCGGGCTGGAAGGGTTCGAGACCCGCTACCCTGCGCAGTTGTCCGGCGGCCAGCAGCAGCGCGTGGCGTTGGCCCGCATGCTGGCCGCGCGACCGGGCATTCTCATGCTGGACGAGCCGTTTTCCGCCTTGGACGCGCACCTGAAGAGCGTGCTCGAGCAGAACCTGGTCAGCCTGTTCGACGCGTTCCACGGAACCGTGCTGTACGTGAGCCACGACATCGACGAGGCGCTGCGCTTCTGCGACCGCATCGCTGTGGTGGAGTCGGGGTGCATCGTGGAGATGGGGACGGGCGATGACCTGGTCAATCGTCCGCAATCGACGGCAGGCATCAAGCTTTCCGGCTGCAAGAACGCCACGCCGGCGGAGCGCGCGGGCTCGCATCGGGTATGGCTGCCCAAGTGGGGCATCGAGGTTGACACGCAAGACGAGGTGCCGCAAAACGTGGAGACGCTTGGCGTGCGCGCGTTCTTCCTCGAACGGGCGGAGGGGCCGGGCCCCAATGCGTACCGGGTGCGGGTCGACCGAGTGAGCGATTCGCGCTTCGAGCGAACGGCGCTGCTGGGATTTCTCGATCGAGACGATCGGGCCGTGCCTACGGTGAAGCGTACCGACGATGAGATGAAGTACCTGCACCAGCACCTGTTCTGGCGCGTGGACAAGCTGACCGTTGCCGCGGACAAGCTGCCGCGCGAAGGCGACGAGCTATGGATGCGCATTCCGTCCGACAGGGTGTACCTGGTGGAGAAATAGGACGACGGAGCCTCCCGAAGCGGGAGGTTTCGTTTTCTCGGACGCGCGATCGGTTGCGATCGGGCTTCTGTGGTGCGATTGCGAAAGAAGTTCGACTCATAATGCTGGATCATGTCCTATACTATATCCTCAGACGAGAAGGGAGCGTGGTCTCCATGAAGGATACCCATGGTCGTACCATCGATTACTTGAGGATATCGCTGACGGATCGCTGTAATTTCCGTTGCATTTACTGCATGCCCGAAAAGGGCGTTCAGTCGCTTGCCCACGAGGACATCCTGCGCATCGAGGAGATAGAGCAGGCGGTGCGCGTGGCGGCCGGAATGGGCATCAGGAGCATCCGCTTGACCGGCGGAGAGCCGCTTGTTCGTCTGGGCGTGGCTGATTTGATTCGCGCTATTTCCGATACGCCCGGCATTGAGAACGTGTCCATGACCACGAACGGCGTCTTGCTGCCCAAGATGGCGGACGAGCTGAAGAATGCGGGATTGTCGCGCGTGAACATTTCCCTGGACACGCTCGATCCCGACCAGTTCCGCCAGGTCACGCGCCGAGGCGAGCTCCAGCAGACGCTCGACGGCATCGATGCGGCTTTGGAGGCTGGGTTCAATCCCGTCAAGATCAACGCGGTGGCCGTGCGCAGCTTGGACCAGGACTACCTGGCTTTCGCGAAGCTTTCGATCGATCGGCCGCTGCACGTTCGCTTTATCGAGTACATGCCCGTCGGCGAAAGCTCTGGCGGCCACGGGTGCGGTTGGGGCAAAGAGGACGTGGTTCCAAGCGAAGAGCTGTTCGACATCATCAACGAGCGTGCTCGTGCTGCGGGCATGGACGAATTGGTTCCTGCCGGCACCGATCGCCCGCTTGGATGGGGTCCCGCGCGCTACTTCGAGTTTCCGAACGCGCAGGGTACGGTGGGCTTCATCAGCCCCTTGTCGCGCCACTTCTGCAGCGAGTGCAACCGCCTGCGCCTGACGGCTGATGGCAAGCTTCGTCCGTGCCTGTTCTCGGACGACGAGTACGATTTGCGCACCGCGCTGCGCGAGGGCGGCGAAGCCGAGCAGCGCGCCGTGTTCGCGCGCGCGTTGGGGGCGAAGCCCGACGAGCACCACGACAAGGTGGGCACCGAAAGGGGCATGAGCCAAATTGGCGGGTAGCGGCTTTCGGCAATCCGCGGATTGCCGAGCCGTGTTTTCCGTTCGCCCTTCTTGCAGGCTTGCGAGTGCCAGCCTGCGGTTTTCAACCTGTGAGTTCACGAACCAAGGAGCACCTTATGACCGATCAGCACCTCACCCATATTGACGAGAACGGCGCCGTGCGCATGGTTGACGTGTCGCAGAAAGCCGACACCGAGCGCGTTGCCGTGGCGGAGGGGTTCATCGCCATGCAGCCTGAAACGCTTGCGCTCATCGTCGAGGGCAAGGCTGCGAAGGGCGACGTGCTGGCGTGTGCGCGCGTGGCCGGCGTGATGGCCTCGAAGCGCACGAGCGACCTTATTCCCATGTGCCATCCGCTCAACATCACGAAGGCGAAGGTTGAGTGCGCCCCCGTAGCCGAAGGGGAGCGCGCAGACGGGATTGTGGGCGTTCACGTGACGACCACCTGCGGCGTTACCGGAAAGACGGGGATCGAGATGGAGGCGCTGACCGCGGCCAGCGTGGCGTGCCTTACGATCTACGACATGTGCAAGGCCGTCGATCGCGGCATGGAGATCATGGACGTGCGCCTGCTCAAGAAAGACGGCGGCAAAACCGGTCTGTGGGAGCGCTAAGGTTTCGCGCGGGACCGCATAGGGCGCACAGGACTTGCCAGGTGCGTGGAGGCGGGGTCGAGCATTGCTGCTCGGCCCCGATTGTCGGCCGGGTTTGGGATTGAACGCATCTGCCCGGCGGCTTCTTTGCCGAGGGATCCCTTTCGCCTATAATGCGAAACCTATCGGGGCGCTATGCCCCTGCTTTTCGGGAATGGAAGGATCTTCATGTCGCCATCCGAGGGAACAATTCTGCTGATCGCGAATCCTGCGGCGCAAAACGGCAACGGAGCGGCGGCTGCCGACCGGGCGGCTGCCGCCTTGCGTGCGCAGCTGGGCGAGGATCGGGTGGTTCTTGCTCGCACGGCGGGTCCGCGACATGCGTCCGAGATTGCCGAGCGTGCCGAGGGTTGTTCGACCGTGGTCGCATTGGGCGGAGACGGCGTTATCCACGAAGTAGCCGGCGGGTTGCTTCGAAGGCCGCTCGATCGTCGCCCTGCGCTGGGGGTTGTTCCCGTGGGGTCGGGCAACGACTACGCGCGCACGTTGGGCATGTCGCACAAGGTTGACGAGGCGTGCGCGCAGGTGCTGGCGGCGCAGGCTCGTCCGGTGGACGTGGGGCGTGTGAACGACGATTGGTTCCTTGAAACGCTTTCGTTCGGATTGGATGCCGCCATCGCTCACGATACGGTGGATCGTCGCGTGCGCACGGGGCGGACGGGCGCGCTCCTCTATATGGAAAGCGGCGTCGACCAGCTGCTGCACCATCTTGATCTATACCGGTATCGCGCTTCTTTCGACGGAGGCAAGGCTGTCGACTCGCAATCCATCATGTTCGCCGTGCAGATCGGGCCGTATTACGGTAGCGGATTCAAGATTTGCCCGGATGCGCTTGTCGATGACGGGTTCTTGGACGTTTGCATTGCGCATCCTCCCGTGAGCGTTGCGCGCGCTCTGTGCATCTTCATGCGCGCCAAGGATGGCAAGCATGTGGGGTTCAAGCAGGTCGAGCTGCGGCGCTGTCGCACGTTGCGCGTGGAATTCGACCAGGCGCCGCCCGCTCAGGTGGACGGCGAGCGCCTGAGCGGGCGCACGTTCGACATCTCCGTGGACCGAGGCGCCTTGCATGTGCTGATGCCCATGGCGTGAAGCCGGGCGGTCCGCGCCCGCAGCATCAGATCGGCCGGCCCCGCAAGGTTCGCGGAGCCGGCCGATGGCGCTTTGGCGAGTTCTTTGATGCGACGGCGAATAGGCGAGGCGCTACTTCACCACGCGGACGCGACGGACGCCCTCGATGGCGGCCAGCTTCTCGACGGCGGCGTCGGGAGCGGCGGCGTTCAGGTCGAGCAGGGTGTAGGCGGCTTCGCCTCGCGCTTTGTTCGTCAGGTTGTCGATGTTGACGCCGGCATCGCCGAACACGTTCGTGATCTGGCTGATCATGTTCGGCACGTTCGCGTGCAGCACGGCCACGCGGCCGCCCTCGGCCGGGCAGGGACCCATGTCGCAGGCCGGGTAGTTCACCGAGTTCACGATGTTGCCGTTTTCCAGGTAGTCCATCGTTTGGCGCACGGCCATGACGGCGCAGTTGTCCTCGGCTTCGGCGGTCGAGGCGCCCAGGTGCGGCAGCACGATGGCGCGCTCCATCTTCATGACGGCGGGGTTGGCGAAGTCGGTGACGTAGGCGCCCACCTTGCCTGCGGCGAGCGCGGCGGCCATGGCCTCGTCGTTCACCAGCGTGTCGCGCGAGAAGTTCAGGAACACCGCGCCGTCTTTCATGAGCGAGCAGGCGCGTTCGTCGATCATGCCGATGGTGCCTTCTATGGCGGGCACGTGGATGGTGATGTAATCGCACTCGCGCAGCAGGTCGTCCAGGTTCGTTACGTGGCGCACCGAGCTGGACAGACGCCAAGCTGCGCCTACCGATACGTACGGGTCGTATCCGTACACGTCCATTCCCAGGTCGATGGCTGCGTTCGCCACCAGAGCGCCGATGGCCCCCAAGCCGATGACGCCCAGCTTCTTGCCCTGGATCTCGCGTCCGGCGAACGCCTTCTTCGCCTTTTCGGCGGCTTTGCCGATATTGGGATCGTCCGCATTGTCGCGGCACCAGGCGATGCCGTCCACAACGCCGCGGCTGCCCAGCAGCATGCCGCACAGCACCAGCTCCTTTACGGCGTTCGCATTGGCGCCGGGGGTGTTGAACACCACGATGCCCTCTTCGGCGCAGCGGTCGAGCGGGATGTTGTTGACGCCGGCTCCCGCGCGGGCGATTGCCAGCAACTCTTGCGGGAACTCCATGTCGTGCATGGCCGCGCTGCGAACCAGGACGCCTGCGGCCTGGGACAGGTCGTCGGTCAGGGCGTAGTCGTCGGTCAAAAGGTCGGTTCCGTAGGCGGAAATGTTGTTCAGGCAGTGGATGTGGCGCATGGCGTCTCCTTCGAAAGGTGAAGCGCGGCGGCTTCATCGCCCGACCGCCGCAGTTTTGGCACAATGGTTTCATACTGCGTTCGGCGTTTGCCGTTGTCAACAAAAACCATGCGTACGTCACTTTAGGCCGGTGGAGTGGTTGCTGGGAAGCCAGCGCGGCTCGGATTGCGGGGCGCTCGAACCCCATGCAGCAAGGCGGGAACGCTGCGCTCGCGCGAGCAGCCGCCGACCCCGCGAGGGATGGGCGGCTGCTCGCACTGCTTGGCGGTTTGCCCGCGGCTCTAGTTTTGCGTGGAAAGGAAGATCTGCAAGGACATCTGCTCTATCTGGTCTTGAAGGTCTTCAAGTTCGTCAACGTGGCTGTCTTCGTCCTGCAGAATGGACATCAGCATGTCGCGCGTGGCGTAGTCGAGCACCTGCCCGGCAAGCACGATGGCTTCGTTGTAGTCCCGCACCGTGTCGATTTCCGCTGCATGGTCGTTGTCGATTTGCTGGGGGACGGTTGCGCCGATCTTGATCTCGTTGAGGTTGGACACGATGGGCGTCCCTTCAAGAAACAGGATGCGTCCGATGAGCATTTCCGCATGCTTCATTTCCGCGATGGCTCGTTTCTCGAAACGTGCGTGCAGCTTTTCGTAGCCCCAGTCCTCGCACATTTCGGCATGGACCATGTACTGGTTGACTGCGGTCAGCTCTCCGGCGAGCAAGTCATTCAACGCTTGGATGAGTTCTTGGTTTCCCTTCACGGCGGTGCTCCTTCCGTTGATGTTGCCGGGGGTCGTCGAAAACCCTCGTCTTTAACGATTGTATGGACTCGGCTAGCGTCTGCGGGCATGCGTTCGGTATCGTAGGCGTGCTGTGGCCATCTTGATACCGATCGATATTTTCAACCGTGTTTTTGAAAACCCTGCAAATGCGAACAGGGGATAAGGCGTGTGTGCTAGAATAAGCGGCTGGTATTGCAACATCGGAAGGGACGCATATGTCAGGGCATTCTAAATGGGCAACTACAAAGCATCGCAAGGCTGCGCAGGACGCTAAGCGCTCGGCCTTGTTCTCCAAGCTGTCGCGCAACATCACGGTGGCGGCCAAGGAGGGTGGCGACCCGAACCCCGACAACAACGCGTCGCTTGCTGCCGCCATTGAAAAGGCCAAAGGCTACTCTTTGCCGAAGGACAAGATCAAGGTCGCTATCGACAAGGCCTTCGGTTCGGGCAAAGATTCCGCCAACTACGAGACGGTTGTCTACGAGGGCTACGGCCCGTGTGGCGTGGCCGTCTACTGCGAAGCGCTGACCGACAACCGCAACCGTACGGCTGCCGATGTGCGCGCGGCGTTCAGCCATTCCGGCGGCAACCTGGGCACCTCGGGCTCGGTGGCGTTCATGTTCGAGCGCAAGGGCCAGATCATGGTGGCGAAAGAGGTCGAGACCGGCGATAAGAAGAATCCCGTGAGGCCCAACGGCGCTGCAGCCGACGAGGAAGAGTTCATGTTGGCCGTGGCCGAGGCCGGCGGTGACGACTACGAGGATGCCGAGGACGAGTGGATCGTCTACACGGGTCCGACCGATCTCATGGCCGTGAAGAAGGCTTTGGAAGAGGCTGGCGTCGTCACGAAGGGCGCCGAGCTGACCATGGAGCCCACCACGCCTGCGGCGGTGAGCGTGTCCGACGCGAAGAAGGTCATGCGCTTGGTGGACAAGCTGGAAGAGCTCGAGGATCTTCAGAACGTCTACCATGCTATGGACATCACCGAAGAGATTGCCGCCGCGCTCGACGAATAACGCACGCAGCATACGATCAAAGCCGCCGCGATCAGAGCATCTGCGGCGGCTTTTTTGTTTTCCAGGTCGAGGTTCGACCGCGTGGAAACGCTGCTGCGTCTAGGATGCGACGACGTTCGACGGGTTGTGCGCTTGTCGAGTCAACCTTGATATTTTCCCTCGGTTCGTCTCGTTTTGTGATAGGATGGGAACGAACATACGTTTGTACTATATAACGATGCGCTTGCGGCCGCGTAGCTGCGCAAGCGTGGTGGGAAAGGGTCAAATGACGCAGGTGCAGCGAACGATTCTCGGTATCGATCCCGGTTTGGCCAACACCGGCTGGGGAATCGTGTCTCAGTGCGGGGCGCGTCTTTCCTGCGTCGCGTACGGCTGCATCTCCACTTCGAAGGATATGCCGCTGGCGCATCGCCTCATGAAGATACATCGCCAGATGGGCGCCGTTATCGCCCGTTTCGAGCCAACGTGCGCGGGCGTGGAAACGGTATGGTTCGGCTCGAACACCCAAAGCGCGTTCGCCACGGGTCAGGCGCGCGGGGCTGCATTGGTTGCATGCGCCGAGCGAGATCTTCGGGTGGGGGAGTTTTCTCCCAGCCAGATAAAGCTTGCCGTCGTGGGAACGGGCTCTGCTGACAAAGACCAGGTGCAGTACATGGTGCGTCAGCTTTTGGCGCTTGAGGCCGTTCCTCGTCCCGACCACGCAGCCGATGCGCTGGCTGCTGCGATCTGCTTTACCACTCATGAGGGTTTTGCGGATCGCGCGCGATCCGCGCAGGCGGCGGGTCGCATCGCTTCGCTTCGGCAGGATCGCGAAAGCTGCCCGACGCGTGCAGCGGATGTTGCCCCGGCACGGTTTTCCGTGCCATCTTCCGGAAAGGAGACGGCATGATCGCATTTTTGAAGGGCACGCTTGCCGGAAAGACTACGACGACGGCGTATATCGAGGTGAGCGGCGTTGGATACGCCGTGGGAATGTCCCAGGCAAGCTTGTCGAAGCTGCCGGAAGCGGGGTCTGCGGTTGAGGTGCATACGTACCTGCAGGTTCGCGACGACGGGCTTTCGCTGTTCGGATTCCTCTCCCTTGAGGAGAAGGCGCTGTTCGAGCGCTTGATCAGCGTGAGCGGCGTGGGACCGAAGGTCGCCTTGGCGGCTCTTTCGTCGTTTACGCCGTCCGGGCTGGTTTCCGCCATCTCGGCGCAGGACGTAGCGGCGGTTCAGCGGATTCCCGGCGTGGGGAAGAAGACGGCTTCCCGCATTATCCTCGAACTCAAGGGATCTCTCGATCAGGGATTGGCGGGGCTTTTCGACGAAAACGAGGCTGCGCCGGTTCAGGCCGAGAGCCTGAAGGGCGCGCACGAGGCGCTTCTGTCCATGGGCTTTACGGCGGCGGAAGCTGATCTTGCGTTGAAGGGATCGCCCGAAGGTGCCGACGAGGGCAGGCTGTTACAATACGCGTTGAAGCGTTTGGGCGCGTAAAGAAGCGCGCGACTACCGGTGCAAGGCGGAATGGACGGCATGACACGCGAAGATATCGAAATAGAGGGCCTGGTGTTCTCGGCCGAAGACGCGACCGCGCACGGTGCGCCGCGCACGGTCGCGCCTGATCTGACGGAAGACGATCTGGCGCTCGATCGCAGCCTGAGGCCGAAGCGCTTGGGTGATTACCTGGGGCAAACGAAGGTCAAAGAATCTCTTGCCATTTTGATCGAAGCGGCGCAGGCGCGCGGTGACGTGGTCGACCACATCCTGTTCTCGGGGCCTCCGGGCTTGGGGAAAACGACGCTGGCGACGGTGGTCGCCAACGAGTTGGGCGCGAACATCAAGACGACGAGCGGTCCTGCCATCGAGCGTACGGGCGATCTGGCGGCCATACTGACGAACCTCGAAGAGGGCGACGTCCTGTTCATCGACGAAATACACCGCCTGAACCGCATGGTCGAAGAAGTTCTGTACCCTGCTTTGGAGGACTTCGCGCTCGACATCGTGGTGGGGAAGGGTCCCGCTGCGCGTTCGATTCGCCTGGATCTTCCTCGATTCACGCTGGTGGGCGCTACCACGCGTACCGGGCTGCTGACCGGTCCTTTGCGGGATCGTTTCGGCATCGTGTTCCGGCTTCAGTATTACACGCCCGCAGAACTGGGTTCCATCGTGCAGCGTTCCGCGTCTATTTTGGGGGTCGACATCGCGCAAGACGGTGCGCTGGAAATCGCTCGTCGCAGCCGAGGGACCCCACGTTTGGCGAACCGCCTGCTCAAGCGCGTACGCGATTGGGCGCAGGTTCGCGGCGACGGCATGATCGACGAGGACGTCGCTGCGCAGGCTTTGAGCTTTTTCGAGGTGGATGCCTTGGGCTTGGATGCGGTGGACAACCGTATTCTGGAGTTACTCGCGGTGCAGTTCGGAGGTCGTCCCGTGGGACTCACCACGCTGGCCTCGGCGTTGTCGGAAGACCCCGATACGCTTGAAGACGTGTACGAGCCGTTTCTTATGCAGCAAGGCCTTATGATCCGCACGCCGAAAGGCCGTCAGGCTACGGAGCGAGCGTATCATCATATTGGAGTGCCCGCTCCGACTGCTTGACGGATGCGGATTGGAGCGCGAAGCCGGTTTGCAACCGACGGGGCCGCCGACGCGACCTGCCGGGTGCGCCGCCCCTTCGCTTTGAAAGGATGCCGCTATGCTTGAGCAAGACTATCTGATGCGCATTATCCTGCAGTTCGCAGAGATCGTCCGTCGCAGCTGGACGAAGGCGAAGGACGAGCACGACCCCAAGCGAGCTGCTGATATGTTGGAGGATGCCGTAGGCCAAGCCACCGATATGGACGGGGCGGCTTTGCTCTCGCTCGCTCCCGAGTCCATTGCGTCGGTGATGCAGATATCGGGAGTCGACCCGCGGGTCACCGAGTACATCGCCCGCAGCTTGCTTCTGGCTTCGGGCTATCTGCGCGAAGCCGGCGAGTTCGAGCTTGCCGCCGTGCGCGAGGGGCAGGCGCGCGCCATAGCCGCCGAATACGGCTTCGAGCTGCCAGCCAGTCCCGAGGATCTGGCGTTGCTCATGGACGAGGTCGATGCCGAGTTGGCGCAGGCTGCGGAGCCGTCTTTGGCCACCATGGGGTTCGAGGGTCCTGCCGAGCTGGCGGATCCGCTTGTCGAGAAGGCGAACGGGCAGCGGGAATAATTCGAACGGAGCGCTTGTATTTGCTCGTTTGATCAACGAAACGGTAAAAAAGGCGCTAAAAGAAGATTCCCAGACCTTTTCACTGTTCCATAGCGTATAGTAGACACGTGCCCTCGAGGTGAGGGCGAGTGTTGCGGCCATGCAGCACACAGTGTTACCTTCTCGAGGGATCGGGAAGAGGAAAGAGGATTTAAAATGGCGGAAGGTACTGTTAAGTGGTTCAACCCCGAAAAAGGCTATGGCTTCATCTCCCAGAATGATGGCGAAGACCTCTTCGTGCATTTCTCTGAGATCAAGATGGACGGCTTCAAGACCCTTGACGAAGGTGCTGCAGTGCAGTTCGACGTCACGACCGGTCAGAACGGCAAGCTCCAGGCCAGCAACGTGACGAAGGCATAAGCAGACTAACTTATAGAATGCTGAAATGGCCCCGCAAGATGCGGGGCCATTTTTTTGCGTTTGATCGGACTGGGCGACGTTTGCAGACTGGCGTGCGGCGCCCGAACCGCCAATGGAGGACGGACCGCGTCGCTGGAGCGTGCGGTCCGTCGAACTCGTGCCTGTTATTGGATGAACATAGCGTCGCCGAACGAAAGCAAGCGATAGCGCTCGGCGATGGCGTGTTCGTATGCCGCCATGACGTTTTCGCGCGAGGAGAAGGCGGATACTAACATCATGAGCGTGGATTTCGGTACGTGAAAATTCGTGACCAGGGCGTCTACCACGTGGAACTCGGATCCCGGCAGCAGGTAGAGCGAGGTTGCCTCTCGCTCGCGCGGCGTAACGGCACCGGTCTGCGGGTTCCAGGCGCTTTCCAAGCTGCGGACGCTGGTGGTTCCCACGGCTACGACGCGCCCGCCTTGGCGACGCGTTTCGGCGATAGCCTCTACCGTGCGCTCGGGGACCGTGTAGAATTCGGTATGGATGACGTGTTGCGCGGGGTCGTCCTCGTCGACGGTGCGAAACGTGTCCAGCCCTACTTCGAGTTCGACGGTTTCCCAGCGAACGCCCTGCTCTTTCAAGCGTTTGATGAGCTCCGGCGTGAAATGCAGGCCGGCGGTAGGGGCGGCTGCCGAGCTCTCGCGGCGGGAGTAGACGGTCTGGTACAGCTCTTCGTCTCCGGCGTAGTTCTTGATGTAAGGAGGCAGGGGCGTGTGTCCTACGGCATGCAGCGCCTCGTCAAGGGAAGGCAACGTCGTGGTCAGGCGGGCGAGGCGCTCGCCTTTCTGAGCGCCTTCGGCCCAGTCGACGATTTCTGCGGAAAGCGCGACGTTGCCATCCGGATCAAGGAAGTCGACCACGGCGCCCGTGCCCGGTTTCAAACGCTTTCCCGGGCGCACCAGGACCTCCCAAAGCGCGCTCGCGTTCGTGCGTGGTTCGCGTCCCGTTATCTCGCGCAAAAGGAACACCTCGGCGGCGCCTCCGGTTCCGCGCTTGGCGCCCAGCAGGCGGGCGGGCATGACGCGC
Source organism: Paraeggerthella hominis (assembly GCF_021044775.1). Lineage (NCBI taxonomy): Bacteria > Bacillati > Actinomycetota > Coriobacteriia > Eggerthellales > Eggerthellaceae > Paraeggerthella > Paraeggerthella hominis. The sequence goes on from NZ_JAJNOQ010000003.1 coordinate 143,886, forward strand.
GTTTCGTTCGCCACGAGCAAATCGCCCGGTCGCAAGTATTCGGCGATGTCGCGGAAGATGCGGTCTTCCAACGCCCCGGTTGCGCGATCCATGACGAGCATGCGGCATCCGTCGCGTTCGACGGCGGGTTCTTGAGCGATCAGCTCGGGAGGCAGATTGTAGTCGAAATCGGAAGTTTTCATGCGTGCGGTTCCTTCGCGGCGTTCGTGTAGGCGTCGATGCGTGGTTCAGAGCATCTTATTATAGGCGTTGTTCCGGCTTGGCAGTCTGCTTTCGCCAAGGGTTCATGCGGTGCGCTTTTGCGCGCAAGCTACTGCGAGGCGTCCTTTTCCTGCGTGCGCAGCGCCTTCAGGACGGCTCGTTTTCGAGCTTGCTTTTCATCGTAGGCCAGCCGTTCCGCTCGTTTTGCCGTTCTCTCGGCTTCAGCAGCCTCCCGTTCTGCCGCATGCGCTGCGCGATCGGCTTCCCGGGCGGCTTCGCGTGCGGCTTTCCGTTCGGATCGTTCGGCCTCCGCTTCGGCTGCTGAGAAACGACAGCCGCAGTAGTTTTGACGATACATGCCCGCCTCGCGGCTTCTGCGCGTGGCTTCGTCGTAATAGGGACGAAAGTCGCGAAACACCGCGCTTACGCCGAAGCGTGCGGCGGCGCTCGAAAGCTCTTCGTGAATGATCTCGGTGTACTGGTACGGGCTTACGGAAAGCGTCGTGCCGATGCCGTCGAATCCGTGCGCTGCGGCAGCAAGCGCGGTTTCCTCGAAACGCAAGCGGTAGCATGCGCGGCAGCGCTCCATGCGGCGGGCGGGGTCGATGGCAAGGGGAAGGGGCCTGGCTCCGTCCGACGAAGCGGCAAGGCGCTCGCGTGCTTCCGAGAGAGCTTCTTCGCCGATCCGTCCAGCCGATGCTTCCCATGCGCACGGCGCGCGAAGACCCTTCATGACCGCGACGTCCTCTTCTTTGGCCCATGCGAGCAGTGCGTCCAAGCGCCGGCTGTATTCTGCATCCGGCGCTATGTTCGAGTTCGCGTAATATATGGTAAGGTCGTGTCCTGCTTCGTGCAGCAAGCGAACGGGCTCGAGCGAACACGGGCCGCAGCAGGCGTGAAGTAGTAGTTTCATCGGGTTTCAGAGCTCCTTCGCAAACGTGGCTTATACTACCACGCTAGGCATTCATCCATCATTTGAGCAAAGGAATTTCGCAATGGCGAACCGTTTTTACCGTGCGATCTGCTTCGATCTTGACGGAACCCTGCTCCCTATGGAGCTTGACGGGTTCATGCAGGCGTACTTTCAGTCGCTTGGCGCGTACGTGGCACGCTTCGGCGTGGCTCCCCAGGATTTTTCCGCCGGCATGAAGGCCGGTATCAAGGCCATGGCCGCTCATGACGATGCTCGCCCCAACTCCGATGCGTTTTGGGAAGGGTTCCTTGCTTGCGTCGATCGAGGCGCGGCGGATTGGGAAGGGGAGTTGGCGGCGTATTACGATCGCGAGTTCGGTGCGATCGGCAACGGCGTGATTCCCAGCCCTGCAGCGGCGCGCGCGGTGAACACGCTTGCGGCCAAGGGCTACCCGCTGGCTTTGACCACCATGCCCATGTTTCCCCGCCGCGCGGTGGAATGGCGGTTGGAATGGGCCGGCGTGGATCCCGCCTTGTTCTCGCGCATCACCTCGTTCGAGAACTCGACGTCCGTGAAGCCGAAGCTGGCGTACTACGCCGAGAACCTGGCCGCTCTTGGGGTGTCTGGAAACGATGTGCTCATGGTGGGCAACAACACGAAAGAGGATTTGGCGTTCATGGGCTTGGGGGCCGATGCGTTCTTGGTGACCGATCTGCTGCTCGACCCGATCGGATTCGACGTGAGCTCCGTTCGAAACGGAACGCTCGAGGCGTTCGCCGATTGGGCGGAGTCCTTGCCCGTTTGCGCCGATCCTGCAACGGGGATAGAAGCGGGGCTTGTTTCGATGGCTGCGCGGGATGAAGCGCTTGCCTCGAACGGTTGCCCCGATGCGCTTGCGGCCGACGCGGCCGTTTCTGCGGCGGGCTTTTCGATCAACGGAGTGGAGGGATAGTCGTGTCGCTGTTCGATTGCACGTGCGAAGCGACGAGCGGCCACGCTCGCGCGCTTACGTACGAAACGGCCCATGGATCGTTTCAGACCCCCATGTTCATGCCCGTGGGTACGAGCGCTACGGTGAAGGGCGTCACCGTTGGCCAGCTGAACGATCTGAAATCCCAGGTGGTGCTGGCCAACACGTACCATTTGTCCTTGCGTCCCGGTGCGGACGTGGTGGAAGAGGCTGGCGGCGTGCACGGGTTCTCGCACTACGACGGCCCGATGCTCACCGATTCGGGCGGGTTCCAGGTGTTCAGCTTGGCCGACACGGTGAAGCTTGACGACGACGGCCTGACGTTTCGCTCCATCTACGACGGGTCGAAGGTGCGATGGACGCCCGAGACGAACATGGCCATCCAAGAGCAGCTTGGCGCCGACATCGCGATGCAGCTTGACCAGTGCGCACCGTATCCGGCCGAGAAAGCCTTTGTAGCGAAGGCAGTGGACCTGTCGGCCAAGTGGGCGCGTCGCTGCCTGGCGGCGCACCAGCGCGCTGACCAGACGCTGTTCGGCATCGTGCAGGGCGGGATGCACTTGGATTTGCGTTTGGACTCCATTCGTCTGCTGCGCGAGATCGAGGACGAAAGCCTGGCGGCTGGCGGCCGTCGCTTCGGGGGCTTCGGGATAGGCGGTTACTCGGTGGGCGAGGACCACGAAGTCATGTTCGAGACGCTAGGCGACGTCGCACGAGCGTGTCCTGAAGATCGACCGCGGTACCTTATGGGCGTGGGAAATCCCACCACGCTCGTGCGCGCCGTGCGCGAAGGCGTGGACATGTTCGATTGCGTGCTGCCCACGCGCACCGCGCGCATGGGCACGGCGTTCTCCAGCACGGGCCGCATGAACATGCGCAATGCGAAGTTCACGCGCGATTTCGGCCCGCTCGATCCCACGTGCACGTGTCCGACCTGCCAGAACCATAGCCGTTCGTATATACGTCATCTGGTCAAGCAGAACGAGATGCTGGGCGGTATCCTGCTGTCCATCCACAACCTGCATTACTTGCTGGATCTCATGCGCCGCGCGCGCGAGGCGGTGCTGGCCGATTCCTACGAGGAATTCTACGGGGAGTGGATGGCAAGCCCGGCGGCGAAAGACTACTGAGTTTCGGCATCGGTCGTTTCGGTTGTTTTGTGCGACGCTCGTGCGCTGGCGTTGAACCAGCTGCGCGGTTTGCGTATAATAGGGTCGAGCCGCAGGGAGCTGCTAACTCCCCACGGCTCTCGAATCGCTTCGGCGGTTTGGCTTTTTGTTTAGGGCTCCCTATCCTTTCGGACTGGGAGCTTCTCTATTATTACCGCGACGAGCGCGATAACGCTGGAGATCAGCTCGACGGCCGCCGTAATCAAAGCCAAATCGGTCATGGCGTCCACCTCCTCCCGTTTTTCCCTTCGTCGGGGGCATGGGTGGAAAGGGGCGTGGAGCCTCGCCGCCTGGTGATCCGTCCTTCCATGATAGCGGCTCGGCCTAGCGCGCAGATGGCGTGCGTCCAGCGCGGAGCTCGCGCGCTTCTTCGCGGTTCCGGCGCGGATCTAGCGCGAACCTAGCGCGGATCTAGCACGTTTCCGAAGCGGTTCTATTCGGATTCCGCTCGATTTCTCGACCAACTCTATCGTGGTTCTTCACGTTGCGTTTTCTCGGTTTAACCTTTATCAGGAATAAAAGGCCTCCGGTATCGCTTGCCCTGGTTTTGTGGCACAATAGGGCAGTTATCGTGCGGGGCGATCGAGCCTCGTTCCAGCGTATCTGAGATTACGAACTAGGGAGCGTCACATGGCGGCAGCGCAGAAGGCGAAAAAGAAGCAATCCGGGTCGGTGAACCGGCGCAACGTTTGGTTGCTGGTCGTTACCACGTTGCTGGTTGTCGGCTCGATCTTTATGTTCACGCCGCCCCAGGAAAAAATCAACCAAGGCCTGGACATTCAAGGCGGCCTGTCCGTGGTTCTTACCGCGAAGGGCGCCGACGGCGCTCAAGTAACCGCCGACGAAATGGAGAAGTCGCGCGCCATCATCGAAAGCCGCGTGAACGCTCTCGGCGCGTCCGAGTCGGTGGTGCAGGTACAGGGAACCGACCAGATCCTCGTTCAGATTCCAGGTCTCACGAACACCGAGGATGCGCTCAACACCATCGGCAAGACCGGCAAGTTGGAGTTCGCGCGCCTCGATTCCTTTACGGATGCCGACGTCAAATCGAAAATCGAAAGCGGGCAGTACGGCTCTGAAGGAACTGTGACCGACGCTTTGGGAAACTCCTTCCCCTCGGGTAAAACCGAGCACCTTAAAGTGGCCGAAGGGACGTACACGCCGCTCGTGACCGGCGCCGACATTACGAACGTTTCCGTTGAGAAGAATGGAGAGACGGCGGTCGACTATGCCGTGCTCGTGAAACTCAACGGTGAGGGGACCGCCGCGTTCGCCGACGCCACGAAGGATCTTGCGCCCACGAGGGGCAGGATCGTTATCATCTTGGATGGTGAGGTGCAGTCCGCTCCGGCTGTGAACGATGAGATCCCCAACGGCGAGGTCAAGATCACAGGCAACTACACCCTCGACGACGCGAAGAGCCTGCAGACCGTGCTCGAAAGCGGGTCCTTGCCGGTGAGCTTCGAATACGCGCAGAGCCAGGTAGTCGGCCCGACGCTCGGGCAGGATGCGCTCCACTCCGGCGTGCTGGTCGCGCTGATCGGCTTGGCCGTGGTCATGCTGTACCTGCTGTTCTTCTACCGGGGCCTGGGCTTCATCACGGCGGGCGCCATGGTGGTGTTCGCGGTGCTGTACCTGGGCATTTTGGCGACGCTTTCCCATTTCGGCCTGTTCAGCCTGTCGCTTGCCGGCATTGCGGGCATCGTGCTGACCATCGGCATGGCCGCCGACTCGTCCATTCTTACCATGGAGCGCTTCCGCGAGGAGATTCGCATGGGACGCAGCGTGCGCGCGGCGTCCATCACCGGCGTGAAGCACGCCATCGTCACGTCCATCGATGCCGACCTGGTTACGCTGGTGTCGGCTCTTTCGCTGTTCTTCCTGGCAAGCGCCTCGGTCAAGGGCTTCGGCTTGACGCTTGCCCTGGGCATCGCGTGCGACATCCTTATGATGATGCTGTTCAAGGCGCCGCTTATCCGCGTGCTTGCGCCGCGCGTTATCGCGAAGCATCCCGGTTTCTGGGGCATCAAGGACAGCCAGCAGGCGGCGAGCGACTACGCTGCGCTGGCATCTGCGGAGGGGACGACCGTAGCCGAGGCCGAGCTGGGCGAGGCTATCGACCCCGCCGCTTCCGAGCAGGCGGCGGAACGCTCTGCTGGAGAAGCGGGCGAGGCGGCGGCTGCGAAGGCTCGCAAGCCGCGCGGCAAGTTCATCAAGCATGACATCAACTTCCTGGGCCACCGCAAGGTGTTCCTCACGGTGGCTGCCGTGCTGGTGTGCGCGTCGCTCGCCGTGGTGGGCGTGAAGGGCCTTAGCTTCGGCATCGAGTTCGTGGGCGGCACGTCGGTTTCGTTCCATAACACCGGGCAGGTGTCTATCGATCAGATGCGCGGCGCCTTCAACGATGCGGGCGAGCCCGATGCCGTCATCCAGACCACCAACGCCGACGGAGACGAAGGCTTCCTGGTGCGCACTACCACCACGAGCGCCGAAGAAGCCACGTCGCGCGCGAACCAGGTTGCCGATAAGCTGGGGCTTTCCACCGATAGCTTCGAGGTGACCACTATCGGGCCGGACTGGGGCGCGAGCGTCATCCAGTCTTCGCTTATCGCGTTCCTCGTTTCCATCGTGCTCATCATCATCTACATCGCCATTCGCTTCGAGTACAAGATGGGCGTGACGGCCATCGTGGCCCTTCTGCATGACCTGGTGCTGGTCATGGGCATTTACGCGCTGGTCGGGCGCGAGGTCAATCCGAATACCATCGCAGCGCTCCTTACTATTTTGGGTTACTCGCTCTACGACACGGTGGTCGTGTTCCACCGCATCAACGACAACATGAAGTCCGACGACGTCAAGTGCACGTTCATGACGATGGCGAACCATTCCATCAACCAGGTGCTCGTGCGTACCGTCAACACGACGTTGACCTCGCTTATTCCGGTGCTGGCCATGCTCTTCTTCGGCGGCGAGACGTTGAAGGACTTCGCATTCGCCATGTCCATCGGCTTGATCTGCGGGTCGTACTCCTCGATTGCCGTGGCGGCCCCGCTGTACGCCATGTGGAAGACGCGTGAGCCGCGCTACGCCAAGCTGGTGAAGAAGTTCGGTCCCGAGGTCGGTCGATACGAGTTCGGCAACCCGAACGCCATGGCGGAAGGCGCTTCGCCCAAGAAGGCTGCGAAGGCTGCTGGCGCCGCTTCCGCTTCGACGGCGAAGACCGGTTCGAATCACGGCTCGAATGCTGGCAAGACGCAGCACAAGCCGCCCAAGGCGCAGCGCAAGAAGCGTCCCGACAAGAAGTAACGTAAACGGCCCCGGACACCGGGGCCGTTTCCTTGCGGGGCCTAAAGTCCCATCAGTTCGAAGAGCTCTTCTCGGCTATGCACTCCAAGCTTTTTGTATACGTGCCTGATGTGGGATTTCGCAGTTCCGTTTGCGATAGTCATTTCGGTGGCTATTTCGTTGGCGGTCTTTTGCTTCAGGAGCAGTTCGAGCACCTCGTGTTCGCGAGCGCCCAAATTGCATTGGGCGGAAATCTGCGTGATGCGTGCAACCTGCTCGCTTGGCAGATCCCCTTCGTTCCTTGTCCGATCGGGGTCGAACAAGGCGATCAGCTGTTTGGGTATGAATCCGTTTCGAATGCACAGAAGCATGGCTGAAAGGACGGCTAGCACCGAGGATAGCACCACGACGTCGTGCGAAAGCGCAGAGCCGAACATCGCCCACGCGGAAACGGCTCTGCCAAGAATGCACCCGCCGAAGTATCCGATCATGAGAAGGGAGAACGTTTGGTATGCGCGGGAATCAAACTTCTCAGTGATGGCGCATAGGAGCACGACTGCGTATGCGAGAAACAGCAGTATGCCAACGAGCGCAAGATCGAATGTAACTACTGGATTGAGATCCAGGAACGAAGCCGACAGGGTTGCGGTCACGATGATGGGCACGGCGATGTTGAGCAACGATAAGGTGGTGAGCCGCTTGAAGGAGAGCATCAATACGCCTACTAGCAAAAAGGGTATCAATATGGCGATTGCGGAAAACGCGAGGGAAAAGTGTTCGAGTCCGGCGAAGGAGAGCGACACCATGAACGCGTAACTGAACAAAAGCGTGGAGATGGTGATATGGATGGGTGCGTGACCCTGCGACTCCTTCACGAGCTGATCGGGTGGCGCTTTTCGCAAGAGGGCCATGCGCTTTGTAAGTGTGAAAGCGGCTATTCCAAGCAGCGCCACCAGGCTGCATGCAACTCGTGGCGTGTCCATGCCGACGATGAACCACAGGATGATCGATCCGGCGAAGGCGGAGAACATGATGTTCCAAATGACGGTAGCCGCGCTGTTGTGCGCGTATACCCATAGCCAGCACACGGCCATGACGGAAAGGTAAATTCCGAACAGGCCTCCTCCTATTACGGTAACCAGCAAAGACGATACGCGTACCATTGTTGGAAACAGAGCGAACGCGAGAATGCTGACTAGCACGCATGCGCTCGAGATCCAAATGACGGAAGGCTTTGCAAAGACGGGTCGATCGCTTTTGGAGAGGGCGAGCAGTATGAAGGAAGTAATTGCGCCCAGAAGGCAGGTGACGTCTGAGAACGATAACTCTTCGGGGGAAACGTGCGCGAGCGCGGGGGTGTAGTGCGTGTACGACACCAGGGCGATCATGCACGACGTTCCAACGAACAGCCCGTCCGCGCTCGCTTTCTTTCGCGTGGTCGCTACGGCGCTCCGCACTTTCGCGAAGACGTCTAGGCGTCTTTCGTTTCCCATATGCGTTCCCCTCCCAAAGCTCCCCATCACGACAGTATCCCATAACGCACGATCGCGGTAGAGATAAATCGCTAACCCCTTCAAGGGTTAGCGAGGGTTAGCGGTTCAGGTTAGCAAAATGCCCGCAGTGCTGTGAAGTTACCGATTTCTTAACCTCTCCTTGAACACGTAGGATCGGTTGCGAGCCGATCGCTCGATACAAGGGGTCGGTTAAAGGGATGGATCAAGGAAAGGGGACGTCATGTTGAACAGGGAAAGCATGCGTGGTCAAGGAATGTCTCGTCGCGGATTTCTAACCGGAGCTGCGATGGTCGGAGCTGGGGCAGCATTCGGGCTTGCCGGCTGCAGCGGTGGGGCGTCGGAGTCCGAATCGAAGGCTCCCGCTGATCATGCGAATGCGGCTGCGGCTCCTGAGGCCGGGCAGCCTGCATTCCTCACGCCACCTGACCCCATTGCCGAAAGCGAGATAGCCGAGACGATCGATTGCGATATCGTTATCTGCGGTGCGGGCATCTGCGGGTTGCCTGCCGCTATGCTTGCGGCCGAGAGCGGCGCGAACGTGCATGTGGTGGAAAAAGGAAGCACGTACGGCTTGTTCCGCTTGTGCACTGCCGGCTTCAACTCCGATGTGCAGACGAAGTTGGGGTTGACCACCGATCGCAAGGAGTTCGTCACTTCGACATGGGCCATCACCAATGGAGTGCAGGGCCGGACGTCGGCTTACGGTCTGTGGTTCGATAACTCCGGTCCCTACATCAACTGGCTCGAGAAGATCTTCAACGAGAAGGGCTACCAGCTGATTCCCGCCGCATCGCTCGACTACAAGATCACGAACGACGGCATTGGCATGCCGGGCGCAAGCCCCCTGTGGCAGGCGTTCGCCCAGATGATTTTCTTCGCGCAGAAAGACGGCGGATTCTTCGCTACGGGTGATCCTGTGGACTGGACGGGCGTTATGGAGGCATACGCTTCCGAAAAGGGAGCAACTTTCCATTACAACACTCCTGCCGTTCAGCTTGTCCGAGACAGCGACGGACGGTGCACGGGCGTTATCGCCGAGAACGAGTCGGGCGAGTACGTGAAGTACAACGCTTCGAAGGGCGTGCTGCTGGCTACGGGCGATATGGCGGCTGACCGGGAAATGATGGCGCATTACAACGTGTCGCTGAAAAAGATCGTTCGCTACAACATCAATACCAACGACACGGGCGACGGCCAGAAGATGGGCATGTGGATCGGGGCGGACATGGACGAGTTCGCTTGCGGCGATCTGTGGCCGTTTGCAGCTGTCATGATGGACGGGACGCTGCCCACTACGTTCGACGGCACCCATTTCTATGCAGGCGTTGCCAACTTGCCTGTGCTCATGGTCGATGGAGCCGGCCGACGCCTCATGGCTGAGAATCTGCCGTTCCAGTCGCCCTCCATTCCCAAGCTGACGTGTACGCCGGATGGCTGCGCGTGGAGCATTTGGGATAGCGCTTGGAAAGAGAAGTTTCCTGAGGGTGGCTACATGGTGGAGGACTATACCGCCTCGAACACCCAAGAAGAAGTGGATAAGAACGTTGCGAACGGCATTACGTTCAAGTTCGACACCATCGAAGAGTTGGCCGAGCATTGCGGATTCGACAAGGACATCTTCATGGCCACGTTCGCGCGCTACAACGAGCTGTGCGCAGCTGGCGAAGATCTTGACTTTTACAAGGATCCGCTGTGGATGAACCCCATTGACACGCCGCCGTACTACGCCTCGAAGCACTGTTCGTCGATGACTTCGACGCGTGGCGGACTCAAGAACGACGAGCGGCAGCGCGTTCTCGACAAGAAGGGCATGCCTATTCCGGGTTTGTACGTTGCCGGCAACACCGCCGGATCGTTCTACGGCAACGTGTATCCTCCCAACGTGATGGGCTCTGGCATCGGACATGGCCAGTGCTTTGCGTGGCTGGCCGTCAAGGATATTCTGGGCCTCGATTACATTCATGCAAACATCTAGGAAGAGAAGGTGCTGAACGTGAAAAAAGGGAAGCTGCTGAAGGTTTTGGCGCCCGTGATGCTTGCTGCTTCTCTGGCGGTGGCATTAGGGGGATGTGCGCCGAAGGCAGGCGACGATCAGGGCGCTGCGGAGGCGACGTATCCGACGGGTTCATTGAAAGCCGTGCATGTGGAAGGCCAGCTGGACGGAGTCGAATCGTTCGACAACAAGGTGTGCTTGAGCTGCCATACGCGCGACACCATCAACGCGGCGAACGAGAACTACCAGGGTATCGAAGGGTTCAATCCTCATAAAGCGCACTTGGCTGCCGGGGATTGCGTCACATGTCATTCGGTGGACGGCACGTCGACGATGGCCTGCAACGAATGCCATGATGCTCCGTTGCCCGAAGGATGGCAAAGCGCCGAGCGCGGGTCAGGCCCGTTGCATAGCTTGACGAAGTAACAACCCCTTGTTGCACGGACGTCCCCTTCCCTCCCTGGGCGTTCGATGCAAAGGAAGGTCCCCTGGCAGGGGACCTTCCTTTGCGGTGTGCCGCCCGTCCAGCCGTCTGGCGCTTGTCTGTCGTTGCCGGCTCGAACGCGCGCGGTGCAAGGTGCTTGTGGTACCCTAGCGCCAATGAACATGCGAGGAGCAAGGAGTCCGCGATGCGCGAAGGAAGCGCCCCTAACTTTTGTCCGCCGGTGGAGGAGGGCATCGCCATCGTGCTCGAAGACGAGACTGGCGAGCAGACGGAGCTGGAGTTTCTGGGTCTGATTCTGCACGAAGGCCGAAGCTACGGGTTCTTTTTCCCGATCAGCGAGGACGAGCCGGCCGGCTCGTCGGGCGAGGTTGTTTTACTGGAAGTGACGGAGCTCGACGAGGAAGGCCAGCCCGCGGCTTTCGAACTTGTCGAGGACGAGGCGGTAGCCTCCGAGGTGTACGAGGACTTCAGAGCGGCGACGAAGGACCTGTACGATTTTGCAGATTAAAGTAAAAACGGCGCGGGGAGCAATCCCCGCGCCGTCGTTTAGCGTCCGAGCAGATCCCATCCTTGCGGTGGTTTGATGCGGTCGGATTGCGCGATGGCCGCAAGATACATCACTTCGTGGTGGATGGCTTTTTCAAGACGGCAGACTTCCTCTTCCGTGTTTGCAAGCTCGAAGATCTTCGAAGCGCTGCCCTTGATGGCTTCCATGAGCGCATCGTAGTCGTTTACATCCATGGTTCTCAACCTCTTGCTCTAACGGGGGAGCGGGGCTTTTTATACTCTGACCTCGCAACACTCAATTCTATTGACGGGTCGTGAACTACAGTGTACGACTTTCGTTTCACCCAGCGCTAGCCTTCCTTCGGCGTACGGAATACTTCACCAAAAACGCAAGGAGGGCCACAGCTCCGGCATATTCGCGTAGCAAGCGCGAAAGCGGCGCAGCGTGGCGGGTGGACTTCCGGTCGCCGCCGCGCGTGCTGCACCGCTTTCGATTGCGTTGCCGAGCTTAGAACTCGACGGGATTCCAGCTGCCGTCGATGTCGCACACCCATGCTTCGGGGTTCGTCACAGTGAAGAACGTGAGCGTCTCGTCTTCGGGTCCATCGTAGCTTTCGCCGAGTCCGGTCATGTGCTCGAACCCGGCACGGCGCACCTCGCTGTTCGCGCGGTCTTCCAAATCGGCTTGCCCGCGCATGATGACCCAGCCGCTTCCCGGCTTCCAGGCGCTCAGCTCGAACTTCGGATTGGCCTTCAGTTCTCGGTACACGTCTTTGGTGGTTGCGGTGCAGAACCAAATGCAGCCGTCCTGGATGGCGGCGAAGCTGAAGGGCCGCACGTGCGGCTGGTCGCCGTCGCACGTGGCCAGATACCAGGCGGGCACGCTCGTTAGGTAGTCGACGATGGTTTCGTTTCCGTTCATGGGGCGTTCCTCTCTTCAGTGGGGGCTGTTGCCAGTTCGGCTAGTTCGGTATGAAATTGGTTGCAATGACGCACGCCAGCATGAGCAGAATTGCTCCCGTGCCTCGTGCGTCAAGCTGCGAGTACGCAAGCGGATGCAGGCGCGTCCGCCCGGTCCCCCCGTGGTAGCAGCGCGCGTCCATGCCCGAGGAAAGCGTTTCCGCATGGCGAAACGCGCTGGTGAACAGGGGAACCATAAGGGAGGCCAGCATGCGCACCTTCCCCTTGGAAAACGTTGCCCCGCGGCTGATCTGCGCGCGGTAGACGGTTTGCAGCTCAAAAGTGAACTGCGGCAGGAATCGAAGCGCAATGCCCATCATCATGGAAAGCTCGTGGGCCGGCACTCCGATGCGCGCGAAAGGGTGCAGCAGGTACTCGAAAGCGTCGGTGATATCGAGCGTGGTCGTGGTCAGCGTAAGAAGGCTCATGCCCAGCAGCAGCAAGAGGAGCCGGCACGCGATGAACGCAGCCTGCCAGATACCTGCCTCGCTGATGCGGAAGATCCACCACTCGAACAGCACCTGCCCGCCCTGCACGAAGAACACGTTCAGCAGCGCGGTGATGACCACGATGAACGCCAGCGGCGCGATGGACTTGAACGCCGATCGAAGCGGGATGCCCGCCAACGCGAAGAATCCGAACACGAACGCGGCGCATACGGCAAGCCCCCAGAAGTTTCCCACGTTCGCAACGAAGACCACCGCCATGAGGGCAAGCGAAAGCAGCAGTTTGGCGCGCGGGTCCATGCGGTGAACGGGGCTTGTTCCCGGCCAGTAGCGTCCGATGACCGCGATGTCAGGCATGGCGAGCCTCCGCTTCGTACAGCGCCATCAGGTCGTCGGCAAGCGATTCCACGTTGTACAACTGGCGGGGCAGGTCAAGACCCAGCGAGCGCAGCTCGGCTGCAAGCTTGTGCGGGGCCGGCGCGTCCAGCCCGATGGCGCGCAGCTCGTCGCCTTGCGCGAACACCTCGGCCGGCGTGCCTAGCGCGAACTGCCTGCCTTCGTTCAGCACGAGGATTCGATCGGAGAAACGGGCCAGGTCGTCCATGTTGTGCGACACCATCACAACGGTGAGCCCTCCGGCGTGCAGCTCGTTTATGAGGGCGAGGAACTCCTCGCGCGCCACGGGATCGAGCCCCGCGACCGGCTCGTCGAGCACCAGCACCTGCGGCTCCATGGCCAAAACCCCGGCGAACGCCACGCGCCGCTGCTGTCCTCCGGAAAGCTCGAAGGGGCTTTTGTCTCCCACGACGTCCGGGTCCAAGCGCACGCTCTCCAGGGCGGCGCGCACGCGCGTCCGCACCTCTTCGTCGGGCACGCCCAGGTTTCGCGGCCCGAACGCCACGTCCTCGTTGACGGTGGCGGCGAACAGCTGATGCTCGGGGTACTGGAACACCAGGCCCACCTTGCCGCGGCACGCCTGTGCCTCCCGCTTGTCGGCCAGGTCTTTCCCATCAAGGAGCACGCGTCCGCGCGTGGGACTCACCAGCCCGTTCATGTGCTGGATGAGCGTGCTCTTCCCGCTTCCGGTGTGGCCGGCCACGCCAAGGAATTCCCCGTCTTCCAGGGAGAAGTTGATGTCGCGAAGCGCCCATACGGCATTGGGATCCGTTCCCCAGGCGGCTTTGCCGTGGGTTTCAAGCGAGGGCGCCTCTTCTATCACGCCGGCTTCCCGTCGCTTCTTCAGGCGGCGCTTGTGCTTTTCTTGACGGTCGGGGTCGGAATACGAGTAGCTTACGCCTTCGAAAGCAATGCGCATAGCTCCTCCTTCAAGGCTTCGGTTTCAACATGCATGCCTACGGGCACGCCGCGCTGCTTGAGCGCAAGCGAAAGCGCGGCGGCGAACGGTACGTCGAGGTTCAGGCTTTCCAGCAGCTCTGCTCGTACGAGTACTTCTTGAGGGGTTCCGTCGCAGGCGACGCGGCCGTTCTCCAGCACGATGACGCGATCCGCCTGAGCCGCTTCCTCCATGAAATGCGTGATCATGACGATGGTCATGCCGCGATCGTGCAGTTCGTGGCACACGCGCATAAGGCCCTTGCGTCCGCGCGGATCAAGCATGGCGGTCGCCTCGTCGAGCACCAGGATGTCCGGCTCCATGGCCAAGACGCCCGCGATGGCTACGCGCTGCTTCTGCCCGCCCGACAGCGCCGCGGTCTCGCGCTTGTCGTAGCCCTGCAGACCCACGTCCGCCAGCGCGTCCGCTACGCGCCGGCGCAGCTCCTCGGTGGGCACGCCCAGGTTTTCCGGCCCGAACGCCACGTCGTTTTCGATGAGGCTGGCAACCAGCTGGTCGTCGGGGTTCTGAAACACCATGCCTGCGTTGCTTCGGATGAAATACGTTGCATGCTCGTCGCGCGTGTCGCGGCCAAGCACGGTGACGCTGCCCTCGTCGGGGGTTAGAAGCGCGTTCACGTGCTTGGCTAGCGTCGATTTGCCCGACCCGTTTCCGCCGAGAACGCACACGAACTCGCCTTGCTGAATGCGCGCGTCCACGCCGTCGAGCACGAACGCCTCTCCGTCGTATGTGAATCCCACCTTGGAGAACTCGATCATAAGCAGCGGTCCTTCTTTCCTTTTTGTCGCGAGTGCGGTTGCCGGGCGGTGCCCTTTTCCGTGCTTCGGCTTGAGCTCGTCGGCGGTCAAAACTTGCGGCCGCCGACGGCTGGTCTGCTGAAAAGCCCTGGGAAAAGAAGGGTTTAACGCCCCTTGACCTGCTTTTTCTTCGGGGTGATCAGGTTGGAGATGCTTTTGTACACGATCAAGGTCAAAACGGCGTTCAGCGCGCCCTTCACCAAATTGAACGGGGCAAGGACGGGGATGATCATGGCGATCACCGCATCAAGCGGAACGCCCAGCCACGCCGGCGTGATGATCAGGTTGCCCACGATGGCCATGAGCGTTGCAGCAAGGACGGACAGGACAAGGCCTAGCACGCCGCCCTTGAACGACCGCGTTTTGCGGTATACGATGGCTGCGGGCAAGATGAAGCCGGTGACTACCAGGATGTTCATGAGCGCACCCGAAAAGTCGGCGAACAAGATGCCGTGGATCACGGCGCCCACGATGCCGACCGACAATCCGGCTGCGGGGCCGAACGCGAATCCGCATACCATGGCCGGCATGGCGGAGGCATCGTATTTCAGCCAGGTCACGCCGGGTAGCAGCGGAAATTCGACGAACGAAAGCAGTACGCCGATCGCGCACAGCAGCGCCATCGTGACCAATTGGCGGGTTTCCCATTTGTTCGTGTTGGTGAATGCGGGCGCGTGAGCGTCTTTGTTGTTGGCTGCCATGGCAACCCCTTTCTTTCCAGGCCGATTGCGTGCGGGTCAGGTTTTCCGGCCAAAAAAGAAAACAAGCCCGTATGAATTCCTTCCATACAGGCTTGTTGGGTCCGCCGATGCAAAGCGCGCGTGCGCTGCGTTCGCGGATCTCTGCCTCTTCCATCCGGACTATACCGTTGGTCCCGGGATCTCACCGGAATCAGCCTGCACAGCATGGCGCCACGCAGGGTCGCGGACTCTCGGCTTGCTGCAGCGCGAAGCTGCGGGCCGAATTACCGCCAGTGAGGAATTGCACCTCGCCCTGAAACAGAATCCATGGCGCACATTGTAACCACCTCGCTGATCTGTGGCAAGCGTTTCTCACGGAATGCGGACAGGATCGAATTTTTGTGGCGTTGCGGCGCCCGGCGTTGTGACGCCGGGTGCTGGACGCTGGGCGTTGGACATCGGGCGCTGGACGGGATCGAAAGCGCTTCCGTGAACGCATTGTCGCCCGAAACGTACGGTTTCTCGGCGAAAACCGTACGTTTCGGGCGACAATGCGCGGCGGGGCGGGTTGACCTGCTGCTGGGCCGTTCTTTTGCCTGCTGGCGGATTGCTCCCGTATAATGCCGGTACGCGAAAACATGGCGCACGCCATGGGGAACGAAGGGGGAGCAATGGGACAGAGCGGGGTCGTGAACGAGCCGCTGATCAAAAACCCGCTGGTGAAGGCTATTCGGGAGTTGCTGGAGCACCGCGCGCTTTGGCTGTACCTGCTTACGGACGAGGCCGCGAAGGCCGGCGCCGATCCGGCGACGTTCGCGCCGGCAGCGGTCAAGCGCTGCGGCTTGTTTCAGGGGGCGGAGTTGGTTGCAAAGGGCGGCGGCACGCATAGTTTGAAGAGCCTCAAGAAGGGGCTGTTCGGCAAGCCGGCCCAGATGGTGTTCGAGATGGACGTCAAAGACGTGCAGGACGATCGGTTCGAGCTGGAATTTCATTACTGCCCGCTGGTGAAGGCGTGGCAGAAGCAGGGTTGCACCGACGAGGAGATTTCCAACCTGTGCGATTGGGCCATGTGCGGCGATCGCGGCATCGGCGAGGCGTACGGCTGCGAGCTGGACCTGCCCAAGACCATCGCGCGCGGCGACGATGTGTGCCACCTGATCTACCATCGGAGGTAGGCCCGTCCTCGACGAGCTGGGGCGATTCGGCAGATCGCCGGTTTCGTGAACCTAGCGTGCGAAGCGCGGCATCGATGCGATGTTTCGCACGCTAGGTTACAGTTTGTGTATACCCGACGGGAATTTTCCTTCGCCGGTTCGTGCGGGGGTACAATAGCGAAATTATGTTTGAGATTCTCAACACCATCGACAGCTTTGTATGGGGCCCGGCCATGATCGCGCTCCTTTTGGGCTCGCATCTGTTCTTTACGGTGAAGACGGGCTTCATCCAGCGTAAACTGCCCCAGGCCATCAAGCTCTCGCTCACCTCGGATCCCGAGGGCAAAGGCGACATCAGCCACTTCGGCGCGCTCGCAACGGCGCTGGCGGCCACCATCGGCACGGGCTCCATCGTGGGCGTGGCCACGGCTATCCTGGCGGGCGGCCCAGGTGCCGTGTTCTGGATGTGGATCACGGGCGTGTTCGGCATCGCCACCAAGTATGCGGAAGTGTACGCGGCGGTGAAGTACCGCGTGAAGGACCATAACGGTGCCATGCTGGGCGGCGCCATGTACATTTGGGAACGCGCGTTTCGTCGCAATGACAAGGGCGAACTGGATCCCGGCCCCGGCGGGCGCACTCCCTGGTGGGCGAAGCTGGGCGCGGTCGCGTTCGCGGCGTTCGCGGCCATTGCCGCCATCGGCACCGGATCGGCCGTGCAGGCGTCGGCTATGGCCGGCATCATCACCTCGAACGTCGCGGTTCCCGCATGGGCTGTGGGCGTGGTGATCGTGATCCTGGTTTCGGTGGTCATCTTCGGCGGCGTGGAATCCATATCCAAAGTCTGCGAGAAGCTGGTTCCCTTCATGGCCGTGGCGTATGCCGGCGGATGCATCGTCATCCTCGTGCTCAACGGCCCGCTTCTGGGTCAGGCGCTCGGTCTTATCCTCGAGTGCGCGTTCACTCCGAAGGCCGCGTTCGGCGGCGCCGTGGGCAGCGGCATCATGGTCGCCTTGCAGTTCGGCTGCGCGCGCGGCCTGTTCTCCAACGAATCCGGCCTGGGCTCCGCGCCCATCGTGGCGGCAGCGGCTTCCACGCGCAACCCTGCTCAGCAGGCGCTTGTTGCCATGACCGGCACGTTTTGGTCCACTGTCGTGATCTGCGCGCTGACCGGCATCGTGCTGGTGTCCACCATGCTCGCGCATCCCGACATCGCCTCCGACATCTTGGAGAATCCCACGTTGTACTCGGGCGCCCAGCTGGCAAGCGAGGCGTTCTCGAAGATCCCCTACATCGGAACGCCTATTCTGGTGCTGGGCATGGTGGCGTTCAGCTACACCACCATCCTGGGTTGGTCGTACTACGGCAGCCGCTGCATCACGTACCTGTTCGGGCGCTACGCTATTCGTCCGTATCAGGTGGTGTACGTGGCCGTGGCGTTTTTGGGAGCTATCGGCGTAGGCGACGTCGTCTGGCTGATCAGTGATATCGGCAACGCGCTCATGGCCATTCCCAATATCGTGGTGGTTCTCATGCTGTCCGGCATGGTCGCTCGGGAGACGCGGCACTACATTTACGACGGCAATCTCGACGAAGCCGACGACGCTCCTATCCCGCAGCTGGAAGGGAAGTAGGGCTCGCCCGCTCGTCCGCGGATGCGCGTTTTCGCTCGTCCCCCCTGCCCGCGGCGCCGTTCGCTGACAATTTCGCATTTGGTATCAAGCTGCAACGTGCTGCCTCGTTATAATCCGGGTACTTTAGCGTGCGAAAGTGCCCATACCGAAACGGCTTCCATCGTTCTCGCCATGCGCCGATGATGCCCAGCGCTTTGCCGGGGCGGTGCAACCTGCTTCGGTATAGACTCTTCGCCTGCTTTCGTACACAAGGAAAGAGAGAGGGGTTGGGGTATGGACATCGTTCAGCTTATCAGCGACATCGATGCGTTCGTGTGGGGCCCGCCGATGATCATTCTGCTGCTGGGTTCTCACCTGTTCCTGACGTTTCGCACGGGATTCATCCAGCGCAAGCTGCCGACGGCCATCAAGCTGTCGGTGACGAAGGATCCGGACGCACCGGGGGATATCAGCCAGTTCGGTGCGTTGACCACGGCGCTTTCGGCCACCATCGGCACGGGCAACATCGTGGGCGTGGGCACCGCCATCCTGGCGGGCGGTCCGGGCGCGGTGCTGTGGATGTGGCTTACGGGCGTGTTCGGCATGGCTACCAAGTATTCCGAGACGTACGCAGCCGTGAAGTACCGCGTGAAGGACCATAACGGCAACATGCTGGGCGGAGCGATGTACGCGTGGCGCCGTGCGTTCGAGAAGGACGGGAAGACGCCCTGGTACGGCGTGCTGGGGGCGGGTGCCTTCGCCCTGTTCGCCGCTGTGGCTTCGTTCGGCATTGGATCCGCGGTCCAGTCCAGCGCGATGACGGGCATTATCACCTCGAACGCTCCCGGCGTTCCCGCGTGGGGCATCGGGTTGGCTATCGTCATCATGGTGTCGCTCGTCATCTTCGGCGGCATCAAGATCATCTCCAAGGTATGCGAGAAGCTGGTTCCGTTCATGGCTATCGCGTACGCATGGGGCTGTATCGTGATCATTGGAATGAACTGGGAATACGTGTGGCCCGCCATCTGCTTGATCTTCGAATGCGCCTTCACGCCGAAGGCTGCGTTCGGCGGCGCCGTGGGCAGCGGCCTTATGATGGCGCTGCAGTTCGGTTGCGCGCGCGGCCTGTTCTCCAACGAGTCCGGCCTGGGTTCCGCGCCCATCGTGGCCTCGGCCGCGTCCACGCGCAACCCGGCACGCCAGGCGCTCGTGTCCATGACCGGTACGTTCTGGGACACGGTGGTCATCTGCGCTTTGACGGGCATCGTGCTGGTTTCCACGATGATCGCGAACCCCGGCATCATGGAGAGCGGTCAGGTTTCCGCTGGCGCCGACCTGACAAGCGCGGCGTTCGCGTCGATTCCCTACATCGGCACGCCTATCCTGGTGATCGGCATGATCCTGTTCGCATACACCACCATCCTGGGTTGGTCGTACTACGGCAACCGCTGCGTCACGTACCTGTTCGGCAAGCACGCCATTCGCCCGTACCAGGTGCTCTACGTAGCCGTGGCGTTCTTGGGCGCCATCGGCATCGGCGATTTGGTGTGGACCATCTCGGACATCACCAACGCGCTCATGGCCGTTCCGAACATCATCGTCGTGCTGTTGCTTTCGGGGCTGATCGCTCGCGAGACCAAGCATTACGTGTGGGAGAAAAACCTCGACGAGGCGGACGATACCGAGATTCCCGTGCTCGAGAGCAAGTAGCTTGCAGCTTGCACGGTGCTCGTCTCGACAACGCACCGAACAGCCCGGCGCCGTATTGACGCTGGGCTGTTCTTTTTTTGCGGGGGTCGCGAGTTTGCCTTGCGCGGGAAGCGAGCCGGCTAGTCGTCTTCTTCCTCGCCTTTCTTGAGCTTTGCCGCCGCGCCGCCGAGCGCGCCGAGGGCCGCGATGGCCGCCGCTCCCGCGACTGCGCCCCAGGACGCGTCGCCGGTTCGGACGGTTTTCGCCGGGTTGCCGATCGTTGTGCTGCCGCCGCTGCCGGTGCCGCCCGATCCGCCGGTGCCGCCCTGGCCGCTTCCGCCGCTGCCGGATCCTCCTCCCGGCTCGGAGTCGTTGCCCGGCTTTTCGGGGGCGAACGCCGCGGTTAAGGTTGTCGTTGCCGAGGCGTAGCCGGCTGCGTAGGCTAGCGTGTACGTCCCTGCCGCAGCGGGCGTGAACTGCCAGGTCGGCGCCGAGCCTTCGGTGCTGCCGGTCGCTTTTTGCGCTTCGACGTTTTCAAGGGCGACGGGGTTGCCGTCGGGATCGGTCACGAAAGGCGTTGCCTGCATCGTCGATCCGTTGACGTCCTCGAACGATACGGAGGGTATGGCGTACGGTTCTCCTACCGTGGCTTTCCCCAGGTCAGATGCGGTTGGCGCTTGTATCGGGGAAGCGGGGACGGCGGAGGCTGCGTACAGCGTTGCGACATGGTCCTCGGTTGCGACGCCGGGGCTTAGGCGCGCGAACGCCACGCGTCCGACCATCGCATGCTCGGGTTCGCCTTGCGCGTTCGTGTCGGCGCCCAAAAACCAGCGCAACGGCGCGCCGCCGCTTACGCTGGGCGGGGGCAGGGTTCCCGGATTGGCGAACTGCGAAGCAAGCGTTCCGTTCGCGTACAGCTTCATCTCGACGCCGTCGTACGTTGCCACGACATGCGTCCAGGCAAGCGTGTCGACATAGGCGCTGGTCGATTTCCACCCGCCGCCTTCGGGCGACGTGTAGTAATGCAAGCTGGGACGGCTGCCGTTGGGGTCGGAGCTGCTCGACGGGTAGTACTCCAGATTTTGCCCGCGGGATTGCCCCGACGAGAACAGCTCGAAGTAGCTGGAGGGCTCTTCGTCGAACCGGAACAGCACTTCCAGGGTGCATCCGGTGCCGATGCGCGCATAGTCCTCGCTCGTGAACGCGTACGCTGCCGCGGCGGCGCCTCCGAATACGCCGACCTGCTTGTTGAACAGGGGGTCGGAAGTTAGCTCCAATGCTCCGAACTCCTTGAGCGCATGGGGCGCGGCAGAGAGGTCGTCGGCCGATCCTTGCGCGAAATCCACGGACAAGAGCGGGTCCTCAAGGGGCGTCACCTCGCGCTCCTTCGTCCTGAACTCGGTCTGGCCGATAAGCGCTTCCTTGCCGTATGCATTGCGGGCGTAGGCCTTGAGCGTGTACGCGGTGTTCTCTGCCAGAGCCGCGCCGATAAGCGGGCGAACGAACTCGTCTGCGCGGTTTTGGCTTGCTTTGTAGTACTCGGACATGAACCGCGCATCGTACAGGGGCGTGTCGGAATCCGCCTCGAAAACTTCGACGCGATAACACAGGACGATATCGTTGTCCAAGCCGGTCGCGTCCGCGTGCACCTTGTTCGCGGTGATGGCGAAGGACGCTCCCGACGAGGTCAGGGTGTCGTCGCTCGGTACCCTGACGGCGGCGTCGGCCTCTACCGTAGGGGGAAGGCTGCGCGCTTCCATGGCGGCAGACGTATAGACCTTGGTGCTTTGGTCGTTCGGGCTGAACGACCACGGCTCGCCAAGGCATGCGCCTTCGCGGAAATCCATGCGGTAGACGGTCACGACATGGGTTGCCGGATCGATGTCCACCAGCTCGCACTGGTTGGCGTCGTCTCCGTCGGCGGGGTGCCCGTACAAAAGGCTCCCCCCGCTGTAGTCGCCGTTGTTGTGCCCTTCGTCCTGGCCTCCCTTCGTCCAGAAGTTGTTGGCGAACGTGGCGGTTTGAATAAGGGTGCAGCCGTCGTCTTGGTAGATCGACCGCGGGTCGGCCATGGGGATGTGCGTGTGCCCTGAAAAGTGAACGATCTGGGGATACGCCGCTGCGATTTCATGGTAAAAGGCCATGTCGTTGCCCGTTCGGTCGGACTTGTTGGTGCCGAACTGGCCGTTCCAGCTGCCGCCCGTGCTGTACCAGACCGTGTTGCCGAAGGGATGATGGGTCAACATGAAGATGGGCTTGTTCGCGTCTTCCGCCTGCGCGGCGGCCAGGCGTTCGCGAATCCAGTCCTGCCGGTCGCCGTACCAGCTGTTGTCGTAGCCGCCCGGATGGGATGAGAGCGCCAGCACGTGGTAGCCGCCGCTTCCGCCCACGATGAAATCGCAGTCGGTTTGGCCCTCGTTCGCGCCTCCCGGAATCTGGAACGATCCCGCTACGGTCAGCTTGGAGGAAAGAAAATCCTTGAAGGCGGCTTGGGCGTTCTCCTTGTTTCCTTGCCAGCTGTAGTATTCGTGGTTGCCCATTACGATCCCGACGGGCTTGCGCGCGTTCGCGTTGAGGAGCGAGGCCAGCTCATCGTACTGCGCGGGCGTGCCGGTGTCCGCCGAATCGCCCACGAAGAAGTGGGCTGCCACATCGGGCGCGGCGGCGTAGATCCCGGAAAACGCAGCGGGGATCTTCTGCGCGTAGGAGTTGCGGGCCTCGGCGCCTACGTGCGTGTCGCTGTGCACGGTGAAGCGCACGTGCCCGTCCTGCAGCGCGGGCCAAGCTTGGCCGGGGGCCGGGCTGAACGCTGCGTCGGCGTGCTGATCGGGGAACACGAGCATGCCTCCCGCAAGGGACACGCCGGCTACGGCTGCTAGCTTGAGGAACGATCGACGCGACACGCCGATCGTGCTCGCTTCGAAAAAGGATGACGCGTGTTCCATGGAAAGCCCTTCTGCTCGAATGGTTGGTTGGCGCTTGCCCGGTTGGGCCGCGACGGCGGGGCGCAGGTGCGCTCGGCGTGGAAAAGGTTGCCGAGCGGAAGTATAGGAGCGCCGCGAAAAGAGCGGGTACGGTGCAGGTAAGGACCGGGTACGCATGCGGTAAGGTTTGCGTAAGAGGCGAAACGCCCAGATGGCGAAGCCGCAAGGTGCTCGAGTTCCCAGGCGGCGAACCGCCCGCATGCCCGCGCGCTCGGGATCCGAAGGAGTGATCCGGTCGAGCTTCCAGGCCCGAAACAACCCCTTCGCGTTCCGGGGTCGCCGCGTTCCTTCTCGCGCACCTGCTCCCATTTCCCGCGCTCCCGGTTTTGCAGGGGGCTCTATGTTGAACCGGAATCGGCACATGCTGACGTACGTTGTCTTTTCGAGCGGTCGGACTGCGATCGGTCGTGATGGGCCCCGGTGGTCGGGCGGCGCCGCTGGTTCGCCGCCAGGATTTTCTCGGCGCCGCCAGCGCCCCTAGCTGCCCGATTTTTACAGCAATGTTGCGCACCGTCTCGCATCTTCAAAAGCCTCGTCCTTGTGAACTGGGATAATGGAATACGGCTCTTGGAGGGAAGGCGATGAAGAGATCCTGCGCCTCGAAAAACGCAACATTGCGTGCAAAATCGAGCAGAAAGTGTAGCGCCGTCCTCAACGCAGGCGGGCGCATGTCGATGGCGGTTCGGCGGCGGGTGTCTTTCTTGACCGTTGCCGCCGCGCCGCCGCGCTGCCGAGCGCGCCGAGGGCTGTGCCGCGCCGCCGCGCTGCCGGGCGCACCGAGGGTCGAGCCGGCTGCTGTCCCCGCGTCGTTTACCTGCTGCGAGGATCCTGCGATAAGCGGTTGCGCTGCGGCGGGGCTCGCCTCGCCTTGCGGTATCATGGCCGGTATGAAGAAACTTGCCATCATAGGAGGCGGCGCGGCGGGGCTCGCGGCCGCTGTTGAAACCGTCCGCGCTCTGCGCGCTCGAGGCGTTGCCCCCGGATCCGTGGAGACGACGGTGTACGAAGCCAGCGACCGCGTCGGTCGATCCATTCTGGCAACCGGCAATGGCCGCTGCAACTTCTCGAATGCTTGCATCGACGTTGCCGCATACCGCAATCCGACGTTCGTCTCGCAGGCTTTGGCCGAGCTTGAGGCCGATCCCGAACCTGAATTAGAATCGCATGAGGACCCCGTTCACAACCTGTTCGCCGACTTGGGCCTGCTCTGGCGCGAAGAGGGCGAGGGGCGTCTGTATCCTTTGGCGAACAAGGCGACCAGCGTGTTGGACGTGCTGCGCTCGGCTGCGCAGGATGCGGGGGTGCATCTGGCGTGCGATTGCGTTGCCAAACGCGTCGAGGCGCCGCAGCGCGCTGGCGATCGGTTCCATATTCGGTTTGCGGACGGCGCGGTGCGGCATGCCGATGCCGTGATCGTGGCCGTTGGCGGCAGGGCGATCGAGGAGATCGAGCTGCCGGAAGGGCTGTCATGCGTGAGCGGTCGTCCCGTGCTGGGCCCGCTGCGCACGGATACCGCCCTGGTGAAGCCGCTCAACAACGTTCGCGTTCGCTGCTGCGTTTCGCTGGTGGGCGCGGACGGCGCCGAGAAGACTCGCGAATCCGGCGAGGTGCTGTTCCGCGATTACGGCGTGTCGGGCATCGCCGTGTTCAACCTGTCGCGCTTCGCCCATCCGGGCGACAAGCTGCGCATCGACCTGCTTCCCCAAATTGCGCCCGAAAAGGCGGAGGGCCTTCTGCTCGATCGCGCCGCCCGCTTGCGTTTGGCCGGTCGCCCGTGCTCGGCCGATGCGCTTGTGCGGGGCATGCTGCTGCCCGCGGTGGCCCATGCCGTGTTGAAGGAGGCGGGACTGCGCCCTGAAGACCCGTTCGCCAAGAAGGATGCGCCGAAGCTGGCGCATGTTCTCAAGGGGTTGCCCCTGGTGGTGCGCGGTATTGGCGATGCTCGCCAGTGCCAAGTGACGCGCGGGGGTCTTGCCGTCGACGCGTTCGATCCGCGCACGATGGGAGCGCGCCGCATACCGGGCTTCTTCGCGGCGGGAGAGGCGCTGGACGTGGATGCGCCCTGCGGCGGGTACAACTTGCATTGGGCGTGGGCGAGCGGCATGCTGGCAGCCCGCGCGGCAGCCAACGAACTGGCGGTCGACGCCGGTCGAGCGAAGGGAGCAGGCCGTGCTTGAGGTTTCGAACGTGAGGCTTCCGCTTGATGCGGGTGTCGCCGGGTCGAAGGGCGACGCGCTCGTTCGCGTTGCCGCGGCGGATGCGCTGGGCGTGCGGGATGGGGACGTGGATTCGGTTCGCGTCCTCAAGCGCAGCGTGGATGCGCGCAAGAAGCGGGATGTGCACTTCGTGGCGACGCTTGGCGTGGAGCTTTCCGATCCTTCGATGGAGCAGCGCGTCCTTGCGCAAGCCTGCTCGCGGGCGGGCGCGGGAGCTTCCCCTGGCACTCATGTGAAGCGTCACGAGCCTTATGCGGCGCTTGCCGTTCCGGAACTCGGGCCGACGTTCGAGGCGAGCGGCGAGCCGCGCCCCGTGGTGGTAGGCGCGGGTCCGGCGGGCCTGTTCTGCGCGCTGTACCTGGCGCGGGCCGGCTTGCGGCCCCTTCTGCTGGAGCGCGGGGCGGACGTGGACGAGCGGCTTGCGACGATCGCGGCGTTCGACGCGGGCGCGGATTTGGACCCGCAGACGAACATCCAGTTCGGAGAGGGCGGCGCCGGCACGTTTTCCGATGGGAAGCTGACCACGAACATCAAGAACCCCCTGGCGCGCCACGTGCTTCGCTGGTTTGCGGACGCCGGCGCGCCCGAGGAAATCCTGTGGCAGGCCAAACCCCATATTGGTACCGATCTGCTGGTGGACGTGGTGCGCGAGCTGCGCAGCCAGATCGTCGCGGCGGGCGGCGAGGTGCGCTTCCACGCGCAGCTGACGGGCTTGCATTTCCAGGACGGGGCCCTTGCGGCGGTGGACGTGCTCGAATCGGGAAGGAGCGCGCGCGTGCCTGCGCGGCGCGTGGTGCTGGCGTGCGGGCATTCGGCGCGCGACACCTTCGAGGTCGTGCATGCTGCGGGCGTGAAGATGGAGCAGAAGCCCTTTTCGGTGGGCGTGCGCATCGAGCATCCTCAAGTGGCGGTGGATCGCGCTCAGTACGGTGATGCCGCAACTCATCCGGCACTCGGCCCGGCGGACTACAAGCTGGCCGTTCATCTGCCCGATGGACGGAGCGTCTACACGTTCTGCATGTGCCCGGGCGGCCAGGTGGTATGCGCGGCAAGCGAGCCGGACAGCGTGGTGGTGAACGGCATGAGCCGGTTCGCGCGCGACGGGGAGAATGCGAACAGCGCGCTGCTGGTGGGCGTGGGCCCGCAGGACTTCGAAGGGGATCATCCCCTTGCGGGCGTGAAGCTGCAGCGGGATATGGAGCGCGCGGCGTATCGGGCGGCGTGCGCCGCGGGCGGCGATCCGTATCAGGCGCCCGCTCAAACCGTAGGGGATTTCCTTGCGGGCCGCTCGGCGGGTCCCGGTTCGTCGGTGCGCCCCACGTACGCGCGCGGCGTGGCGTGGTGCGACTTGCGGGAGTGCCTGCCGGAGTTCGTTGCAGATGCGATTGCGTCCGCGCTGCCGGTGCTGGACCGCAAGCTCGCGGGATTCGCAGATCGGGATGCCGTTATGACCGGCGTGGAAACGCGCAGCTCAAGCCCGGTTCGCATCGTGCGCGGCGAAGGCTGCGAGGCGCTTCTGGCCGAAGAGTCCTCCATGGACGGCGGGACGGGCCTTTATCCGTGCGGGGAGGGGGCGGGTTACGCGGGAGGCATCATGAGCGCTGCATGCGACGGTTTGCGAGTTGCCCAGTTCGTGGCTCGGGCGTTCGCCCGTTGACGCTACTGCAGGTGCCCATTCGCGCCCAGACGTTCGGAGGCCGCTGCATTCCGCTCGCTCGAAGCGAGCGTCCAAGTCGGGTCGACGCTTGCTCGGCATCGAAGCGCGGCTTCTATTCTCCCAGCTCGGCTTTCCAATCGAAATCGGCGGGAGGGCGGGTGGGCTCTCCGTCGGCGCCGGCATCTTGCATGCGGCCGTCCCATTGGCAGGCTTTCATGTTCACGCGCCCGTCGTCTTCGAATTCGACGCCTTCGGCTGCCAGCATGCTTCGCTGCTCGTCGGGGCCTCCGAAAACGAAGCCCTTGCACAGGCTTCCGTCTTTGAACACCACGCGATGGCAGGGAATGCACGCGGGATCGGCCCCGGGCTCGGGGTTCGCCCGCAAGGCGTAACCTACGTAGCGAGCCGATCGCGGGGCTCCGATCAGCTGACCCACTTGGCCGTATGAGGCAACCTTGCCGCGCGGGATGTGGCGCACCGTGTCGAACACTTTGTTGGAGAAATCTCCCATGAAACCACTTTCTTTTTGCCCAAGACGCCGTTTCGCGCTTCTTTTTTCCGCGGTGATCGCGTATTCTGTATCAAATTATACTGTAGCGAGAAGGTATTGCGCGAAGACGTCTTGCTTCGCGCGTAGGGAGGTTCGCGATGAAACACGGCAATCGCCAAGACGGGAACAGTGCTTTCGTTCCCGCGGGTTCGTTCGGCGCAGACGATACTGCGGCGTTCGTTCCCGCTTCGCCTCAGACCACGGCCGTGCTGCCGCCGCTGCCCGATGCTCTCGTCGACGCCGACGCGCTTTCCGACATGCAGGCGTTCAATGACCTCAAGGCTAAGCGCAAGAAGCAGCGCAAGCGGAAGATCATCATCGGCGTGTCGGTGGCCGTGCTTGCGGTCGTAGTTTTGATGGGCGCGCTTGCTTGGTACGTTGCCGATCAAACGGCCAAGGCGCTTGAGAGCATGGCCCCTCAAACCGTCCCGATCGAGCAGGGGACGTTCGTCGATACCGTTACCGCTTCAGGAAGCCTGCAGCCCATTTCGTCTGTGAGCGCTACGCCTGAGGTGGACGGTATCGTAGGAGAGGTGTTCGTTTCCGAAGGCGATCGCGTTGAAGCCGGCCAAACGCTGTTCACGGTAGTGAACGCCGAACTGGACAAGGCGGTTTCCCAAGCTGCGCGCGGCATCGAGGAAGCGCGCAACGGCGTGGCGCAAGCGCAAAACGCCGTGAACGAAGCGTACCGCGCGAAAGCGGCCGGGCAGCAGGCGGTGGCCGATGCGCGCGCACAGGCTCAGGCGCTCGCCGATGCCCAGGCCAGCGCGGCGCCGGGCGCGACCGCTCCGTCTTCTCCGCAGGCTCCGGCCGCGGCTCCCACGTTCGACGAAGGCGGAGCGGACTCCGCCATCAGGCAGGCCGAGATTGCGCTCAACAGCGCGAACCTTGCGTTGCAGAGCGCTCAAACCACCTATGACGAAGCCGTCGCGCGCGCCGACAAGCGCACCGTTACCTCGTCGATCGCCGGAAGCGTGGTAGCCGTGAACATCGAGCCCGGCAAGGCGCTGGGATCCACTTCGGCGGCGAACCCCGTGTCTCCCGTGCAGATAGCCGATCTGTCGCAGATGACCGTTTCCATCAACGTCAACGAGATAGACATCCTCAAGGTGAGCGCCGACCAGACGGCGCAGGTCACGTTCACGGCGGCACCCGACCTCACCTTGCCTGCAACCGTGGTGAAGATCGCTACCACCTCGGCGGGCGCGGGCGACGCGTCGGCTGGCGCCTCGTACGGAGGCGGCGGGGCCGTCACCTACGCGGTCAAGCTGCTGATCGCGCAGCCCGATCCTCGCTTGAAGCCGGGCATGACCGCGAAGGCCACCATCACCACCACGACGATCGAGGATGCCCTCAAGGTTCCCATTTCGGCCGTGCAGTCGGACAGCTCGGGCAAGAGCTTCGTGATGGTGGTCACCGATCCCGAAACGCAGGCCGTCGAGCAGCGCTCGGTGGAAGTGGTCGCGTCCGACGGGTTGACGTCGGTGGTGAAAGGTCGGGTCAAAGCTGGGGAAAACGTGGTCATCGGATCCTTGGCGCCTGCGGGCGATCAAGGGGCTTCGAGCGCGGCGCCCGGCGTTTCCGCCGACGCCGTGGCGATAGGATAGCGCCATGAGCTTCGTGGTAGAGGCCGTTGACCTGCATCGCATATACGAGAGCGCTTCGGGTCTCACCCATGCCCTGCGCGGCGTGTCGCTCTCGGTCGAGAAAGGCGAGTTCCTTGCCATCATGGGACCTTCGGGCTCGGGCAAGTCGACGCTCATGAACCTGCTCGGCTGTCTGGACACGCCCACGCGCGGGCGCTATCTGCTGGAAGGCGTCGACGTGGCGGCGTATCGCGAGGACGAGCTGGCCGAGATTCGGGCGACGCGTTTGGGCTTCGTGTTCCAGTCGTTCAACCTGCTGCCGCGCGCTACGGTCATGCGCAACGTCATGCTGCCGCTTGTGTACACGGCCTGCCCGCGCAAGGAGCGCGCCGCCCGCGCGCATGCGGCGCTGCGCAGCGTTTCGCTTGATCAAAGGCTGTACGACCATCGCAGCAACGAGCTGTCCGGCGGCCAGATGCAGCGCGTGGCCATCGCGCGCGCCCTGGTG
This sequence comes from Paraeggerthella hominis, assembly GCF_021044775.1. Taxonomy (NCBI): domain Bacteria; kingdom Bacillati; phylum Actinomycetota; class Coriobacteriia; order Eggerthellales; family Eggerthellaceae; genus Paraeggerthella; species Paraeggerthella hominis. The sequence goes on from NZ_JAJNOQ010000003.1 coordinate 173,077, forward strand.
AACGACCCGGCGCTCATCTTAGCCGACGAACCTACCGGCAACCTGGACACTGCAACGGGGGACATGGTGCTCGAGACGTTCAAGAGCCTGCGCGACCAGGGGAAGACCATCGTCCTCATCACGCACGAACCCGACGTGGCCGCGCATGCGGACCGCGTGGTTCACATCAGGGACGGCAAGCTCTACGACGGCCCGCATGTCAGCTTGGCGGGAGGTGCACGATGAAGATCGGGGATTTGTTCTACGAAACCTGGCATGCCCTGTCGGCCAACAAGGGGCGCTCGTTCCTTACCATCTTGGGCATCGTGATCGGCATCGCCGCGGTCATCGCCATGACCTCGCTCATAGCGGGGGTCCAGAACATGCTCATGGGCGAGCTTGGGTTCAGCCAGGCCCGGCAGGTTTCCATCGGCGCCTATGCGCCTCAGGGCGTGACCTTCGACGATCTGGACAAGCTTGCTTCCGGCATGCCGGAATACGAAACCATTACGGGCGCATCTTACTCGTCTACCGAAGTTGCGAAATCGGACGGCAAGAAGACTCCCGCGAACATCGTGGGCGTGCGGCCCGACTACTTCGAGGTGACCGGCTCGAAGCTCAAGGAGGGACGCTTCTTCACTGCGAGCGAAGAGGCGGGCGCAGCGCGCCTCGTGGTGATCGACAGCAGCTCCATCAGGGATCTTTTCGGCAGCGCCGACGTGCAGGCCGTGGGCAAGTCCGTTCGGCTGGGAAACGATGACTACACGGTGGTGGGCGTGCTCGACACCACGTCGTTCATGTCGGGCGGCATGACCATGTACCTGCCGTACACCACGGCGCAGACGCGTACCGGCGCGGGCGGCGGGGTATCGCAGATTATCGGAGCCGCTCGGGAAGGCACCGACATGGACCGGCTTGTCGAGACTACCCAAGATTACGTTGCACGGTACTTCAATTTGCAGAAAAGCGACGTGTACGTGACCTCGCTCGATTCCATCATCAAGCAGATGGAAACCATGATGTCGGCGTTTTCGCTGCTCATGGGGTCGGTTGCTTCGATATCGCTGTTCGTGGGAGGCATCGGCATCATGAACATGATGCTGACGAACGTGACCGAGCGCATACGCGAGATCGGGCTGCGCAAATCGTTGGGCGCGCGTCGCCACGACGTCACGATGCAGTTCTTGCTGGAAGCCGTTGCGCTGTGCGTTACGGGCGGCTTATTCGGCATCGTATTCGGGTTTTTGGCGGCGTGGGGCCTGGGCAGCGTGATCGGCGTGGTTCAGCCCGGCATGGCCGTTGCGCCCGTGCTGGCGCCTCAGGTGGTTTTGGGCGCGGTGGGCGTGTGCGTGCTCATAGGCGTGGTGTTCGGCTACTACCCGGCTCGGCGCGCCGCAAAGCTCGATCCCGTGGAGTCGCTGCGGTACCAGTAGCGCAGGGTGTTGCGGGTCGAATCGACGCACTTTCCCAGAATTGACTAGCGCATCTGGACAACGACCGGATATTAGGATAATCTCAAGAAGTTAACTATAGCTAACTTTTAGGAGGTTGTCGTATGCCCAAGCGCATAGTGCAGCTGTCTCTTCTGGCTGCTGCGGTAGGCTTGTTCGCTACGGGGTGCTCTGCGCCCCAGGATCCAGCTGCTGAAAACAGCGGCGAAAAAGAGCCGATAGTCGTCGTTGACCAAAACGGGGAAGAGCAGCAACTGCCCGGATCTATCGATCGCTTCGTTACCACGGCGTTGCCGCTTCCCAGCGTGTACGCCGTTACGGGCGAGCCGCTTGACAAGCTGGTCGGAATGCACCCCGGTTCAGCGAGCGCCATCAAAGATTCCGTGATGGCCGCTATGTACCCCGACCTGCTTGACGTTCCCAGCAGCTTCGTTCAGGGCGACGAGATCAACGTCGAAGAGCTGCTTGCCCTCAAGCCCGATGCCGTGATGTATTGGGCCGAGTACGGCAACCAACGCGACGCCATGAAAGCCGCAGGGATTCCCATCGTTGGCGTGAAGACCCAAGGCGACGGAGACGCCCTGGTGACCTTCGATTCATGGGTCGAGATCATGGGCCGCATGTTCGGGAGCACGGGCAAGACGGATGCCGTTGTCGACTACGGCAAGCGCGTGAAGGAGGAGGTCGCGCAGAAGACGGCCTCTATCGACGAGAAGGACAAGCCCCGGACGCTTTTCCTGTTCAATCACGATGACAAGAAGATCACCACATCTGCCCAAGGCCACTACGGGCAGGGGTGGATCGACGCAGCCGGAGGCGTGAACGTTGCCTCGGAGCTGTCGGGCACGCCCGCTATCAGCATGGAGCAGATTTACGAATGGAACCCCGACGTTATCATCATCACCACGTTTTCCCAAACCATGCCCGAGGATCTATACAACAACACGGTTCCCGGACAGGATTGGAGTAACGTGAAGGCGGTGCGCGAGGGCCGCGTGTACAAAGAGCCTATCGGAGTTTATCGCTGGTTCCCTCCTTCGGGTGACGCTCCGCTCATGTTGAAGTGGATGTCCGAAACGCTGTACCCGGATCTGTTCGACTACGACATGGAAGCCGAGATCAAGGCGTACTACAACGAGTTCTATTCTTACGATATATCTGACGACCAGGTAAAAGGCGTTCTTTCCTCCAATCCGGAAGCCGCTCGCGGTGCTGATTGGCAGTACAAGAGCAGCAACACCAAATAGCTGACCATGCGATTCGGGATGCCCGCTGATGCTTCCGGCAGATGCAGGGCATCCCTTTTTGCGCAACGTTTGCAAGGAGTTCAATGAAGTTCAAATCTATTCGCTACCAGCGATTGATGCAAGGGGCCCTGATCGGCGTTTTGCTTGCGTCGGCAGCGCTGGCCTTGTGCCTCGGGCGCTATGGCATTCCGCTTGACGAGCTGCTCTCCGTTTTGGCAGGGCAACCCGTGGCGAACGAGACGACCTACACCGTGCTGTTCTCTATCAGGATCCCGCGGCTTTTTATGGCCATGATCGTTGGAGCGGGGCTGTCGGTTGCCGGATTGTCGTTGCAGGCGATGTTCGGGAACCCTTTGGTTAGCTCCGATATCTTGGGCGTATCGGCTGCCGCCGGCTTCGGTGCCGCTCTGGGCATCTTGCTGGTTGGCGATTCGCTTGCGGTCCAGGTGATGGCCATCCTGTTTGGATTTGCGGGCATAACCTGCACGTACGGCATGAGCCGCAGAAGAGGCAGGAGCACCGTTCTCACGCTGGTGCTGTCGGGCGTTATCGTGGGCGCGGTGTTCCAGGCGCTCGTTTCGTTGGTCAAGTTTGTGGCCGATCCGCAAAACACGCTGCCGGCGATCACGTATTGGCTGATGGGAAGTCTTGCGGGAACGTCTGTTACCGACGTGATTACCGTTGGGCCCGCCATCATCGCCGGCATCGGCGTTCTGTGGTGCCTTCGGTGGAAACTCAACGTGCTCTCTTTGCCTGAAGACGAAGCCGTGTCTTTGGGGGTGAACGTGAAGCGTTTGCGCCTTGTCGTCATTTCGGCGGCTACGGTCATCGCCGCTCTTACCGTTTCGATATGCGGCATAGTGACGTTCGTGGGGCTGGCCGTTCCTCACTTTGCTCGCATGCTGACCGGGAACGACCATAAGTTTCTTTTGCCCGCATGCGTTCTGGTCGGCGCGGTTTTCATGGTCCTCATCGACACGGGCGCGCGTGCGGCAACGCCAGCCGAGATACCGCTGTCTATTCTGACGGCTATCGTGGGAGCGCCGTTCTTCGCGGTCCTCTTGCGGCGAACCGGGGGTGCTTGGAGTGATTAGGGCTAAATCGGTGGCGTTTTGCTATGCGGGCGGAAGCCCTTTGTTCCAGGATGTTTCGTTCGAAGTTCCGGCTGGCAGCGTTTTGGCGGTCTTGGGTTCGAACGGCGTGGGGAAGACGACGCTTTTGCGTTGCCTTATGCGGTTTCTCTCTCCTACGGAAGGGGAGTTCTTTCTTGGCGATCGGCCGGTACGCGACGTGTCTGCGGCTGATTTTTGGAAGGAAATCAGCTACGTCCCGCAAGCTCGCAGCATGGTGTTCAGCCATACCGTGCTCGATCTTGTGGTCATGGGGCGCTCGTCGTACGTTGCTTTCGGAAGAACGCCTTCGAAGAACGACTACCTTCGTGCGGAAGGTTTGCTCGAGAGCATGGGCATCGCCTCGCTTGCGCGGCGCTCGTGCCATCAGCTTTCGGGCGGGCAGCTGCAGATGGTCCTTATTGCTCGGGCGTTGGTGAAGGAGCCTTCTGTGCTGATCATGGACGAGCCTGAATCGAACTTGGACATGCGCAATCAGATCCACGTTCTTGACCTGGTAGAGCGCTTGGCGTCAAAGGACGGCCTTTCCATCGTCATGAATACCCACTATCCGGCGCATGCCCTGCGCGTTGCCGACCAGGCTTTGCTGATCGGACGCGAGGGACATGCTTGCGGGCCGGTCAAAGACATGCTGAACCGCCGGAGCATTTCCCAGTATTACGGCGTCGACGCGCAGTTGCTCTCCTGCGTTGAGGACGGGCGCGCGTACGATGCCGTTATTCCCTTGAGGAGGACATGATGAAAGCCCCTTGCCTCGATGCGCAGTCGCTGCCCCCGAAGGGTATTCCTATTACGGAGATCAAGGTTGATTCCGAAGGGAAGCCTCTCTTGCTCAACAAAGGATCCGATCTGTGCTTTTACTCGCCTGCGACGGGAGGATACGGCATTCCTCGCGTTGCATGCCTGGTGCCCGGAAGCCATGTTCTGTTCGTTGCCCCTCAGGGCTGCGGCCGGCACGGGTTGGTGGCGGCGTATCTTCACGGGCGCGATCGCGCGAGGATCCATGCCTTGCATGTTCAAGATGAGGCGGTGTCGCTTGGATCGCATCTGGACCAAGTGGCGAATGCCGCGCGCTTCATCGTGGATCGATATGCGCCCAGTGCCCTTACCATTGTGTACAGCTGCATCGACGATCTGCTGGGTTCGGATTTCGATCTGATCGCTTCGGACGTGCAGGATGCTTGCGGGCTGCCGGTGCAGGTTTCGGCTATGAACCCCATCAGAAGCGAAGGATCCCTGCCGCCGTTGCCTCGGGCGTTGCGCACGGTTTACAGCTTTTTGGAACCCTCGAAGCAGGGCGACGTTTCCTCGTCTTCTTCGGGGGCGGACGGCCAGCCTGCGATTCTGAACTTGTGCGGCATCTTCTCGAACGTGCATCCGTCTTCGGAGGCCCATGCTGTGCTTGCTCGGGCGGGCTATAGATTGGCGAACGTGGCCGATTGCGCAACCTACGAGGAGTTCCAGGCGCTTTCGGCGTCCCGCTTGAACTTGGTTGCGCATGACGCGGCGGCGATCGCGTGCGATTCTTTGCACGATCGTCTGGGCATGGAGAGCCTTCGCTTTCCTCTTCATGTGCTGCCCTCCTTGGTGGCTCGAAGCTACGAACGCCTTGAGAAGAAGCTGGAGGTCGCGCTTTCCTGGCAGCAAGCGCGCGACCAGGCCATGGCGGAGATCGGGTTGCTTGCTTCCCGCTTGAAGGGTCTGCGCGTTTCCGTGGGCTCGTCCCACTTGGCAAGCCCTTTTGAGCTGGCTCGGTTTTTGACGGAGTGCGGGATGAGGGTCGAGTCGGTGTATGCGAACGCTCTTTCGCGCACGTGCATGGAGCAGCTTTCGTGGTTGCAGCAAAAGGCCCCTCAGATCGTCGTGCTGCCGCCCGAGTCGAGACGCGCTCTGTTCATGCACGAAACGGCTCCTGAAGTGGATGTGGCGGTGGGACTGGATGCTGCGTACTACTCGAATTGCACGCGGTACGCCGATATAGGATTCGAATTGCCGCTGTTCGGCTTTCAGGGCGGTGTCGAGCTGTTGCGCATGCTGGTGCGCCCTTGCGAGGTATCCGATGGGTTCGAGGCTGCTCTGACCAGCAGCAGCCTTGTGGTGTAGGAGCGTCGGGCATGCTTGTCGCATTGTGCGAATGCGTGCGCGGCGACGTTTGTTCCAGGGCGGGCGCCCAAGAAGGAGAGCACATGGACGGGCTTCATTATTTCGACGTTCTGCCGGCCTTTGCCCCCGACTATTCGGGAGCGGTGTCGGTTCTGTACGATTTGCAGGGAACCATTGTGGTGAACGGAGCAAGCGGGTGTCTTGCCAATTGCGCTGGCTACGATGAGCCGCGCTACTTCGAAAAAACCTCGCTCGTGCTTTCGAGCGGGCTGCGGGATGTTCGGGCCGTATTCGGGGATGAGGAGTTCCTGGAGGAAACGCTTCCCCTCATAGAGGGGCTGCAAGGTTCTCGATACCTCGCCTTGCTCGCCAGCCCAGCAGCGGCGATTATCGGCACGGACCATAAAGCGGTTGCTGCGGCTTTGGAGGATCGGCTGTCTTTGCCTTGCTTCGCGTTCGAAACCACGGGCATGACCGCCTACGATCGCGGTGCGAGCATGGTGATGATGGAGCTGTGCAGGCGCTACGCGAAGCCGGCTCCTCGAAGCGTCGCCCCGTCTGCGAACATCTTAGGGGCGATACCGCTTGATCTTTGGGGACCCGATCAGCTTGTCGTTTTACGTGAAGACGTGGAGAGGGAGGGCTACCGAGTGATCTGCACGCTTGGCATGGACTATTCGTTCGAAGACGTCGAGCGTCTTGCGGAGGCGCACGTCAACGTGGTTGTTTCGGTGGCTGCCCTTGCGTCGGCCCGCTGGCTTGAGCAAGCGTTCGGCACGCCTTGGACGTGCGCCTTGCCCGTGGGGCCTTGCCGTGCGGGATGGATGGCTCCCGATGGCTTTCAGGCGTCTTCCGATTCTTGGAAAGCGCAGTTCTCGGCAAAGCCTTTGGGCGGCGTCGGGAATCCGTGCGAACCGGCATGCGGCGTGAAGGTGCTGATTGTCGGCCAGCAAGTATGGGCCAACGCCTTTCGCGCCGGGCTGATGCGAGAAGTTTCGGGCGCTGACTGCACGGTGGCCAGCTTCTTCGGCATGGACGACGAGCTGATGCTCGAGGGCGACCGGTCGTTTTCAAGCGAAGGTGAATTTTGCGAGCACGTTGTTGATCGCGGGTACGACGTGGTGATAGGCGATCCATTGTTTCAGGAGGCCATTCCTTGCGAGGTGGCATACGTGGGCGTTCCCCACGTTGCGGTTTCCAGCCGCTTGTATTGGACGAATCCGGCGCCCGCCGTGGGACCGGACGCCCTTTCTGCGGCGCTCGCGACGATAGAGCATACTATGGTGCGGAAGAAGGCGAGTCGGTGAAGAAGATAGCATTTTACGGCAAAGGCGGTATAGGGAAGTCGACCACGACGTCGAACGTTTCCGCCGCCCTTGCAGAGCAGGGCTTCACGGTCATGCAGATAGGATGCGACCCCAAGTCGGATTCGACGAAGAACCTGACGGAGGGCGTTCGCATCCTTACGGTTTTGGATGCCATCAAGGAAAAAGGCGGGCACGTGAAGCTGGAGGATATCGTGGTCCGCAGCGATACGGGGGTGCTGTGCGTTGAGGCGGGCGGTCCTCCTCCGGGTATCGGGTGCGCGGGCCGGGGCATCATCGCGGCGTTCGAGCGCCTTGACGAGCTGAAGGCGTTCCAGACCTACGAGCCTGATTTCGTGCTGTACGACGTGTTGGGCGACGTGGTGTGCGGAGGGTTCGCCATGCCCATACGCGGCGGCTATGCCGAAGACGTGTACATCGTGACATCGGGGGAGATGATGGCTTTGTATGCTGCGGACAACATAAACCGAGCCGTAGCGGCGTACCGGAACAAGGGCTACGCTCGGGTGCGCGGCGTTATCCTGAACGAGCGAAACGTGAAGGACGAGCGCGCTACGGTGGAGGCTGCCTGTGCGGAGATGGGCACTTCCCTGGTTGCTTCTTTGCCTCGAAGTCCGGAGGTTCAGCAAGCTGAAGAGCTTCGCAAGACCGTTGTGGCGGCGCTTCCTGACTCGGCAATGGCCGAGCGCTATCGCAGCCTTGCTCGGATGCTTTTGGAAAGCTGCTAGCTTGCGCGTTCGCGAAGGAATGCCGACGAATCCTTCTGCCCCTTCTCCTGTCGCCTGCGTGGTAGAATACCGCGAAGCATATATTGGCAAAGATGGTTGCGCCAAGCGCGGCGCGAGCGAACGTGCGGATCATGTTCGTTTGGGGAAATGCGGGTGAGAATCCTGCGCTATACCAGTAACCGTAAACGTTGATGGCCGGACGACATGCAGGCATGCGTTCGAGCCAGATGAGGCGAAGTCGGAACACCCATCCATCGCAGCAAGCCCTGGAAGAGAGGTGCCGACGATGATCGGTCTTCAGTTGGCGCGCGTGGGTACGCGCTCCGTTCGAGAGAGGTCGAACACGCCTTTGTCAGCCGTTTCGGTTGCAAGCGTTTCGGAGAGATTTCTAGCTGTACTTCTGGCCGTGGCCCTGGTCGTGTCCCTGGTTCCCGGCATCGCCTGGGCGCAGCCGGGCGGTGCACACGTTTCGGTTGCTGAAGAGCGCGCTCTTGCCGGGTCTGGCGAATCGAGCGAGGGCGGTTCGACTGGGCCGATGGATTCGCTGGGCTCGGCGGACCGCACCGAGACCCTTTCGAATGCCGAAGCGGGCGAGCCTTCCGAGACCGCAGGAGGGTCGACGGTCGATCGCGAGCTGGCTGGCGACGCGGTTCCCTCCGAGAACGCGTTGTCGAACGAGGATGGAAGCATCCAGCCCAGTGCTCTGGACTCTTTGGAGGAAACCGCATCGTCGGACTCTTCCGAACCCTCTTCCTCCCGGGCTGTTTCAAACGTCGACGGCGTACGCGTCAAAACCGCATCGGGTATGAACCTCCCCTCCAAGTTGGGCGCGGGTTTGGAGATCAAGGCATGGGCGTTCGTCGAAGAAGAGGATCCTTGGGGTTGGGGTACGGAAGAGGTTGAAGTCAGCGATTACGCTGGTATTTCGTTTCAGTGGTATCGGGGCGGTACGCAGGTTTCGTATGCACCAAACGCTTTAAGCTACAAGAATTACGCTCCGATTGATGGGGCAAATGCTCGGACGTACCTTTTGGCCGACGCCGACGCCGGCTCGTTCCTCGCCGTCAAGGTCACCTTGGCCAACGGCGTCGAAAAGTGGTCTTCTTCGTCAACTCCCAAGGTCACAGACGGCAAGGCAGACCTTGCATCGGTCGAGATCGAAGGTACGGCCAAGCAAGGTAACGCCCTTACGGCCATTGCGCATGATGCCGCGAGCGGAACTGCCGTGGAATCGGGCGTCGCGTATCGTTGGTTGGTCGGGGATGCGGTTGACGGCGAGTTCCACGAGCTTTCCGGAGCGCGGGGATCTTCGCTCGAGCTTACACCGTCAGAAGTTGGCAAGTACGTCAAGGTGGAGGCGTCGTCTCGCAACGAGGTCGTCTCTCCAGCGGTCGGTGCGGTGGTCGCGGCCGGTTCTGCGGAGAACGAGGCTCGCGTGGCCGCTGCGATCACGGCTCTCGAAAAAGATGGCTTGCGCGGGTACTATCCGAATCCGAAGTACGGTACGGACTCCAATCTCAACCGCATGATTGAATCGCGCCTGTCCGAACTCGGGTTCGACGGCGTGTCGACGCGCGTTTCGGCTGCGGCGTTCTCGGGAGTCGACCCGAAGCAGCAAGGCTCCGTCGATGTTTCCGAAGGTTCGGATAACGGCGCGATCACGTATTTCTTCCTGGCTCCCGATGCAAAGACGGTTTCGTTCGATTATTCGGTGTTGCGGCAGTTCAAACCTACCTATGCATTGACGTTTGGCGATGCGACGGGGTTCTATACGCCTTCGCGTGCATCGTCTTTGGCATGGGACGATGCTCGGGTTCTTGCGTATCTGGAAGGCCAAGCTGCTAACGTCTCCCTTGACGAGGGCATCAAGACGGGCTCGATACCCGCGTCGGTCCTCAAGGTAGGTCTTCCTACGGAGGTGCGCGTCGGATCCGCCAAGACGGCGACGATTAGCTGGTCGTCGTCTGATTCGGCGGTCGCGAAGATCGCGAACGGTTTTGACGGCGATTACAACCAGACTGCGACGGCGGTATTCTCGCATACGGCGGTTCCTCGGTCGGTTACGTTGACGGCGACGTACGAGTTGCAGGTTCCCGGTTACGGAAGCGGCCCCGGTGTTTCGTATCGAACGACTTTCGATACGGTGGTCGAGCAAAAATCGGGCGCTGAAGTCGATGATATCAAGAAGCAGCTTGCGAACGTGCTGAAACGGGCGAAGGTTGTCGATGCGGCATCGGGCGGCAGCGTTCAGGCGAGTGCTGTTGACGGCGATGTGAAGTTTTCGACACCGCGTTCGCTGGGCGTGGACGGCAAGGTGTACAAGCTATCCTACGTTTCAAGCGACGAGGATTTCTTGAAGGTCAACGGATACCGAGGCGTCGTGACGCGCTCCCTTGAAGGGGAGCCTATCCGTACGGTTGAGGTTTCAGCGAGTTTGACCTACGATGGCGTGACCGTCTCGAGGGAGCTGGGGGCCTATACGCTCAAGCCCGTGTCTTCTGACGAGCTGGAACAGGCCGTCGGATTCATGAACGACGTTGCAGCGGCGTACGGCCAGGCGCTTTTGGGGCAGAATGCTTCCGCTGACCAGGTGACGGTCGACCTCGATACGTTCATGGAGGTTAGTCGTGCAGCCGACGGCTCTCTTGCATGGGCTCGCTCTATTGACCAGATGACGGACCAGGGCATTGTCCCGGACGATATTCCCGGATACGACCCGATGGGTAGCCAAAAGTGGCGTACGTTCAGGTCGTCGGACGCCGGTGTGCTTGAAGATGAGATTCTGCGCGTCAACCGTCCTGACTACGATCGCCGCGTTGCGGTCGATTCGGTGCTCACCTACAAAGCGTACGAATCCCTGGCGGCTGCACATCCGGAAAACCGTGACCTGCAGTCGCTTGTGAAGCGGCCTGTTCAGGCGGAGTTCACGGTGGCGGGAACGAAGGGCCAGACGGATCCCTTCGTCACGGCGACGTGCTCCATCATAGGCATGGACAAGCACGGCAATCGTCAGACGTGGGCGGCAGCTGAGCCGTTCACGCTGGACAACGGCTCGAAGGCGTCCGGTTTGACCGAGGCGTTGCTGACTAAGACGGGGATTTCCGCCAACATCGATAGAAAATGGGGTTGGTACCTCGAATCCGTCACGTCTCCTTACGATGCGGGCCAGAATCTCAGCTGGGACCAGGCTACGGGCAGGTTCTGGCAGATGTTCGTCAATGGTTCGGCTGCGACGGCGGGCGCCAACGGGTACGAGCTGAAGCCCGGCGACAGCGTAATCTGGTGTTATTCCGCCGAAGGGGAAGAGGCTCCTGTCGACCAGCTTTCGGCCACGTGCTCGGTTGTTGGCGTGGATGCTGACGGAGCTGTGCAGACCTGGGCTGCCGATGCGACGTACGCGATGCCGAAGGGAGCCACGGCGGCCGATCTGTCCGAGCGGCTGTTTGCGGACGCGGGTCTTAAGACTGATATCGCAACTTCATGGGGCTGGTATTTGAAATCCATAACGTCGCCTTACAATGCGGGCCAGAATCTCGGCTGGGACCAGGCTACGGGCAGGTTCTGGCAGCTGTTCGTCAATGGCGAGGTCGCCCAGGAGGGCGCGAATGGGATCACGCTGCAAGCTGGCGATCGAGTGGTTTGGTACTACTCCGCAGATGGCGCCGTGCTGCCCAGCAGTGTTGCCGCCTCGTGCGAAGTCGTAGGCATGGACGTTTCCGGCAATCCTCAGGTGTGGGCGGCTTCCTCTCGCTATGCCATGGTGGAGGGTGCCACGATGGCCGACCTGAGTGATCAGATGTTCGTAAAAACGGGCTTAAAGGCCATGGTCGACACTTCCCAGAGTTGGTATCTACAGAGCTTGGTCTCGCCTTACGACGGCCGCACGCTCGGCTGGGACCAAGCCACGGGCAGGTTTTGGCAGCTGTTCGTGAACGGCGAAGTCGCTCAGAAGGGTGCGGGCGAAATCAAGATTGAGTCCGGCGACCAGGTGGTCTGGTACTACTCGGCATGGGGTTCGTCTCTGCCGACCGCAGGCGAGGTCGTCATCAAGCCCAGTGCCTCGCGGCCCAGCTACGACTCCTTTTGGCCACAGTTCGGAGCCGGGTCGGCTCTGACCAACGTCATCACGCCCGCCGAGTCGGCCGATTTGCTTTGGTCCTTCGACTACAAGACCGTGACCTCGGCTGAAGGGGTGTCGGATCCGCTGGTTGTCAACGGCGATATCTATCTGGTGTCGGGCGGTATTCTCATGAAGATAGATGCCGCAACGGGAAGACCTACGGCATCGGCCACCGTCGGAAGCGCGAACCGCTATTTCTGCCGTCCGGCGTACGCCGATGGCTTGATTGTGGTCCCTACTGACGACGGTCGCTTGGCTGCGTTTACCGCCGACGCACTTGTGTGCGTGTGGCGTACCGAATCGCTTGGCACATCGGATGGTTCTGTCAGCTATCAGGCGCTCTCCACGCTCACGGTGAACGGGGGCTATGCGTACGCCGGGTTTACGCAGCCGGGAGCCGCGAACTCCACGGGCACGGCGGGCGCGCTTGTGTGCGTGCGCATGAGTGACGGAAAGCTGATGTGGGCGAACAAGGGTGTCACGTCGAGCAGCGGAAAGCCCGAGGGCTACTATTGGGCGGGTGCTGCTGCATCCGGATCGGATATCGTGATCGGCGACGAATCGGGGGCAGTCGTTTTGATCGAGGGGGATACGGGCAAGGTGAAGTCTTCGGTCTCGCTTGGCGCCCCGTGTCGCTCGACCATTGTATCGGTTGGCGATGGGAGAACGTTGCTGGCCGTGACGAGCGACGGCGTGCTGTATAAGATCGTTCGCGAGGGCGATGCGCTCTCGGTTGCGGGCCGCGTTTCGTTTGCTCGATCCTCCACATCGACGCCCGTCGTATCGAACGGCACGGTGTTCGTGTGTGGTGCGGACGCCGACGGCTACGGGACGCTGTCCTTGATCGATCTGGCCGGCATGCGCGTCGATCGCACGGTGGTCGGCGGTCTTGGCGCGGCGCAGGGTTCCCCGCTAGTGTCGATCCAGGGCGACGGCACGTATGCGTACTTCACGTGCAACGGGTTGCCGGGCGGCGTGTACGCGTACCGGGTGGGCGATGCCGCCGCATACGCTTTGTACACGCCTGCGGGACCGCAGCAGAACTACTGCACGGCATCCGTCATTGCGGACGAGGAGGGCAATCTGTACTACACCAACGATGCCGGCGTTCTGTTCGCACTCAAGGGCCGGGCTGGCTTTCGGGTGACGTTCGATTCCATGGGCGGGTCTTTCGTGCCTTCTGGCATGGCGGTCAAGGACAAGCCCATCGTGCAGCCGGCTGATCCGTCGCGCGACGGGTACTCGTTCGGCGGATGGTTCGTAGATTCCGCGTGTACGCGAACCTGGGATTTCGAAACGCCGGTCGATGGCGATATGACGTTGTACGCCCGATGGGTCGCGAACGCTCGCCCGGGCGGTGTTGGTGGATCGGGAGACGAGTCAAATGGGACGTCGGGTTCCTTCTGGGCATCTTCCGGGGCGCCGGGTGCGGCCCATGCTCCGCTTGTGCGGCAATCATCTGGCAAAGTTGGCGGGCGGACCGACAAGGTTGCCAAGGAGGCCTCGTCCCCGAACGGGGAGTCCGGTCCAGGGAGCACTCGGGTGGCGGAACCGAACGGCGAGGACGCTGCGGGCGTGGCTCGTAACGGCGTGTACGTGAGCGCTGTCGGCGGCCTGGCCGAGAAGGAGCATGGGGGAGGAAGCGGCTGGAAGTACTCGGTTAACGGCGAGGTTCTCATGATGGCGTGCGACAAGTACGCGCTGAACGATGGGGATGTCGTTTCGTGGTTCTACGTGACGGGTTGAGTTGCTGATTTTCTGCCGGGCGTCTTTTCTTCTTCGTTGAAGGGGCGCCCGGCTTCGTGTGCTATCCTAGCTGCTTCGGATGAGGGCGGCTCGGCGATCGAAAGGCGAGGTGGGGCATTGTTCAGTCGGAAGGTTTCGATCATTCTTGCGATCATCGCATTGGTTTCTGCGGTGCTTCTGGTCATCTCGCTGTTCTTCACGGTGGGCAAGTAAGGGTGCGAGCCTGGTGAAAAGCACGGCGTTCGACCTGTTCCATCCCGTGGTCGCGTTGGCGTACTTCGCCATCCTGCTCGTCATGAGCATGGCGGCGATGCAGCCCGTGTACCTTCTGGTGTCGCTTGCGGCTGCGCTGGCTCTTGGCGCGGTGCTGCGCGGCGTTCGCGCCGTCGCTCGCTCCCTCGCATGGCAGCTTCCCCTTGTGGCGATCGTCGCGCTGGCGAACCCGCTGTTCTCGGCTTCCGGGTCCACGGAGCTGTTTCGCATCGGAGCGCGGGCGTTCTACCTGGAAAGCTTCGTGTACGGCGCATGCATGGGCGTGATGCTGGCAAGCGTGCTGCTCACGTTCTCGAACGCTTCGCGCGTGTTGACGTCCGACAAGATCATGGCTTTGTTCGGCGGTGTCGTGCCCACGGTCGGGCTCATGATGTCCATGACGGCGCGCTTGGTGCCCCAGTTCGTTCGGCGCGGAGGCGATATCGAAGGCGTCGCGCGCGCATGCACGGCCGCCCGTCCGGTTGCGACGACGTCGCCCGATTCGACGAAGGGCGCGGGCCGTCGCCTTCGCTTTCGCGAGCATATACGATTGACCTCGGTCCTTATGGGGTGGAGCATGGAGGATTCGCTCGAAACCGCCGACGCCATGAAAGCGCGCGGCTGGGGCACCGCGCCGAAGCGCACCACCTATGCGCGCTTCCGCTTCCGCCGCCTTGACGCATGCGCGCTCGCGTTCCTCATGGTGGTTGGCGCGAGCGCGGCCGTTGCCGCCTGGGCGGCGTGCGCCCAGTTCAGGTTCTACCCGTTCATCGCCGGCTTCGCCTCGTGGTGGAGCTACGCACCCTACGTACTGTTCGCGGCTTTGCCGCTGGTCATGGAAGCAAGGGAGCGGATTGTATGGAGGTTGTGACCGATCGGCCCGCCGTCGAGGCGCGCGGGTTCTCCTTTTCGTATCCCGATGCCGCGGCATCGATCGGGCCGCTTGATTGGCGGGTGTCCGAAGGGGCGTTCCAGCTGCTGGTCGGAGCGACCGGCAGCGGAAAGACCACGCTGTTGCGCTGCTTGAAGCAGGCTATCTCGCCCGTTGGGGCGAAGGACGGGGCGTTCGAGGCGTTCGGCGTTCCCGTCGAGGACATGGACGCGTTCGCGGCGGCTTCGCGCGTGGGCTACGTTGCCCAAAGCCCCGAGAACCAGATCGTGTGCGACGCCGTGTGGCACGAGCTTGCCTTCGGGCTGGAAAACTTGGGCGTTTCGCAGGACCAGATGCGCCGTCGCGTGGCCGAGGTCGCGCATTTCTTCGGCATCGAGCCGTGGTTCCGGCGTCAGGTGTCCGAGCTTTCGGGAGGCCAGAAGCAGATGCTCACGCTGGCCAGCGTCCTTGCCATGCAGCCCCGGCTGCTGCTGCTCGACGAGCCGACGGCCCAGCTTGACCCGGTGGCGGAGAAGAACTTCCTGCACGCGCTTTTCCGCGTGAACCGCGAGTTGGGAATCACGGTGGTGGTTGCCACGCATGCGCCTGAATCCATGGCCTCGTACGCCACCGATGCCGTGGAGCTGCGCGACGGCCGGATCGAGGAGGTTTCGCTCGATCGTTTCGCGGCGCGGCCGCTTCGCCTTCCGGATGCTGGACGCGCCGTCGAAGCGGGGCGCCCGGCGCGCGCGGCCGATTCTGCCGTGGCGCTGAACGACGTGCGCTGCCGTTACGGGCGCGACGCCGATTGGGTGCTGCGCGGCATGGACTTGAACGTGCGTCCGGGGCGCGTGCATGCGCTGGTGGGAGGGAACGGCAGCGGGAAGTCGACGCTGCTGCGCCTGGTCGCCGGCGTGCTGAAGCCCGAACGGGGCAGCGTGATCAACCGCCTGTCATCCCGTCAGGCGCTTCTTCCGCAGGATCCGAAATCCCTGTTCGCGTGCGACAGCGTGGACGAAGAGCTGCGGGAGTGGCAAGGTTCGTGCGGATTCTCCGACGGCGACGTGTCCGCCGCGCTCGAGCGGTTCGGGCTGACGTCCTGCGCGGCAAGCCATCCGTACGACCTGTCGGGCGGGCAGCAGCAAAAGCTTGCGCTGGCCAAGCTTTTGCTGACCGATCCCGACTTGCTGCTGCTCGACGAGCCCACGAAAGGCCTTGACGCGCCGTCGAAGGCCGCGGTGGCTGAAGCGGTGCTCGATCGGGTTCGGGCGGGCGCGACGGTGCTTATGGCCACGCACGATTTGACCTTTGCGGCCCTTGTTGCCGACGAGGTCACCATGCTGTTCGACGGCGAGGATGCCTGTACGGAGCCTGCCGGTTCGTTTTTCGAGGGGAACTTGTTCTACCGACCTTCCGAGGACGCGTTCGCGCGCCTGTACGAAGGAGGGTCGCGATGAGCGCTTCGAAAGGGAAGGCGCATCGGGTGTTGGCGGCGCTCGAGGTTCCGGCCCTGGTCGCCGTTCCCTGCGCGCTCGCCGCGTGCGCATATTTCGGCATCGAGCAGGGGGCGCTTTTGACGGTTGCGGTCGCCTGCGTTGCGGTCGCGGTGTTCTTCGCGGGGTTCGAGACGTCTCGTCCGCCGCTTCGCCAGGTCATGCCCACGGTAGTGCTGGCTGCGCTGGCGGCTGCGGGCCGCATCCTGTTCGCGCCCGTCCCCGACTTCAAGCCGGTTTCGGCCATTTGCATCCTTGCAGGGGCCGTGTTCGGTCGGCGCAGCGGCTTTCTGGTAGGCGCGCTGGCTGCGCTCGTGTCCAACTTCTTCTTCGGGCAAGGACCGTGGACGCCGTGGCAGATGTACGCGTGGGGCCTGGTCGGGTACGTGGCCGGCGTGCTGGCCGATCGGGGCTGGCTCGATCGGACGGCCGTGCTGTGCGCCTACGGGTTCGTTTCCTCTTTGGCGTACGGGCTCATCCTCAACAGCTGGTACGTTGTGGGCTTCGTCCATCCCGTGACGCTTCCCGCCGTGGCGGTCGCTTTCGCCGCTGCGCTTCCCTTCGACGTCACGCACGGCGTTGCCACGGTTGTGTTTCTGCTGGCGCTCTATGCGCCCTGGCGCAAGAAGCTTGAGCGCATCAAGCGCAAATACGCCCTGGTGGACGCTGGTTTCAGCACGTCTCGTCCATCGTGATACAATGCAAGCTTCCCTAAGCGGCGGCTTCACCCTGAACAGCAAGGAAGTGTTTCCATGGCTCGAGGAACTGGCTCTTTCGACGATGCGGTTGCAGCGTTGCGGCGCGCAGACGCGATCGTCTTTCCCACGGACACGGTGTACGGGCTGGGCGTTGCCGTTGATGCGGCGCGCACGCCGGAGGTGCTCTATCGTTTGAAGGAGCGCGACCGCGGCAAGCCCATCGCATGGCTGGTCGGCGGTGCGGACGATCTCGACCGGTACGGCGAAGGCGTTCCCGATCTAGCCCGTACGCTCGCGCGAATGTACTGGCCGGGCCCGCTCACCCTGATCGTGAAGGCGGCCGAGTGCGTCCCCGAAGCGTTCCGATCCGCCGAGGGGACCATCGGCTTGCGCATGCCCGACAACTCGGTTGCGCTCGAGCTCATCGCTCAGGTCGGATGCCCTCTTGCCACTACGTCCGCGAATCTGTCGGGTTGCGCGTCGCCGTGCTCGTATGAGGCCATCGACCCTGCCTTGGCCGCGCGTGTGCGCGTGATCGTGGCGGACGAGAGCGACGCCGACAAAAGCGGCCTTGCCTCGACCGTCCTCGACTGCACGCGCGATCTGCCCGTCGTGGTGCGCGAAGGAGCCGTCACCGCCAAGGACGTTCGGAGCCTTCTTTAATCCGGGCATGTCTGCAACCTTGCGCCCCGTGCGCTTCGATCCTCGTTTCCGCCCGCGCGAAACCCGGTCTTCACCCTTCTTGTTGCAGGATGGGTATAATGGAGGAAACTCCTGGGGAGGGGATACAGCATGGGAATCGAAACGACCGTCACGCCCGTGGGCTTTCTTTCGAACGACGAAACGTCCACCATCAAGGGCCTGGTCTGGAAAGCTTCCGAAACAAGGGGAAGCGCGCGCGTCGTCTCCTCTCCGCGCGGCATCGTGCAGATCGTGCACGGCATGGCCGAGCACGTGGAGCGCTACGACGAGTTCGCGCGCTACCTGGTAAGCCGCGGCTACGTGGTGTGCGCCGCCGACCACATCGGGCACGGCAAAAGCGCTCCCGATGCGGAAAGCCTGGGGCACATGCCCGTCGACGGCAAGGAAATCCTGATCGAGGACGTGCACGAGCTGCGCAAAACCGTCACCGCGCGCTACTCCCGTCAAACGCCCTACATCCTGTTCGGGCATTCCATGGGCAGCTTCATCGCCCGCGCCTACCTGGCGCGCCATGGCGAAGGCGTGGCGGCCGCCGTGCTGTGCGGCACCGGCCAGCAGCCGTACCTTCTCTCGAAAGCTGGCAACGCCTTGGCCCGGCTGATCGCGCGGTCGAAGGGGCCGCAGTACCGCAGCGCGTTTCTCGACGGCATGGGGGCGGGCGGCTTCGCCAAGAAGATCCGCAACCCCCGCACGCCTTACGACTGGCTGTCCACCGATCCCGCCGTCGTCGACGCCTTCCTGGCGGACGAGCTGTGCGGCGCCATGTTCTCGGTCGGCGCCTACGCCACGCTCACCGACCTCACGGGCGAGGTGGTCACCATGGCCTGCGCGTCGAAGGTTCCGAAAGATCTGCCCGTGCTGTTCGTCGCTGGCGCGCAAGACCCGGTGGGCGCGTGCGGCAAGGGCGTGCAGGCGGCCGCCGACCTGCTGCGCCGCGCGGGCGTCGAGGACGTGACGGCGACGTTGTACGAGGGCATGCGCCACGAGATACTGAACGAGCCCGGTCGGGCGCAGGTTTATGCCGAAGTAGCCGATTGGATGGAGGAGCACGCATGCGATCAACCTACGTCGTAGCGCTCGATCAAGGAACCACCTCGTCGCGCGCTATGCTCATCGACGGGCAGGGCGCCGTCGTCGATGCGGTGCAGAACTCGTTTCCCCAGTTGTACCCGCAGCCCGGTTGGGTGGAACACGATCCGCGGGATATTCTGTCGTCGCAGCTGGGGGCGTTCACCGAACTGCTCGTGTCGAACAACTTGGGTCCAGGCGACATCGCCTGCATCGGGATCACGAACCAGCGAGAAACCACGGTGGTGTGGAATCGCGAAACGGGAGAGCCGGTGTTCAACGCCATCGTGTGGCAATGCCGCCGCACGGCCCCCATCATCGACGAGCTGTGCGCCGACGCCGAGGTTGCGCGCGAGATCACGCGCAAGACCGGCCTGGTTCCCGATGCGTACTTCTCTGCAAGCAAGGTGAAATGGATCTTGGACAACGTGCCCGGCGCCCGCGAGGACGCCCGGGCCGGCAAGCTTGCTTTCGGCACGGTGGACAGCTGGCTTATCTGGGTGCTGACGCAGGGGCGGGTTCACGCCACCGACGTGACGAACGCCAGCCGCACCATGCTCTTCGACATCCACGAGATGCGCTGGGATCCCTGGCTGCTCGACCTGTTCGACGTGCCGGCCTCGATGCTTCCCGAGGTTCGTCCCTCTTCGGGCGACTTCGGCCGCACGGCCAACGCCGGCATTGCTCCGGGCATCCCCATCTGCGGCGTAGCGGGCGACCAGCAGGCGGCGCTCTTCGGCCAGTGCTGCTTCGAGCCCGGCCAGGCGAAGAACACGTACGGCACCGGGTGCTTTCTGCTCATGCACACGGGCGGCGAAGCGTGCGCGTCCTCGCACAACCTGATCACCACGGTTGCAGCGTCCGCGCCCGGAGCGCCGGGCCCCGAGTACGCGCTCGAAGGCAGCGTGTTCATGGCGGGCGCGCTCATGCAGTGGCTGCGCGACGAGCTGGGGCTGATCGAGAACGTGGGGGAGACCGCGGCTTTGGCGCGCAGCGTCGACAACACGGGCGGCGTCTACATCGTGCCCGCCTTCACCGGGCTGGGCGCTCCGTACTGGGACGCCGATGCGCGCGGGGCGGTGTACGGGCTTACGCGCGGAACCACGCGGGCCCATTTCGTGCGTGCCGCGCTCGAATCCCTGGCCTATCAGGTGCACGATCTTGCGGTGGCCATGGAGGCCGACGCGGGCGTGCCCCTTTCCGTGCTCAACGTGGACGGCGGGGCCTCTGCGAACGATTTTCTCATGCAATTCCAGTCCGATGTGTTGCGCACGCCGCTGCGTCGACCGCAGAATGCGGAGACGACGGCGTTGGGCGCGGCTTACCTGGCCGGCTTGGCCGTCGGATTCTGGAGCGGAACTGAAGAGCTGCGCGGCTTGCGCGCGTCCGACAAGCGCTACGAGCCGTGCATCGAGGATGCGCGCCATGCGGTTTTGCTGGAGGGCTGGGCCAAGGCCGTCCGCCGCACGATGATGAATTAACGAAAGGGCTTACTACATGAAGATCAGCATCGCAAGCGATCACGCGGGATTCGAGCAGAAGCAGCAGCTCGTGGACTACCTGGCCTCGCAGGGCCATGACGTCATCGACCGCGGCCCCGACACCGACGACCGCGTCGACTATCCCGATTACGCGGCGCTCGTCGCGCATGACGTCGTCGACGGCTTGGCCGAGCGCGGCGTGCTCGTATGCGGAACCGGCATCGGCATGGCCGTCGCCGCGAACAAGGTGGCGGGCGTCCGAGCCGCCAACATCGTGTCCCCCGAGTTCGCCGCGCTGTGCCGCGAGCACAACGATGCGAACGTCATCACGCTGTCCGGTCGCTTCGTCGAGCCGGGCGTCAACCAGGCGATCCTCGACGCGTTCCTGTCCACCGCGTTCGGCGGCGGGCGCCATGCGGGTCGCGTGGAAAAGATCGCCGCTCTCGAGATCGGCTAGCTTGGCTGGATCTTACGCACGCCCGTTGTGCTAGCATAGCCCCGAAACAGCCCAGCGAAAGGAATACCATGGCTCTTTCCTACGTATCCCAAACCGATCCCGTCGTTGCGGACGCGCTCCGTCAAGAGCTTGCCCGCGAACGCGATTCCGTGGAGCTCATCGCGTCGGAGAACTTCACGTCTCCTGCCGTTATGGAGGCCGTGGGCAGCGTGCTCACGAACAAGTACGCCGAAGGCTACCCGCGCAAGCGCTACTACGGCGGCTGCGAGAAGGTCGACATCGTCGAGGACCTGGCGCGCGACCGCGCCTGCGAGTTGTTCGGCTGCCGGTTCGCCAACGTCCAGCCCCATTCCGGCGCGAACGCGAACCTTGCCGCATACTTCTCCATCATCAAGCCGGGCGACACCATCCTGGGCATGAGCTTGGACCAGGGCGGCCACCTTACGCACGGCAGCCCGGTGAACTTCTCGGGTCGCCTGTACCACGTGGAAGCGTACGGCGTCGATTCCGAAACCGAGACCATTGACTACGACGCCCTTGAGGCCAAGGCCAAGGAATGCCGTCCCCAGGTGATCGTCGGCGGCGCGAGCGCCTATCCGCGCGTCATCGATTTCGAGCGCATGGCCGCCATCGCCCACGAGGTGGGGGCGTACTTCATGGTGGACATGGCCCACATCGCCGGCCTGGTTGCCACGGGCGCGCATCCCAGCCCCGTGCCTCATGCCGACATCGTGACCTCCACCAGCCATAAGACGCTGCGCGGCCCGCGTGGCGGCTTCATCCTGACCAACGACGAGGAGCTGTACAAAAAGATCAACAGCGCCGTGTTCCCCGGTGCGCAGGGCGGCCCGCTCATGCACGTGATCGCCGGCAAGGCCGTGGCCTTCGGCGAGGCGCTGGCCCCTTCGTTCGCCGCGTACATCGACCAGGTGGTGGAGAACGCGCGCGTGCTCGGCCAGGGCATGATGGACGGCGGCTTGCGCCTGGTGTCCGGCGGCACCGACAACCATCTGTGCCTGGTCGATCTGACCGCGGCCGACGTCACGGGCAAGGACGCCGAGAAGCTGCTCGAAGGCGTTGGCTTGACGGTGAACAAGAACTCCATCCCCAACGAGCCGCGCAGCCCCTTCGTCACGAGCGGCATCCGCGTGGGCAGCGCTGCGGCCACCACGCGCGGCTTCACCGCCGACGATTTCTATCAGGTGGGCCAGCTTATCGCCGCAACCGTGTTCAACGCGGGCGACGAGGGCAAGCTCGTCGACATTCGCACGAAGGTGGAGGCCATGCTGGCCGCCCATCCGCTGTACCCGGAACTTACCTACTAGGAGCATTGATTCATGGCGAAAGAATACGAACGCGTCACCATCGTGGACCATCCGATGGTGCAGCATAAGCTGTCCATCCTGCGCGACAAGGAAACGTCGTCCAAGCAGTTCCGCGAACTGGTCAAGGAGCTGGCCCTGTTCGAGGGGTACGAAGCTACGCGCGACCTCCCGCTTTCGGAGGTGGAGGTGGAAACGCCCATCTGCACGGCCACCTGCCATGCTATCAGCGGCAAGAAGCTTGCGATCGTTCCCATCCTGCGCGCCGGCCTTGGCATGGTCGACGGCGTGCTCGACCTGGTTCCCGCTGCCCGCGTGGGGCATTTGGGCATGTACCGCAACGAGGAGACCCACAAGCCGGTGGCGTATTACGCGAAGCTGCCGGAGGATATCGCCGAGCGCAACGTCATCGTGGTCGATCCCATGCTGGCCACGGGCGGGTCGGCCGCGGCGGCGGTGGAGTACCTGCGCTCCATCGGCGTGACCGGCACCATCAAGGTCATGGTCATCGTGGCCGCGCCGGTCGGCATCGAGTGTCTGCTTGCAGCCGACGACGACGTGCATGTGTTCACGTGCGCCGTCGACGCCGAGCTCAACGAGGCGGCGTACATCGTTCCGGGTCTTGGAGACGCGGGCGACCGCATCTTCGGCACCAAGTAACGTTCCGCCGTCCTGCCGGACGGCGGAACTGCTCGACGCTGCGAAGCGCCGATGCGCCCGACCTCGCCCCTTTTTCGCTTACCCTCACGTGCAAAAGCACGCTCGGCCGCAAAACGGGGCGATCTCGGACACCTCGACGCTTCTCGCTGACTTTGCTGGACCAGGAAGGATGAAAACCATGACCGAGCCGCTCGATCATCGTCCCAGCTGGGACGAGTACTTCATGAAGCTTGCCAACGAGGTGGCAACCCGCACCACGTGCCTGCGTCGCGGGGTGGGGGCCGTCATCGTGAAGGATCGCCGCATCCTGGCCACGGGATACAACGGGGTCCCCACCGGCATGCGCCATTGCGCGGAAACCGGATGCCTGCGCCAGCAGCTCGGCGTTCCCAGCGGGCAGCGCCACGAGATCTGCCGCGGCCTGCATGCCGAGCAGAACGCCATCATCCAGGCTGCTCGCTACGGCATCAACATCACGGGCGCATCCATCTACATCACCACGCAGCCGTGCGTGGTGTGCGCGAAAATGCTCATCAACGCGGGCATCGAAGAGATCGTGTACCAGAATCCGTATCCCGACGAGCTGGCCATGTCCATGCTCGAAGAGGCGGGCATGCAGCTTCGCATTTTCGAAGGCTAAAAGATCCCCGGCGGCTTGAGCTGTCGGGGATCCTCCTCATCTGCGTCTGAAGAATATTCAGTTTCGCCTACCGCTGACGCTTGATTTATGCATTTTTTTAGCCGGTTTATGCTTCCGCCCACCAAAAAATTGTAGGTTTCTGTTACCTTATCGTAAGAGGAGCAGGAAATTCCGTTATCATGCATAGCGGTTTTAATTGGTAGGATGCGCAAGCGTGCGCGTGAGTGGGAAAGCGGGTTATGGTAGGAGCGATTGTTCTGGGGGCGTTGTCGGGAATCGCGGGCTTTTTGCCTTTGATCTTCGGACTTCGTATGACAAAGCGGGTCACCAAAACCAGTAATTTGGGGCACATGGGCATTCTGCTGCTCAGTGTATTCGCTTCGTTCCTCATCTTGTTCGCCACCGTCATGGCCTGCATCGTATTCGCTCGCGAGCTTGTGCTTTCGTTTGCTTTGGCCGAGGTGCTGGCGCTGAGCGTCGCAGCTATCGGCTTCGGTGTGGTGAAGTTGGTCCGGAAGTAGAACGGAAAGGTTAGTTACGTGAATCCACTTGAAATCCTTGCGCAGGATGCTGTCCACCTTCAGCACTCGTTCGACTCGACGTTCGTGTTCGGGGGAGTGACGCAGTACACCCTGTACATGATCCTGTGCTTCATCATCACCCTGGTGGTGGTGCTGACGGTGGGAAGGCGTCTCACGCTGGTTCCCAAGAGCAAGTTCGCCAACATGGTCGAGTACGGCTACGAGTTCGTGAAGAAGGATATGGGCGAGGGCGCTATCGGTCATGGCTACAAGAAGCACCTGCCGTTCCTGGCTACGATGTTCTTCTTCATCTTGGTCTGCAACTTCGTGGGCCTTATCCCGGGATCGAAGGCCGCTACCGGATCGATCAGCATCACGTGGGCGCTGGCCGCCATTTCGTTCGTGTACTTCAACTACTGGGGCATCAAGGCTCATGGCGGCTGGGGCTACATCAAGTCCATCGCGCCGTCCGGTCTGCCGAAGGTCATGGTCCCGGTCATCTGGTTCTTCGAGTTCATCTCCCTCGTGCTGCGCGTGCTCACGCTGGCTGTGCGACTCTACGGCAACATGTTCGCCGGTCACATGGTTCTGGGTATTTTCGCGCTGGCTACGAGCGTGTTCATCAGCGCCGGCTTGCAGGGCGACTTCCTGTTCTTCTTGCCACCGGTCGGCTGGATGGCGCTGCTCATCGCCATGTACGCGCTCGAGGTTCTGGTTGCGTTTCTGCAGGCGTACGTGTTCACCACGCTGTCGGCTGTGTACATCAGCCTGGCAACGAGCGAGCACTAGGCCCGCAAGCCGCCCGTTCGCGCGGCGTTCTCATTCGGTTACTTGGTCGGCCCGGATGGCCGGCTAGGGAATAAAGCAGGAGGTTTCGGGGAGGTCTCGAAACCGTGTAAAAGGAGGAACCAAGTGGAAATCGCTCTCGTACTCTCGGCTCTTAAAGTCGTCGGCTACGGCCTTGGCGCCATCGGCCCTGGCATCGGTATCGGCATCGCCTGCTACGGCTGCTGCGTTGCGACCGCTCGCCAGCCCGAACTGCAGGGTCGTATGTTTACGAACTTCATCATCGGTGCAGCTCTCGCCGAGGCTCTTGCCCTCATCGGCCTTGTTGTCGCCTTCATCATGTAACCAGGCCTTATTCGGAACCAATAGCCGGATACGGGCTCAAAGGAGGTTACGTAGTGAAAGTTAGAGCGAAAAAAGCAACGGCCCTTTCGGGTTCTGCCGTGCTCGCCGCGGGCAGCATGACGTTTGCTTTCCCTGCGCTCGCGTTCGCCAGCGAAGGGGAGAGCGCTGCGGGTATCAGCGCGATTCTGCCGAACATGGTGGAATTCGTCCCGATGCTCATCGCCTTCCTGGTGCTGTGGTTCGTGCTTGCCAAGTTCGGCTGGCCGAAGTTCAACGACATGCTCGAGAAGCGCGAGCAGACCATCAAGGAGTCCCTTGAGAAGTCTGAGCAGGCGCGCATCGAGAGCGAACGCGTGCTGGAAGAGTACAAGTCCCAGCTGGAAGATGCGAAGAGCCAGGCTGCTCAGATCGTTGCCGACGCGAAGAAGACCGGCGAGGCTGTGAAGGCGGACATCACCGCCAAGGCGCAGTCCGAGGCCACCGTCATGATCGAGAAGGCGCATGCCGCCATCGAGGCTGACAAGAAGGCCGCTATCTCCGAGCTTCAGGGTTCGGTCGCCGATCTGTCCGTTGCCGTTGCGTCCCGCCTGATCGGCGAGGATCTGGGCGACGACGAGCATCGTAAGATCATCGAGCGCTACGTGAACGAGGCGGGCAGTTTCAATGCCAACTAACCGCCATGTTCAAAGGGAAAAGGTCGCGACGTATGCGTCGGTCCTCTTGGAGGGCGCGTACGTTGCAGGCGGCCAAGACGCCGTCCTGGAAGTTCGCGACCAAGCTGAGCGCATTGTTCGTATCGTGCGTTCGAACATGGATCTCTCCGATGCCTTGGAGGACAGCTCCTATACGCCCGAGCAGAGGAATGAGCTTGCGCGCAGGGTGTTTGCGCAGGCGAATCCCGTCCTCGTCGATGTTCTGGCCGTTATGGCAGAGCGCGGGGACTTCGCGTTGCTGTCGCGCGTATGGGTTAGCTATGGAGAGGCGCTCGAACGCAAGTTGAACGTCTCCGTCGTCGACGTCACGACCGTCGTCGAACTGGACGATCATCTGCGCGAGGTCATTGTAAAGAAAACGCAAGCCGACCTGGGGACGAACGTGGTGCTGCGAGAGCACATCGACCCGTCTCTGCTCGGCGGCATATTGATGAGTGCAAACGGCAAGCGAATCGACGCCAGCGTCAAGTCGCAGTTGGAAAGCGCTCGCAACGTGCTCAAACTATCAACAGATGGAGGTGAATGCTAGTGACTGAAATCACCGCACAGTCTATTGACGATGCACTGCGCAAGCAGCTTGATGCGTTGAACACGAGCGTCGAATCTCGCGAGGTGGGTACCGTCATCCAGGTGGGCGACGGCATCGCGCGCGTCGACGGCCTGAAAGACGCCATGGCGGGCGAGCTCCTCGAATTCGTGGGTTCCAACGGCCAGACCGTGTACGGTATGGCTCAGAACCTCGAAGAGGACGAAGTCGGCGCCGTGCTGCTTGGTGACGTCACCGCAATCAAGGAAAACGACCAGGTCAAGACCACCGGTCGTATCGTGGAGATCCCGTCGGGCAAGGGTATGCTCGGCCGCGTGGTGAACCCGCTCGGCATGCCTATCGACGGCAAGGGCCCCATCAAGGCCGACGGCATGCGCCCGGTCGAGTTCAAGGCCCCCGGCGTTATTCAGCGCCAGCCCGTTGAGGAGCCGATGCAGACCGGTATCCTGGCTATCGACTCGATGATCCCCGTTGGCCGCGGCCAGCGCGAGCTGATCATCGGCGACCGCCAGACCGGCAAGACGTCCATTGCGGTTGATGCCATCATCAACCAAAAGGGCAAGGACATGATCTGCATCTACGTCGCTATCGGCCAGAAGGCGTCCACGGTCGCCGGCCTGGTGGAGACGCTGGAGCGCCACGGCGCCATGGAGTACACGATCATCGTGAACGCCTCGGCTTCCGACTCCGCTCCGCTGCAGTACATCGCCCCCATGGCGGGTGCCGCCATCGGCGAGTACTTCATGTACAACGGCGAGGACGGCAAGCCGGCTTCCGCCGACAACCCGGGCCGTCACGTGCTGTGCATCTACGACGACCTGTCCAAGCAGGCTGTGGCTTATCGTCAGATGTCGCTGACGCTGCGCCGCCCGCCGGGACGCGAGGCGTACCCGGGCGACATCTTCTACCTGCACTCTCGCTTGCTCGAGCGCGCGGTCAAGATGTCCGACGAGTACGGCGCGGGCTCCCTCACGGCTCTGCCCGTGATCGAGACGCAGGCTGGCGACGTGTCCGCCTACATCCCGACCAACGTCATCTCCATCACCGACGGTCAGATCTTCCTGTCCACCGACCTGTTCTTCCAGGGCCAGCGCCCCGCTGTCAACGTCGGCATTTCCGTGTCGCGCGTTGGTGGTTCCGCGCAGGTCAAGGCTATGAAGCAGGTTGCCGGTACGCTGCGTCTCGACCTGGCCGCCTATCGCGAGCTTCAGGCGTTCACGCAGTTCGGCAGCGACCTGGACAAGGCCACGCTGGACCAGCTGAACCGCGGTGCTCACATGACCGAGCTCTTGAAGCAGGGTCGTTACGTGCCGATGCCCGTCATGGACCAGGCCATCGCCATCTACTCGGGTGCGCGCGGCTACCTTGACGACATCCCGGTGTGCGACGTCGTCCGCTTCCGCGGCGAGCTGCTCGACTACATCCACGCCTCCAAGGCGGAGATCGTCGCGGCTCTCGAGAAGGAGCAGAAGTTCACCGATGCCATCGAAACCGACCTGAACGCTGCGATCGA
This sequence comes from Paraeggerthella hominis, assembly GCF_021044775.1. Lineage (NCBI taxonomy): Bacteria > Bacillati > Actinomycetota > Coriobacteriia > Eggerthellales > Eggerthellaceae > Paraeggerthella > Paraeggerthella hominis. The sequence goes on from NZ_JAJNOQ010000003.1 coordinate 200,975, forward strand.
GGCTTTCAAGCTGCAGTTCGCACCCACGGCTTCCTAAGGCAGGTAGACTATGCCCAACCTTCACGACATAGAACGGCGTATCAGCTCCGTCTCCTCGACGAAGCAGATCACGCGCACCATGGAGATGGTGGCGGCTGCGAAGATCCGTCGCGCCGGAGAGCGCGTCGCGGCTTCCACGCCTTACGCTGACTCCATGGTCGAAATGTTGGCCAACGTTGCCAAGCGTGTAGGTGGCTCTGAAAACGCGCTGCTGCGCAAGCACGACGAGGTCAAGAACGTGCTCGTAGTGGTCGTCGTGTCCGACCGCGGTCTGGCCGGCGGCTTCAACAGCAATGTGCTGCGGCACGTCGATCGCCTCATGAAGGACAAGCAGGCGGCGGGCGCGACCGTCGAGGTCGTCGCCTGCGGCAAGAAGGCCGTCGGGTACTACACCTACCGCAAGGTGCAGCCGGTGCTTTCGTTCGCGGATCTGTCCGCCGATCCTACGGTGGAAGAGGCTGCTTCGGTTGCCACTTTCGCCATCGACGGCTACGTGAACGGTGACATCGACGAGGTTATCGTCGTGTACAACCACGCGAAGAACGCTGCCGAGCAGCAGCTTCGCCAGGAGCTCGTGCTGCCCGTCGACACGGAGAAGCTCAAGGCCGAACTGGCTGACGACGGCGTAGCGGCCGACAGTGAAGCGAAGCCCGAGGGCGACGTGATCTTCGAGCCGAGCGCCGAGGCCGTTCTCGACCAGCTTCTGCCGGCTTACGTGCGCACGACGCTCTACCATGCGCTTATCGACTCGGCTGCTGCCGAGCAGGGCGCGCGTCGCAACGCCATGATGTCGGCGACGGAAAACGCTACCGAAATGGTCGAAACGTTGACCAGACTGTATAACCGCGTACGCCAGGGCGCTATCACGACCGAGATTTCGGAAATCGTCGGTGGCGCAGCGGCTTTGGAGGATTAAATGGCTGAACACATGTTTACTAAGGAGGAGATCGAAGCCAGCAAAGGCGCTACCGGACGCATCGTGCGTATCGTCGGCCCTGTTGTTGACGTCGAATTTCCTCCCGATCAGCTGCCGGCGATTTACAACGCGCTGACGGTTGATGCGAAGACCCCGGCGGGCGAGATCCATCTCGTCCTCGAGGTCGAAACCCACCTGCCGGGCAACCTTGTCCGTTCGGTGGCTATGAGCTCGACGGACGGTCTTGTCCGCGGCGTCGAGGTGACCGATACGGGCCATCCGATCATGATGCCCGTCGGCCCCGAAACGCTTGGTCGCATTTGGAACGTCATGGGCGAGCCCGTCGACGAGAAGCCGATGCCCGAGGTGTCCGGCTACATGCCGATTCACCGTCCGGCTCCGGACTACGACGAGCTTTCCACGACGACCGAGATCTTCGAGACCGGCATCAAGGCCATCGACCTGGTCGAGCCCTTCGTCAAGGGCGGCAAGACGGGTCTGTTCGGCGGCGCTGGCGTCGGCAAGACCGTTATCATCCAGGAGCTCATCAACAACCTGGCCCAGGAGCACGGCGGCACGTCGGTCTTCACGGGCGTAGGCGAGCGTACTCGCGAGGGTACCGACCTGTACCTCGAGATGAGCGACTCGGGCGTTATCAACAAGACCTGCCTGGTGTACGGTCAGATGAACGAGCCCCCGGGAGCGCGTCTGCGCGTCGGTCTGGCCGGCCTGACCGAGGCCGAGTACTTCCGCGACCAGGGCCAGGACGTTCTGCTGTTCGTGGACAACATCTTCCGCTTTACGCAGGCCGGTTCCGAAGTGTCCGCACTTCTGGGCCGCATGCCGTCCGCCGTTGGTTACCAGCCCACGCTGGCTACCGAGATGGGCGACCTGCAGGAGCGCATCACGTCCACGTCCACCGGCTCCATCACGTCGGTGCAGGCCGTGTACGTGCCCGCTGACGACTTGACCGACCCCGCGCCGGCCACGACGTTCACGCACCTCGATGCCAAGACGGTTCTGTCCCGTTCGATCTCCGAGCTGGGCATCTACCCGGCTGTCGACCCGCTGGAGTCCACCTCCCGCGCGCTCGACCCGCAGATCGTCGGCGACGAGCACTACCGCGTAGCCGTCGGCATCCAGGAGCTGCTGCAGAACTACAAGGACCTGCAGGACATCATCGCCATCCTTGGTATGGACGAGCTGTCCGAGGACCAGAAGAAGATCGTGAACCGCGCTCGTAAGGCGCAGCAGTTCTTCGGTCAGTGCTTCCACGTGGCCGAGCAGTTCACGGGCCTGCCGGGCAAGTACGTCAAGCTTGAGGACACCATCCGCTCCTTCGCCGCCATTCTCGACGGCGAGTGCGACGAGATCCCCGAGCAGTGCTTCCGCATGAAGGGCTCCATCGAGGACGTGTACGCTGCGTACGAAGCGATGAAGAAGGACGCGTAAATGGCTGGATTCATGTGCGACATCGTGACGCCGGTGGCGAAGCTGGTCTCTGAAGAGGCCGAGTTCGTCGTCGTGCCCGGCGTCGAAGGCGAGATGGGCTTTCTGCGCGGACATGCGCCGCTCGTGTCGGTGCTCGCCGACGGCGTGGCGCGCGTGACGGGAGCCTCTGACAAAGAGGTTAGGCACTACGCGCTGCAGGGCGGCTACGTGGAGGTTACGGACGATAAGGTTATCGTCTTGGCTGACCGTGCGCTTCCTGTTGCCGAGATCGATGCCGCGCAGGTGCGCGAGCAGCTGGCAGCCATCGAGGCCGAGCTTGCGGGCTTGGCCGAGGGGGATGCCGCCAAAACGACGCTTCATGCCGACAAGGCGTGGTGCGACGTGCAGCTGAAAGCTGTCAGCTAGGTCGCTCAAGGCGAACCTGCGACGTGCGGCTTGAGGTCGCTTGGCAACGCAACGGCTGAAAGCCGCCATCGAAGCAAGACGCAAGCCCCCGATCCGTTAGGGTCGGGGGCTTTTGCATGCGGGGCGGGCCGTGCCCGTGCGATGCGAGGGCGCTCTTCGGCTTGCCCCTTGCGAAAATCCATGGTTTGTTCGAACATCTTTTCGCGCAATGCTGGTATCATGGCTACCAATAAATCCAGCGCATCCCTATCTGATTTGAGGCATAAGCTATGGCATTCGTCCACTTGCACAACCACACCGAATACTCGCTGCTTGACGGCGCGACGCATGTGAAGGACATGGTCAAACGCGCAGCTGAGCTGGGCATGCCTGCCGTGGCGATCTCCGACCACGGCGTGATGTCCGGCGTGCCCGAGCTGTGCGACGCGTGCGACGCGGTCGAGAAGGAAACGGGCATCCGCGTCAAGCCCATCTACGGCTGCGAGGTGTACTTCACAACCGACGAAGAGCTGCGCAAAGACGTCAAGCCGAAGCTCTACCACCTGCTGCTGCTGTCCAAGACCAACGAGGGCTACCACAACCTGCTTCGTCTGGTCAGCGAGTCGCACGTCGACAACTTCTACTACAAGCCGCGCACGACCTTCAGCATGTTGCAGAAGTACGGCAAGGGCATCATCGGCTCGTCCGCCTGTATCGCGGGCATCATCCCCAAGCTGCTCGACAACAACCAGTTCGACGAGGCGCTGGAGTGGGCGCACAAGCTGGCCAGCTGCTTCGATCCGGGCGACTTCTACATCGAGCTGCAGAACCAGGGCATCATGACCGACGCCGGCCTTACGCAGACGCAGCTCAACCATCAGCTGACGAAGCTGGCTCAGGCTGCGGGCCTCAAGACCATCGCCACGAACGACTTCCACTACTTGACGCGCGAGGACGCACGCGCGCAGGACATCATGCTGTGCATCGGCACGGGCAGCGCCATGAACGACGCGAACCGCATGCGCTTCGAGAACGATCAGTTCTACATGAAGACCGAAGAGGAAATGCGCGAAGCGCTCAAGGACTTCCCCGAGGCGTGCGACAACACGGTGGAGCTGGCGGCCAAGTGCGACGTGGTGCTCGAACGCGATTCGGTTCTGCCGCGCTTCCCGCTGCCCGAAGGGGAAACCGAGGACAGCTGGTTTCGCACGCGCGTCCAGGAAGGCCTGATCAAGCGCTACGGGGATCCGGTGCCGCAGGAGGCGCAAGAGCGCGCCGACTACGAGATGGGCATCATCATCCAGCAGGGATTCCCGGCGTACTTCCTGATCGTGCAGGAGTACATCGAGTGGGCTCGCAGCCAGGGCATCGGCGTTGGCCCGGGCCGTGGATCGGCCGCAGGTGCCATCGTGGCGTACGCCATGGGCATCACCGACTTGGACCCGCTTTCCAACGGCCTGCTGTTCGAGCGATTCCTTTCGCCCGAACGCGTGGAGATGCCCGATATCGACGTCGACTTCGAGGATGAACGTCGCCAAGAGGTCATCGAGCACATCAAGGAAGTGTACGGCGAGGATCACGTAGCCGGCGTTATCACCTTCGGCAAGCTGCAGGCGAAAAACGCCGTGCGCGACGCCGCGCGCGTGCTGGACTACCCGTACAGCACGGGCGACAAGATCACGAAGATGATCGGCGACGAGCTGGGCATCACCATCGACAAGGCGCTCGAGACGAACCCCGACCTCAAGAAGGCGTACGAGACCGAAGAGGACGTGAAGGCCGTTATCGACGCGGCCAAGTCCATCGAAGGCCACGTGCGCGGCGAGGGCGTGCACGCGTGCGCCACCATCATCTGCCGCGACCCCATGAGCGAGCACGTGCCCATGAAGCGCGATACCAAGGGCGGCGGCATCATCACGCAGTACGACGGTCATTACACGCCTGACCTGGGCTTGCTGAAGATGGACTTCTTGGGCCTGCGCACCCTGGGCGTGCTGTCGCGCGCGTGCCGCAACATCGAGGCGCGCTTTGGCACCAAGGTGATCCCCGAGGAGATTCCCATCGACGACGAGCGCGCGTTCGTGCTCATGCAGTCGGGCAACATGGACGGCTTGTTCCAGGTGGAGGGCGCGCTGTACGTGGGCTTGTTCGCGCGGCTCCCACCGAAGCGCTTCTCGGACATCGTCGCCTCGATCGCGCTCAACCGTCCGGGCCCGTTGGAATCCGGCATGGTGGACGACTACGTGAAGGTGGCAAGCGGCAAGACGCAGATTCACTACTACGACGAGCGTTTGCGCCCCATCTTGGAGGAAACGTACGGCACCATGGTCTACCAAGAGCAGATCATGCAGATCTCCATGGCCATGAGCGGCTTTTCCGCCGGTAAAGCCGACAAGCTGCGCAAGGCAATGGGCAAGAAGAAGCTCGACGTCATGCGCGGGTTGCAGGAAGACTGGAACAACGGCGCGGTGGAGAACGGCTACTCGCTTGAGATCGCCAAGCAGATCTGGGAAGACGCCGAGAAGTTCGCTAAGTACGCGTTCAATAAGTCGCACTCGGCCGCATACGCTATCTTGGTTATGCGTACCGCGTATTTGAAGGCGCACTATCCGAACGACTTCATGGCGGCCGTTCTGTCCAGCTACATGGGCAACACCGATCGCTTGATTCGCTATATCTCCAGCTGCAACCACAACGGCACGCCGGTGCTGCCTCCCGACATCAACTCGTCGAACGCCGAGTTCACGCCGGTTGAAGAGGGCATTCGCTTCGGCCTGGTCGGCGTGCGCGGCGTGGGGCGCAACGTTGCCGACGAGATCATCGCCGAGCGCGAGGCGAACGGCCCGTACACGTCGCTGCACGACTTCGTGAACCGTTTGGACGCGAAGTGCTACAACCGAAAGACGCTCGAAGCGCTCATCAAGGGCGGGGCGTTCGATTCGACGGGCTACACGCGCAAGCAGCTCATGTACTTCGTGGACGAGACGCCGCTTCTGGAAAGCGCGTCGAAGCGTCAGAAGGACCGCGAGCGCGGGCAGGTGTCGATGTTCGACCTGTTCGGCGACGACCCCGACTCGGGCTTCGAGGAAGAGGTTCCCGCTCCGGACGGAGTGGAGTGGCCGAAGCGCCAGCTGTTGACGTTCGAGAAGGAGATCATGAAGATCTACGTCTCGGACCATCCGCTGCGTCCGTACGAGAACTACATCGCCCGCATGACGAAGTTCCAGCTGGGCGATCTGGCCGAGCGCACGAAGGAGATCAAGTCGGCCGTGTTCATCGGCATGATCTCGTCCGTGGTGACGAAGCTGACGAAGCGCGGAACGAAGATGGCCACGTTCTCGTTGGAGGATACGACGGGCCATGTGGAGTGCATCTGCTTCAAGTACGACGAGAACGCCGAGGCGATTCAGGAAGACGCTATCGTCAAGGTAAAAGGCAAGTTCGAGCACAGCGACCGCGGCAACCAGATCATGGCGTTCGAGGTGGAGGCGCTGGAGCTGAGCGAGGACGACGCGCGTCCCTCGCACCTGGAACTGCGCGTGCCGATGGCCGACTTCGACCAGTCGAAGTCCTTGCGGTTGAACCGCATTTTGAAGTCGTATCCCGGTCGCGACGGCGTGGTGCTGTTCGTTCAGCAAAACGACGGGCACAAGTTCCGCGCCGAACTGCCCATAACCGTGGACTCGAACAGCCCCATTATGAAGTCGGAGCTGCAAGAGCTGTTCGGCGCGCAGGTGTGGAGGGCGTCGTAAGGCCGCAGAGCGCGTTGCCCAGTCGCTCGGCGGCCTTGGGTTCGCACGGACAGCCCGCTGGCCGTCCGGCTCGTGCGGAACTCGCTTGACGTGCAGCGTGCCCTGTGGGCCGACTGCGCGGCGGTGATTGACGATTTGGCAAGGGAGGGCGGTTGCGCTTGGTCGCGCGGCCGCCTTCGTTTATGATGGGTGCTATGAATACGACTACTTCTTTCCAACAATCTTGTTCTTCAGAGACCTGCGGTGTGCCCGGTGCGTTCGTGAAGCCCCAGCTCGACCATACGCTGGCGCTGACGCTGTCGTACAACGGCGCTCCGTTTTGCGGGTTTGCCCGCCAGCCGGGCAAACTGACGGTGCAGGGCAATCTGGAGGAGGCGTTGTGCCTGCTGTTCAGGCGCGACGTGGAAACCACCTGTGCGGGGCGCACCGACTCGGGCGTGCACGCGCTGGGCCAGGTGGTGAGCTTCGACGTGAGCGACGAGGATTTGAACGGGCGGTCGCTCTTCTCGCTGCGCCGGTCGCTGAACGCGCTTACGCACGACGGCATCACCGTGCGCGAGGTAGAGCCCAAAAAGCCCGGGTTCTCGGCTCGCTTCGACGCGCGAGCGCGCGAGTACCATTACCATCTGTGCGTGGACAGCACGGCCCCCATCTTCATGAAGGATTTCTCGTGGTTCGTGCCCGGCGGGTTGGACATGTCCGCCATGGAGGCGGGCGCTCGTCATTTGCTGGGGGAGCACGACTTCAAGAGCTTCTGCATGACGGCTTCCGCGGTGGACAAGCCGACGCATCGCAATGTTCGCGAAATCTCGTTTCACCCCGAAACGTTCATGGGCGAGAACATCATCACCATCAAGGTGGTGGGAAACGCGTTCCTCCATTCCATGGTGCGCACGATCGTGGGCACGCTGGTAACCGTGGGGCGCGGCCAGCGCGATGCCGATTGGGTGGGCGAGGTTCTAGCGGCGTGCGATCGGCGTGCGGCGGGGGAGAACGCCCCTGCTCAGGGCCTCGTGTTCTGGCGCGTTATCTACTAAGGAAGTACGGGAACCTTTCAGTCGCAAGGCGGTGCAGCATGTTCGAGAACAAGAAGCCCTCGCCCGCGGCGCGCGCTGCCGACGAGGGAAAGGCGCACCGGGCGGTCGATCCCGCTGCGCGGCACGATGCGTTCGCGCGGTTTCGCCGTCTGTACGAAAGCCGCGATGGCGGCCTGTGCGTGTTCGAGGACGAGCACGGCCATCTGGTGGCCGTCGATGCGTCCAAGCTGGTGTAAAACGTAAGGCCCGCCGGCTGTGCTCGGCGGGTCTTACGTTTTTTCGACTCGCTAGGCGGCGGGCTTGTCCGGGATGCTCCGATCCACGAAGTAGATCTTGTACCACATGAGGAACATGTAGACGATCCAGATCTTGCGGGAGCGGTCGGCTCCGGCCTTGTGCTCGTCGAGCAGCTTCACCAGTTCGTCGGTGTTGAAGAACGTGCTTGCAAGCTCGCCGGTGAACCATTCCTTGATCTGGTTGTAGTAGCGCTCCTGGCGCAGCCAGTTCACCACGGGCACGGGAAAGCCCAGCTTCTCCTTCTGCGCCCAGTCCTTCGGGATGGCGCGCTCGGACGCTTCGCGCAGCGTGAGCTTCGTTTGCTCGCCGTTTGCTTTCAGGCGCGTGGGAATGGTGCGCGATACGTCGAACACCTGCGTGTCCAGGAAGGGCACGCGGCTTTCCAGCGAATGCGCCATCGACATCTTGTCCGTTTTCAGCAAGATGTCGCCTACCAGCCAAAAGTGCAGGTCAACGTATTGCATACGCGTAGTCTCGTCAAGGTTTTCGACCTCGGCGTACACCGGGGCGGTCAGCTTCTGCGGCGAGCACGCTTGCACGGGCCGGCGCAGAAGGCGCTCGCGCTCCTCGGGGCTGAAGGCCACACCGTTCGCGTTGGTGTAGTACCAGTCCTCGACGGTCTCGCTTGCGCGCTCCAGGTAGTTCGCGCCGCGGACGCCCAGCGCCCGTGCAGCTTTCGACGCGCCGCGCAGCAGGCCCTTCGGCGCCCAGGACAGCTTCGCGTTGGCGAACGGGGTCTGGTAGATGCGGTACCCGCCGAAGAACTCGTCGGCTCCTTCGCCCGACAGCACGGCCTTCACCTTTTTAGCGGCCTCTTGATCGACGAAGTAGAGCGCCACGGCGCTCGGATCGGCCGAAGGCTCGTCCATGTGCCATTGCACGCGCGGAAGGCTTGCCCAGTACTCCTCCTCGGAGATGTGCTTCGAGTTGTTCTCGATCTTGAGCTCGTCGGCCAGCTCGCGAGCCCAGGTGATCTCGTCGCGCTCGCCCTCGTATTCGGCGAAGCCCACGGTGAACGTTTTGATGTCCGGGTTTTCCTTGGCCAGGCACGCGGCCATGTAGCTGGAATCGATGCCGGAGGACAGGAACGATCCCACCTCCACGTCCGCCACGTTGTGGTAGCGCACCGACTCGCGCATGGCGGCGTCGATGGCGTCCACGGTGTCCTGGCGGCTGCGGTTCTCGTCGAATTCGTAGGTGGGCCGCCAGTAGCGGCGCATGGCGATGGAGCCGTCCGCGCGCACGGTCATGCAGTGCGCGGGCGGAAGCTTGAAGATTCCCTTGAAGAACGTCTCGTCCAGAGCCGAGAACTGGAAGCACAGGTACTGCTCAAGCGCCTCCTCGTTGAGCTCGCGCTGGTAAGCGGGATGCTCGAGGATACATTTGATCTCGGACGCGAAGACGAACCGGCCTTCTTGTACGGTGTAGTAAAGCGGCTTGATGCCGAAGAAATCGCGCGCGCAGAACAGCTCGCGCGTCGTGCGGTTCCAAATGGCGAACGCGAACATGCCGCGCAGGCGGTCGAGTACGCTTTCGCCCCAGGCGAGGTAGCCGGTGAGCAGCACCTCGGTGTCGGAGTTCGTCTTGAACGTCCAGCCTTCGGATTCCAGCTCGGCGCGCAGGTCGCGGTAGTTGTAGATCTCGCCGTTGAACACGATGGCGAAGTCGCCCTTCGCCGCGGCGGCTTCGGGCCCGGCGATGGGGGATCCGTCGCTTGCAAGGGCGGGGGACGTGACGGCGGCGTCATGCTCGGCGGTGGCGCGCACCATGGGCTGGTTGCCCCCCGCAAGGTCGATGAGGGACAAGCGCCGATGCCCGAGCGCGATGCCCTGGTCGAGGTACTGGCCCTCGCCGTCGGGACCGCGATGCGCCATGACGTTGCACATGGCTTTCAGGATGGGCGCGTCAGCCTCGTTCGCCCCGGTGAACCCGCAGATTCCGCACATAGTGAATGCTCCTTCGTTTCGGTACCCGACCATGATAGAGGAAAGCCGGCGTTGTCCCAAGCGCCAGGCGTCCATCACGCCAAAACCGCAGATTTGCCGCGGTGTTCGGGCGCGCCCGGCAAGCAGGCGCTGGCTTGGGAGCGCCGTGGACGGCAGCCGGCTCCGGTCGGGTGCGTTCGGTTCGGATGCGCTATCATGGTGGCCACGTGAAAAGATGGGACGGGCTGCCGATGGTGACGATGGATGGACGGGCAACGGCGAAGGCGACGGAGCATGCCGCACCGCCTGCTCGCGCGCGTATTCTGAACTGCGCGGTGAGGGAGTTTTTGGACAAAGGGTTCGCCGAGGCGTCGCTTCGCTCGATCGCTGCTGCGGCGAGCGTGACCACGGGCGCCATCTACGGGCACTTTTCCAGCAAAGAGGCGTTGTTCGACGCGCTGGTTGGACCTGCGGGAAACGAGCTGTATCGGCGCTACGCAACCATGCAGGAGCAGTTTTACACCTTGCCCGAAGACCGCCAGACCCTTCAAGGCATGCAGGGGTTCGAGCAGGTCCTGATCCATGACATGCTGGACTACGTGTACGATCATCAAGATGAGTTCGTGCTGATTCTGACAAAAGCGGCGGGTACGGCATGGGAGGGATATCTTGACAGGTTCGTCGAGCTTGAGCGGGAGAGCACCCATCGCTACGTTCGCATGATGCGCGCACGTGGGAAGACCATCGCGGACATCGAGCCTGCTACGGCGCGCATTCTGGCAAGCATGTTCTTCCGGGGCTATTTCGAACCGCTTGTCGGCGGCATGAAGCGCGACGAAGCGCATGCCTTCATCGCGTCGCTCGAGCGGTTTTTCCACGCGGGCTACGTCGAGCTCATTGCGACGCGCGAACTTGGGTAGAGGGTTGGCTCCAGATCCAGAAAAGACGAAAGCCCGCAAGAGGGGGGACCTTGCGGGCTTCGCTGCGATGGCTGGCCAGACGAGAGAAAACCACCATCGCTCGGTAAAGCAAAGAGGAGAAGTCGTCAAAGGGAGCGTCGATGCTTTTTCGGGAATCAGGAAAGGCATCACCTTCATTTGACATTTGTTAGTTTAGGCTAACTTTTAGGAAAAGTCGAGCGGCGGCTTTCAATAGGCGAGGGATTCACCGTTTCTTCACAAGTGCGCTGCGCGCGAAAGGAAGCGGGGATGGACGGCGGGCTTTCTGCTGCGGCGTGCATGCTGGCCGGGGCGCCCGCAAAACGAGCGAGGGTCGAAGATCGGACGGAACGAAGAGGCTCAAATTCTAGTAGCGTTGCCATATAACAGTGTTATACTCCTGAAAGTAAACCATAGATAACTTTTAGGAAAGGGGCTGTGTATGGACGTTGGGAACGAGGCCGCAGCGGGCGGTGCGGTTTCGACCGAGCATCATGCCTCGAAGGCGTCGAGCGAGCGCAAGGGCGGCCTGCAGGGGTCGAACCCGATTTCCCTGCTGCTTGACTGGGCTGGCGGCGTGAATCGAGCGCGCTTTGCGCTATCGGTGGTGTTGGCGGTAGTGGGCGTGGCCGGTAGCATCGTGCCGTACTACGCTGCCGGCCAGATGATCGTGGGCGTGCTGGGCGGCGTGCGCGAGTTCGGCTTCTACCTTGGCTGGTGCGGCGTGGCCGCCGCGGGCTATGCGCTGCATATCGTGTTCCACTACGCCTCGACCACGGTGTCGCACGTTTCGGCGTTCTCTACCATCTCGATGATTCGTCGTCGGATAGCCGATAAGCTGACGCGCGTGCCGTTGGGCTACGTGTTGGACACTCCTTCGGGCAAGCTCAAGAACATCATGGTGGAGAAAACCGACAGCATAGAGCCCACGCTTGCCCATCTTGTCCCGGAGATGACGTCGAACCTGCTTGTTCCGTTGGCGGTGGTCGTGTTCATGTTCGTGCTCGATTGGCGCATGGCGCTTGTGGCGCTGATTACGCTGCCGGTCGGGCTTGTGGGATACCTGGGCATGATGAAGGATTATGCCGTGTGGTACAACAAAACGGTCAAGGCGGGGGAGGATATGAACTCGGCATCGGTCGAGTACGTTAACGGCATCGAGGTGATCAAGGCTTTCGGGCAATCGGCCAGCTCGTACGAGAAGTTCTCCCAGGCGGTGGACCGCTACTCTCGCTCGTTCATCGATTGGATGAGCCACGTGCAGGTATTCCAAGACCTGGGCCTTTCCATTTGGCCGGCCACGCTGGTGACGGTTCTGCCGGTGGGTTGCCTGTTCGTTATGCAGGGCACGCTCGATCCGGCGACGTTCGTCGTGCTGGCGGTGCTGTCGCTGTCCATTTTCCCGCCTTTGTACGCGGCCATGAACTTCATCGATACGCTTGCGCAAATCGGCACCGTGGTCGAACAGATTTCCTCGGTTGTCTACCAGCCCGAACAGCGTCGTCGCGACACGCCCGCACGTGTGGAGGGCTCCCGTATCGAGCTTGACGACGTGCGGTTCTCCTACGGTCGCGAAGAGGTGATACGCGGAGCGAGCCTGGTTATCGAACCGGCGCAGGTGACGGCGCTCGTTGGGCCGTCGGGTTCGGGGAAGTCGACGCTCGCGCGCCTGATTGCGGGCTTTTGGGATGCGGGCGAAGGACGGGTTGCAATAGGCGGCGCGCGGATCAACGACATGACGGCTTCCCAGTTGAGCGGGTGCGTTTCGTTTGTCGAGCAGGACAGCTACCTGTTCGACGATACGGTCATGAACAACATTCGCAGGGGACGGCCGGGCGCGACCGATGCGGACGTGGTGGCCGTGGCGAAAGCGAGCGGATGCCACGAGTTCATCGAAGGCCTTGAGAACGGCTACGAAACCGTGGTCGGCGGTGCGGGCGGTCACTTGTCGGGCGGCGAACGCCAGCGCATCGCCATTGCGCGTGCGATGCTCAAGGATGCGCCGGTGGTCATTCTCGATGAAGCGACGGCGTATACAGATCCCGAAAACGAAGCCGTCATCGAGCAAGCGGTAGGCCAGCTTGTGGCGGGCAAGACTCTCGTTGTTGTGGCGCACCGGCTTTCGACTATCGTCGACGCCGACAAAATCGTGGTGGTAAACGATGGGCGCATCGAGGCCGAGGGAACGCATGCCCAGCTCATGGAATCATGTGCGCTGTACGCCGGCATGTACAACGCGCATATCGACGCCAAAGACGCAACGCTTGCCGAGTCGGACAAGGGAGATCAGCATGTTGTCAACGTTTAAGAAGTACTTCGCCTTCGGGGGCAGCTACGTTGCCTACCTGAAGCGCGGAATGGTGTGGTCGGTGCTCAACTCGTTCTTCGAAGCATGGCAGATGATGGCGCTTGCCGTGGTGCTGCTCGCGTTGGCGGACGGAGCCGTGACGGAGTCCACGCTGTGGACGTCGCTGCTCATCATGCTGGGGAGCATCGTCGGATGCTTCGTCACGATGCATTTCAAGAGCAGGAATTTCTGCAAGGGGAACTTCTCCATGACGGGCGAGAAGCGTACGCAGATCGGCGATCGCATGCGCTACCTTCCCATGGGCTACTTCAACGAGAACAGCCTGGGCGACATCGCGTCGACCATGACCAACACGCTCGACGACGTGCAGAACGCGGGCGGCCAGGTGTACATGAACGTCATTTCGGGATTTGTGTTCTCGGCGATCGTCGCGGTGATGCTGGTGTTCTTCGATTGGCGCCTTGGGCTGGTGGTCGTGGCCACGATTGCTGTTTTTCTGCTGGTCAACGCCTGGATGCAGCGCGCGGCGCGCAACGTGTCCGGCCGACGCGTGGCGGCTCAGAGCGCTATCGTGGGCGCTGTTTTGGAATACGTTCAGGGAATGAGCGTGGTGCGCGCGTTTTCGCTGACGGGGGACGCGGAGCGGCGCCTTGACGCGGCTATCTCCGAATGCGAGCGCATGAACGTGGCGATAGAGCTGCGCTTCATGGGGTTCGCCATTTTGCAGGCGCTGGTAACGAAGACGTCAAGCGTGGCGATGTGCCTGGCATCCGCGTGGTTCTGGATTCAGGGGACCATGGATGCAGGCGTGTGCCTGGTGGCCATCGTCGCGTCGTTCATGGTGTACGGGAAGCTGGAAGCCTCGGGCTTGTTCGCCAGCCTGCTGCGCCAGATCGACATTTGCATGGACAAGGTGAACGACATGATAGCCACGCCGGCCATGAGCGAAGGCGCGGGCGTCTCGTGCGCGCGCAACCTTGACATCGAGGTGCAGGACGTTTCGTTCGGGTACGGCGATCGTACGGTGATCGACCGGGTCTCCCTGGCCATTCCTCAGAACACCACGTGCGCCATCGTGGGGCCGTCGGGGTCGGGCAAGACCACGCTCACCCAGTTGATCGCACGATTCTGGGATGTTGACCAGGGGCGCATCACGCTTGGCGGCACCGATGTGCGCGATTGGAAGGTGGACGACCTGCTTGCCAATTTCTCGATGGTGTTTCAGGGCGTGTACCTGTTCGACGATACCGTCGAGAACAATATCAGGTTCGGTCGCCCGAACGCTTCGCGCGCGGAGGTCGAGGAGGCTGCTCGGAAAGCATGCTGCCACGAGTTCATCGAGAGGCTGCCCCAGGGGTACGAGACGCGTTTGGGGGAGGGCGGCGCTACCGTGTCGGGCGGCGAGCGGCAGCGCATCTCCATTGCGCGCGCCATCTTGAAGGACGCTCCCATTGTCATCTTGGACGAGGCTACGGCCAACGTGGACCCGGAGAACGAGCGCGACTTGCAACGGGCGGTGGAAGCGCTCACGCGCAACAGGACCGTTATCATGATCGCCCACCGGTTGAAGACCGTTCGCAATGCCGATCAAATCATCGTGCTTGACCGGGGACGTGTTGCGCAGCGCGGTACGCACGACGAGCTGATTCGCCAGCGGGGCATCTACGCCGACTTCGTGGGCATGCGCGAGAAGGCGATCGGCTGGAAGCTGGGCGGCGCGTCGAGCGGCGTGCCTGCGACTGCTTCGGGCTCGTAGCGCACGGCAGGAGGCGGTCGGCCGTGCTCGCTACCGAATACGGGCTTGTGCGCGAAGACGGCGCAGCGGACGCCCGCGCGAAGACGCTGTCTTCGCAATTTGCTCGAAGCGCGGTGGACGTTGTCGTGCCTTTAGCCCCCGACCTAGGGTCGGGTTACTATCGGCGTCTATCCCCGTGCTCGGGGATAGACGTGTACGTGGGCGATGTGACGTTTCGCGAAGACGTCGCCTTGGTTGAGCGCGCAGTGCGCGAGACGTTCTCGCTCACCTTCTGTCTTTCGGGCGAGCTCGAGTGGCGGAAGGTGGGCGAGCGCGGCGGGGTGCGACTCGAGCGCGGCGATTGCTGCGTGTACCGCAACGGCGCATTCGCGTTCGAGAACCGCTACGAGGCGAGCAGGCGTTCGTTCGGCATGGGGATAGACCTGCATCCCGGTCGATTCGGGTCGGTGATGCGCCGTCTTGCGGACAGAGGCTTCGTCGCCGATTGTCGAGAACCGTCTTCTTGCGTGAAGAAGGTTCGGCCTTCGCGTTCGATCGAGCCTCTCGTGCACGATCTTCTGAGCTGTTCGTACTCCCATGATCTGAAGGCGCTGTATCTTGAGGGGAAGGTGCTCGAGATCGTTTCGGCGCTTCTGAGCGAGGTTGTGCCCGAAGCAGGATCGGACGGCGGTGCGTGCAGGCCGGCGTTGGCCGAGGTCGACGCTTTGGAGCGCGTGCGCCGCGCGTTGGACGAGCGGTGCTTCGAGCATGTTTCCGTTGCCGAGTTGGCCAAGCTGTCGCTCATGAGCGAATCACGGCTTCGCAGCGAGTTCAAGTTGCGTTACGGGACGTCCGTCCATCAGTACCTGCTGGACCGGCGCATGGTTCGAGCGTGCGAACTGCTTGAACGCGGTTACCGGGTCAAGGACTCCGCCGCGATGGCGGGATACAGCAACATCAGCCACTTCGGCGACCAGTTCAAGCGAAGGTGCGGCATGACACCGGGCGAGTACGCTCGGCGCTTCCGGGAATAACCTGTCGTTTCAAGCGTTTCGGAGTACGGAAAAAGCGTTTTCGGGGAGAAACGAGGAGGCCCTTTCGTTATTGTTAGTTTTAGTTAACTAACAAGCGGCACGTCCGCGTATCGACGATGGGAGAATGCGATGGAGAGCGCGACGCAGGAAAAGAAAAAACTTGGAATCAAGGACTTCGCCCTCATGGGCATTTTCGGGGCGGTCATGTTCGCCCTGGCCATGGTTCTTATGATGGTGACCGGCGTGACCCCTGTCGTGTACTTGTTCTACCCGGCCGTGTTCGCGTTCGCAAGCGGCCCGCTTTTCATGCTTGTCGCGGTGAAGGTGCGCACGTTCGGGGCGTTTCTCGTTCCGTCGGCGGTCATGGGGGTTCTCCTGGGACTCATGGGGGCTCAGACGCTGCTGATTACCGTGATCGTATTCGGCCTGATTGCCGAGGCCATAACCAATTCCGGCTCGTATCGCGACTTCAAGCGCATAGCGATTGCGTACGTCGTGCTCATGCTGGGATTCTACGCAGGGGACATCGCTCCTATCTATGTATTCACCGATTGGTACATCCAGCAGGCGACCGGCGGAGCTGCCGGCGTTGACATGACGTACCTCAACGAACTGATCGGTACCGCGAAAAGCTGGTTGGGAATCGCGTCGGTCATCGCTTGCGTCGTTGGCGCTGCGGCGGGAGTGGTTGTCGGGCGCAAGATACTGAGGAAGCACTTCGTAAAGGCCGGCTTGGTGTAGCCGCTCGTCCAAAAGGGCGATTGCGGAATCCCGAAGATAGGAGCGTTTGGTGGATCAGTCTTTCGTCTTGGCGAGCCCCGCCTGCATCAGGTACATCGATCCGCGCGTGAAGCTCGTGCACGTTGCGATTGCCGGTGTTTTGCTGTTCGTGGTGCGGTCTACCGGGGGAATCTTGCTCAGCGATGCGTTCATGGTCGTCGCGCTGCTGTTCTTCGGATTGTACGGCTGCGCCGCGAGGCTGATTGCCGTTACGGGCGCGTTGCTGGCGACTTCGCTTCTGCTTGCGAGCGTTCCCGGTGCGGTTGCGGCTGCGGCGGGCATGTCCGTTTTCATATTCTTCAAGTTCACGCCCCTTGCCGGCGTGTACTTCATGATGACGAAAAGCGTCAGCCCGAGCGAATTGGCGAACGCGCTCGAACGGCTCAGGCTGCCGCGCGCCCTTACCATCACGCTTGCCGTGACGCTTCGCTTCCTTCCCACGATCGGGCAGGAAGTGGGGGCCATGCGCGACTCCATGAGGATACGCAACATTCCCTTGACGGTTCTCAACGTGCTCAAAGCTCCCTTGACCATGATGGAGTTCGTTATGGTTCCTCTTATGATGCGGTTCGTCAAGGTTGCCGAGGAGCTTGCTGCCGCGGCTTGCGTACGCGGTATCGAACGTCCGGGCGTCAGGGGATCCCTGCTTGAGATGCGGCTGCGTTTCAGGGATTTCGCGTACCTTGGTGCGGTGGTGGGTTGCGCTGCGTTTCTAGCATGCTTCGAAAGCAGGATGATTTCATGAACATCGTTGAAATGGAGCACGTGAGCTTTTCCTATCAAGGTGCGCAGGGCGCAGCCTTGCACGATGTTGCCCTATCGGTTCGCGAAGGCGAGTTCGTGCTGGCCACCGGACGCAGCGGATGCGGAAAAACCACGCTTACGCGGCTGATGAACGGCTTGATCCCTCATTTCTTCCCGGGCAACCTGTCGGGCAAGGTGTTGGTGGGGGGAAGGGACGTACGCCAGCTTGCCACGTACGAATTGGCCGCCACGGTAGGGTCGGTGTTCCAGGATCCTCGATCGCAGTTCTTTACGACGAACACGGTGTCCGAGGTGGCGTTTGGCTGCGAGAACCTGGGCTTACCTTCCGACAGGATCGCATCGCAGGTCGAGGGTGCCTTCGCCGATTTCGCCATCGAGCATTTGAGGAACCGGAGCATCTTCGATCTTTCAAGCGGCGAGAAGCAGAAGGTGGCGCTTGCGTCTACGTACGCAATGGAGCCCAACCTGTTCGTCCTTGACGAGCCGTCCGCCAATCTTGACGTTCGGGCTACGCTCATGTTGGCCGACGTTTTGGCGGAACTGAAGAGGCGCGGGCGCACCGTCGTGGTGTCTGAGCATCGCCTGTACTACCTTATGGAGCTTGCCGATCGAGTGGTGTTCATGGAGGATGGGAGGATCGTGGACCAATGGACGCCCTCCCGGGCTCGTTCCCTTTCGCGGGACGAGCTGATGCGTCGTGGGCTTCGATTGTTCGATCTTGACGATGTGGCGCCTGCGCGCGCTGATTCGGCAGCGGCGGACGGCAGGGCGGGGCGTGCGGCGGGCGATGACGGCGCCGCGCCTGCATCTGCGGATCGGCGGGTGCAGGCGGATGTGCCCGTGTCGCCGCTTTTGCACGTGCGCGACGTGCGGCTGTCTTTTGGCGAGCGCGCTGTGTTGTGCGGCGTGGAATTCGATGCAGGAGGGCATGCGGGCGCCCGCTGCGCGCAGCGGGCGGAGGTTATCGGCATAACCGGGCCCAACGGGGCGGGAAAGACCACGCTCGCGCGTTGCCTTTGCGGTCTTTCGCGCCGCTGCCGCGGAACTGTAGAGCTTGACGGGCGTATGCTTCGTCGCCGGGCGCGCTCCCGCTCGATGTACTTCGTCATGCAAGATGCGGATTACCAACTGTTCACCGAAAGCGTCGAGGACGAGTTGCGCCTTGGCAACGAGGACGACGGGACCCTTGACGAACGGGTGCGCGACGTGCTTGAGCGGTTGGGGATGGCGTCGCTGCGAGGCGTTCATCCGATGGCGCTTTCGGGCGGGCAGAAGCAGCGCGTGACCATTGCATCCGCCGCTGTGAGCCCCGCGCGCGTTCTGCTTTTCGACGAACCGACAAGCGGGCTTGACGGCCACAGCATGCGCAGCGTGTGCGATATCGTGCGCGACCTTGCTTCTCGGGGGCGGCTCGTGTTCGTAATCTCCCATGATCTCGAGTTTTTGGCGGGAGCGTGCGATCGGATCATCCACGTGCGCGACGGGGAAGTGACTGACGACTTTCTTCTGGTTGGACAAAACGTCGCTCGACTTCGGTCGTTGCTGTTTCGCGGCGCCTCTGCTTGATCGGGCGCGGAAGATTCGGCGCGTCGTGCGACGAGCACCGAGTTTTGCTGCGGCCGATAGTGATAGAGATGACTTGCGCGCAAAAACCTGCCCTCGCTGGCAGGTTTTTGCGTTTAGGGGTCGTTGAGTCGGGCGTTGTTTCGGGCGTCGCTTCGCTTGCTTTTCGTTTTGCCTGGTCACGAAGCTGGGCTGCTGCGCCGTGCGTTTGCGAGTGCTCGCTCGGTTGGATCAAACGACCCCAAACCGTCAAAACCTGCCAGCGAGGGCGGTTTTTCGCGCGCAAGTCCTGTTCGCGCGGGGAAGGGGCACCCGTTCGCGCTTCGAACCCCTTGTTGCTCGGCTGCGATTCGGCATGTTTCGAAAATAGTAACCTTTAGCTAACAATTGAGGTATGATGGAGCATGGACATGATGAACGGATGGGGGGCGAGGCAAGCTGAACGTGTGGTGAAGGAGGGCGAAAGATGGCGGATCCGATTGACGTGCGACCTTTGAGCGAGTCTCCCGTGTTTGCCGGCATACCGCTGGAAGAGCGTGCGTCTTTGATTGCGGATGCGAAGGGCATGCTGCGCCGGTACCCTGGCGGCAGTTTGGTGCGCCGAGCGGGCGACGGGCTTGATTTCTACCCGGTGGTCGTGTCCGGCCGCGTGCAAGCTTCTTTGCCGCAGGGCGGGCTGGACCGCATCGTGTCCCTATTCGGCCCAGGCGATTCGTTCGCCGAGGCCGTCGCCTCGTCTTTGCGGCGCTGTCCCGTTGACATTCGCGCGCTTGAGGACACGGTGCTGCTGTGCATTCCCGCTGCCGGGCTTCGTGCCTGCTCCCATGCGTGGGCATCGACTTTGCATGGAAACCTCATGAGCGAGATGTCGAAGAAGGTGCTGGTCCTCAGTCGCAGCCTTGCGGTCTTGAGCGAGCCGCGCCTGTCCGATCGCGTTCTGGCGTATCTGGACACGCTGCCGCGCAATGCGGACGGGAGCGTGACCGTTCCGTTCGGGCGCAGGGAATGGGCGGCGTGCCTGCGCGTGGCGGACAAGTCGCTGATCCGCGAGCTCAAGGTCATGCAGGATGACGGCGTCATCGAGGTGGACGGCCGCACGGTTCGCGTGCTGCGGCAAGCTCGCTAGAGGGGGCGCCGGCCCCAGCTCGTCGGCTGCAAATCGCCTTTCCCATTCTTGGCGGGCATACCTTCTCAAAAAAAGTTATACAAAGGTAACATAGATCACTGACAAGGGGATTTCGCACTGCGTATACTGCGCTCATGCGGATTGCCGAATGCCTGCCAACAACAGGTGGGCGAGGGTTGACGTGCTGCGCCGAGGGATGGTTCCGGTCGGGCGGTGCGATGGAGCTGCAGGGCGAGACCTTGCAGCTTTTAAAATACCCTGAAGTTAGCCTTGGCTAATTAAATACGGCAACCGCGCATGAAGGTCCCCCGTGGAGCGGGCGGAGCGCATGCCGCCCGCTTGCGAACGCGAAGCGATAGAGCCAGTTCAGTGAAAGGATAGGCAACATGACCGAGATACGCGAAGGCATGCAGGATGCGTCCTTGTCACGCCGCGACTTCCTCAAGGCGGCAGCAGGCGCCGTCGTTGTCGCAGCGGCGGCGGGCGTGGCGCTGCCGGACATCAACGCGAGCAAGGCGTTTGCGGCAAGCGCGGCGCCGCTGTCGGGCGCTTATGCGGCACCGGGCACTTACACGGTGACGGCGAACTTGTACGTGGACAAGCGCGATTCGCCTATCGGCAAGAACGCGTACGTCACGAATCCGGGAAACCCGCCCTTCAACAAGCCCACTTCGCCCGTTGCGAACAATGCGACGCTCGTGGTGGCCGAGGGCGGTGCGAAGCTCTTGACCGTACCCATTGTGAACAGCTCGTTCGGCGTATTGGAGATCGCCTCGGCCTCGCAAGACGGCCTGGTGCGCATCACCGAGAAGAAGATGGGGAAGTGGGTCATGCCGAACTTCCTGTGGTCTTCTCCTTACGACGAGCGTGTTGTCTCGCTGACGTTCGACGTGACGAACTTCGCCGGCGGCTCGGCGGTCGCGACGTTCGGCCCTTCGGCTGAGTACGCATCGTTTCCCCTGTACAAGGGACGCAAGACTTGGGATCTGCATCTTGTTGCCGATTTGGGCGCTGCGTAACGTTCCCTATGCGCTGAAGCCGGCTGCTGCATCTGCGGCAGCCGGCTTTTCGAGGTTCCGTGACAGGTGCGCTTGGCGCTGGAGGCGCTGCGCGAACGGCCTGCATCGCGGTTGATCGCACGTTGCATGAAACAGAAACGAGGAATGAAACCATGAAGAACAAGGTGAACAGAGCAAGCGATTCGCTTGCGGGCACCGTTCTTGCCGTGCTCTTGGTCGCTGCGTTGGTTCTGTCGCAGACGCCGGCCGGTTTTGCGTACGCATCTGCGCTCGGGCTGGCGGACGCGCCGGCGCATGCGCAAGGCGCAGAGGCTGCCGACGCTGCCGAAGGCGGCGCCCTTGGCGGCGAGGTCGAAGACGCGGCTGCGGCGCCGCTTGCGGAGCGCAGCGGGGAAGCGGACGATGCGGCGCGCAGGTCGCTCGACCGGGTTGACTCGCCGGACGGGAGCGCATCTGCGAAGGAGGCTACGTCTTCTTCTGAAGAGCGCGCACCGGACGCCGTCGAAAAGCCGGCATCGACAAACGCGGAAGGCGAATCCCGGGAAGGGGGTGCGGGCCTTGCCGTCGTCGAAGGCAGTGCTTCCGGCGAGCAGGCGGGGCCGCAAGGCGAAGGCTCCGAACCGTCGCGGGCCGCGCTTGGCAGCGCGCAAGGCGAAGGCTACGTTGCCCCTCAGGGCGCGAGCAGCGCCGAGCTTGCCGCGGGAACCTATACGGTTTCCGCCAACGTGTCCATGATGACGCCGATGGGCATTCGCGGGTATGCGACCAATCCCGCGAACCCTGAAGGAATCGGCGGCCAGATGGGCGTTCCTGCTGCGGCCGTGACGAACGGCAGCACGTTGGTCGTGGCGGCCGACGGAACTAGAACGCTCACGTTTACGCTGATCAACCCCGTGTTCACGGTGCAAGCCGCAGGGTCTTCCCCCAGTGCTTCCGTGGTGGAGGCCACGCGGGTTCCCATCGAGCTGAAAAGCGACGACAGCCAGTACAACGACGATCTGGCCAGCGCCGGCATCACGTCGCGCATTTCCACGGTTACGGTGGAGCTGAAGGACTGGAGCGGAACGTACACGCTCCAGGGCTGCACGGAGTACGCCACCACGTTGAGAAAGTCGTTCAACATCGACCTGGACTTGACGGTTGATCTTGCCAACGCCGTGCGCGTTGTCGAGGGAGATTTCTCGAAGACGTTCGTTGACGACGAGGCGCGCGTGTCGGTGACGGTAAACGTGGAGGAGGGTTCGTCGGCGTTCGAATCGATCCAGTCCGCCGAGCTTTCGGCGCAGCTCGTCGAAGATGAAGGACGCCGCTCGGCGGTGAAGCCCGCGCTCGGTCGGCAGTATCAGAAGGCTCCCGACTTCAGCTTGCTGGACGTGCGCCTGATTTCGGGCGGCGCGGATATTGCGGTTGACGACAAGGTGAAGTTCTCCGTTTCGCTGCCGGGCGAAAGCGGTTCCGAGGTGTTCTTGCACAAGGGCGCATCCCTGACTGCTCTTCCGGCTGCGCAGGCGGACGGCTCCCTGACGTTCGACAGCGCGCGGCTGGGATCGTTCGTGGTGACTTCGGCTCCAGGAGAGGCGAACGTTCGGTGGCTTCGGTCGTACACGTACGCCGACGGTGCTTCGGGCACGTCGGCAACGTGGGTGACCAACGGCTACAACGAAGCCGTGAACAACGACGCGTTGGATATGGACAAAGAAGAAGTCTTGTCGAATTTGTACGAAAGGTTGTACTTGCCCTTCGTGGGCGCCGTGGGCGCTCGCGCGCATGACGGAGCCGCGGTCGATCAGGCGTTGGAGCTGGTGAAAGAGTCGTCCGGCTTCAGCGATCCCGCCATCGAGGGTCTGTACGCGATGGGACTCCATGTCGACATGACCTCTTTGGGAAGCAACCGAGTGCCCCTGGCGGCCGGGTTCGTGTCGACGGCCGGCAACGGCAACTGCGGCTTGAGCGGCACGCTTCCGGTAAGCGGCAAGAACGTGGCGATCTATCTGGTGGAAGGAACGGCGGACAAGCTGACCAGCGCGACCAAGGTCGACGCGGCTATCGGCGGCGGCACGGCGTTCTTCGACATCCTTCCCGTTGACGGCAACGCCGTTGCGAACCTTGACGGGCTGGACGGCAGGTTGCTCAACGGCGCGTACCTTCTGAACGGGCACAAGGACTGGATGAACTCGGAAAACGTGGCGTACTACGTGGCGGTGGCCGAGGCTCCTGCGAAGATCGAGAAGCCGACCCCTGCCCAGGGCCTGGTGTACAACGGGCAGGAGCAAACAGGCGTCGCTCCGGGCGAAGGCTATCGCGTTTCCCTGACAGGTTCGGCCGTTGATGCCGGCTCCTATACCGCGCTGGTCACGCTCGAGGACGGCTATACGTGGGCGGACGGGTCGAAGGGCGCTGCGACGCTTGCATGGACCATCGGGAAAGCGCAGCTGACCGCCGCGTACCGCAGTGAAACGGTCGCTGCGAACGAGGCTCCGCGACTGTCCGTGGACGTGTCCGGGTTCGTGAACGGGGAGACGGCGGCCTCGGCGAAGGGCTTCGCCGCGCCGACGGTTTCCGCCCCGGCGTCTTTGGAAGCGGGTGTAGCGTACAACCTGACGCCTGTGGGCGGCGCGGCTGCGAACTACGCGTTTTCCTACCGCAGCGGCGTGCTGACGGTTGCCGAAGCGCAGGCTCCGGCGCTTGCGCCCGGCACGTACGCAGTGACGGCGAACCTGTTCGTTCCCTCGTCTGAAAACGACATTTTGCATCTGACGGCCTACATGACCAATCCCAAGAACCCAATGGAGCCCGAGGGAAGCCCGAACTTCGGGATTCCCACCGACCCGATGTCCGACAACGCGAAGCTCGTGGTCAAGGAGGACGGTACGAAGCTACTCGAACTGGAGCTGCCGAATCCGGCGTTCACCCTGATCGATTTCGGAACGCCGGCGAGCGGCGCGCAGGTGCTCGGCATCGAGCGCGACGGCAAGCCGTACGGCGCCAACGCACAGGGCCGCATCGTCAAAGCCGTTGTCAAGCTGGACGGCAACGATCCCGTCTTGACGTTTCCCGGGAGCCACGTGTATGCAGCTCCCTTGCGTCTGGATAAAACGTGGGGCCTGTCGCTGGCCGTGGACTACGCCAGCGCCGTGAAGCTGTCCGACAGCACCGACCTGGCCGTTCCGGGCGACAACGGAGGCTCTGCAGGAGGCGGTTCCGGCGGGGCGGGCTCTGGTGGGGAATCCTCTGGCAATGGCGGCGGATCCGCAAGCGCGGGCGGCTCCGGCAGCGCGAGCAGCGGCTCGGGCAACGCCGCCAGCGGCGGGGACGTTCGGCGCGGCACGCTGGCCGCCGGCACCTACACGGTGTCCGCCAATATCTGGCTGAGCAGGCAAGACACGGGGCTTCCGTTGAATCCGCATCTGACCAGCGGGGATTTCCCGCCCATGAACCCGGTGGCGCGCAACGCCGTCCTGACCGTCGATGCTGCCGGGCGCGCTGCGGTGCAGGTTCCCATCGTCATTCAGTCGAGGATCATGACGGTGAACGCCATCAGCGGCTTGCGTATCGTGGACTCCAGCTCGAACGGCGGCGGCCTGTCTTCGATCACGGTCGACCTGGGCGTGCTGGAAGACGCCGCTTCGGTGGTCTCGCGATCGTGCACGGTGGACGTTACCATCGGGGATATGGCCATGGCTATCGGCGGATCCATCTTCGGCGGCGAGCGCAACCATACGTATCCGGCTACGTTCCAAATGAACCTCTCCGGCGTGCCCGCTTCGGGCGGCGGCTCGATTCCCGCTGCGGCCCTGGCCGTGATGAACGGCTCGGCGTCGGGCGATGCGGCGGCCAATGCCGAAAAGGCTACCGCCGAAGCTCTGGCTGCGGCCGAGGACAAGGCTGCGCGCGCCAAGGCCAAGGGCGTTGCGACGAAGTCGAACCCGGCGCAAGCCGAATCCGACAGCGCTTCGACTGGCGATCCGGCTCTTGTGATCGGTTTGGGCGCGCTGGCCACGTTGGCCGTGGCCGGAGCGGCGGCGGGCACGTTCGCCTACCGCAGGAAGCGCGTGCCTTCGAAGGCTAAGGCCCGCTTCTAGCGTGCACGACTGAATGCGAGCCCGTCCGCCAGTCGCGTCGTGCGGACGGGCTCGCAGCTCTTTATTTGAAGGAACGACCCGGAAACGAGGTAGGCATGAATCTGACAAGGCGCGCGTTCTGCGCGTTTGCGAGCACGGCCGTAGCAACGGCGGCCGTGGGTTTGGCGGGCTGCTCGTCGAGCGGCCCCGATCAAGGCGATACGGCGCTCGGCACGGTCGACCTGGTTGCGCAGCCCGAAAGCCGCGATCTCATGGGCAGTCCCGATGCGTGCACTGCGCGCGTCGGCTTGATCATGGGCCCGCCATCCATGGGCCTTTCGCAGTTCATCGTGGCGGCGCGAGCCGGCAAGACGTTCAACGACTTCCAGTTCGAGCTGAGCGGCGTGGACTACGTGGGCCTTTCCGCCGCGTTCAACCAGGGCAGCTACGATATGTGCACGCTGCCGTCCAATATCGGCCCCATCCTGTACAACAACAAGGAGCTAAAGAACGACTACCAGGTAATAAGCGTCAACAACCTGGGCGTGCTCTACGGCATCACCACCGATCCGTCGGTGGCTGCCGTGGAAGACCTTGCGGGTCGCACGGTGTACAGCTACGGCGAAGGCGGCACGCCCGAGTACACGATCGAGGCGTTGCTGGGCAAGATGGGCAAGGCGGGGTCGTTCAACCTTGAGTTCAAGTCGTCGCCGTTCGAAGTGCTGAACCTTTTGCAGGACGAACCGAACTGCGCGGCCATCCTTCCGCAGCCGTTCGTGTCGCTTTCGAAGCTCATGGTGGACCCCCTGTACGCGCCTATCGACATCACCAAGGAATGGGATGCGGCGTTTGCCGACACGGGGAGCCAGGCCGTTACCACGACCACGATCGTGAATCGGAAGTTTCTCGAAGAGCACGAGCAAGCCGTGATCGAGTACCTGCGGATGGCGGGACAATCGGTGGCGTGGTCGCTCGAGAACATGTCGGCCGCGGCCGCTCTGCAAGAGGAGCTGGGGACGTTTCTGAACAACGCCGTGGCGCTGGACGCTATGCCCCAGATCAGCATGGTGAGCTTGACGGGAACCGACATGCGCACGGCGCTTTCGGGCTTTCTCGAGGAGCTGTACCGCTCGAACCCCGACTCGATTGGCGGCAAGGTTCCAGACGACGGGTTCTACTACCTGCCTCCCGTGGGCCAGCTTGACGATGCGGGCAGCGCGGGCGCGTAGGCTATGGGCGAACGGCGAGCGAAAGAGCTGCTGAGGCGGCTGGGCGTGCGCATCGGGCGGGCGCGCGAAACGCGTGATACGGGCGAGGCCCCGCGCATGCAGGTGGCTCAGATAGCGCAGAAGCTGGGTATGCCCGAGGACAAGGTTGCGCAGGTTGTGCAGATGGTCAGGGAAAACGGCATGGACGACTCCCAGATGGGCTTCATGATGAGAACGGCCGTGTCCCGCGGCGTCGGCAGAGATCGGATCATGCAGATGATGACCTCCATGGGCGTTTCTTGCCAGCAGGTGGTGCGCGTCATGCAGGCGCAAAGCCTCATGGACGACGAGGAAGCGCAACTTGTTTTGGAAGAGGAACGCGCCGGGCGGGAGCGCGTCGTTGCCGCCCGAGGCGCGTCAAGGCGCATCGCGGGGGCGAAAAAGGCGCTGATCGTGCTGTTCTGGCTGGTCGTATGGGAGGTGCTCGATCGGGCGGTGGACAACCGCTTGGTTCTGGCCGGTCCTGTTCGGGTGCTAGAGGCGTTGGCGGAGCAGGTGGCGAAGCCCGACTTCTGGCTGATCTGCGGAGCTTCCACGGCGCGTATCGCCGCAGGGTTTCTCCTGTCGTTTTCCGTAGGGCTGCTGTTGGCTTTATTGGCGTACCGTGTGGCCATCGTACGCGACTTCATCGATCCCGTGATGTCGCTTCTGCGCACCATTCCCGTTATCTCGTTCATCATCATGCTGCTCATCTGGGTGGGCAACCAGGCGTTGACCGTGTACCTGGCGTTCTTGATCGTGCTGCCGCTGGTCTACACGTCCACGCTTGCCGGGTTCGAGAGCGTGGACCGGCACCTGCTGGAGATGGCGCGGGTGTTCAAGCTGCCCAGATGGCGCACGTTCATGTACGTGTACCGCCCTGCGTTCATGCCGTTTCTGGTGGCAAGTTCCCGCATATCGCTGGGAATGAGCTGGAAAAGCGGCATCATGGCCGAGGTTCTGGCCGTGCCCAAGCCCTCTATCGGCAAAGAGATGAGCCTGGCGCGCACGTACCTGGACACGCCCGATCTGTTCGCGTGGACGGTGATGGTCATGGTGCTGAGCTTGGCGTTCGAGAAGGCGTTCATGGCGCTGCTGAAGCGCGCCGGACGTCCGCTGGGCGGCTTTTTGGGCGTGCGCGACGACGAGCGCGAAGGGCGCGTCCGACGCGGGCGGCGCGACGAGGGCGGCGCGAGCGACGCGGGAAAGGGCGATGCCGCATGGACATCGTGATGGAGCGCGTGGACAAGTCGTTCGGAGACGCGCGCGTGCTGGCGGGCGTGACGTGCACGCTTTCCGAAGGCGGCGTGTACTGCCTGATGGGGCCTTCGGGCGCGGGCAAGACCACCTTGCTGCGCGTGCTGCTGGGCCTTGAGCGCGCCGACGCGGGGCGCATCGAGGGCGCGCCTTCCGGCGCGGTTTCGGCGATGTTTCAGGAGGATCGCCTGTGCGAGACGCTGACGGCCGTGGAGAACGTGGCGTTGGTGCTGCCCGCGCGGGCCAGCCGACGCCAGATCCGCTGCATGCTGGAGAAGATCCTTCCCGCGGATTGCCTGAAGCGCCCGGTGATGCAGCTTTCGGGCGGCATGCGCCGACGCGTTTCGCTGGCAAGGGCGGTTGCCTATCCCGGCAGCGCGATCGTGCTGGACGAGCCGTTCACCGGGCTCGATGGGCAAACCAAGCGCGCGGTCATCGAGTTCTTGCTGGCCGAGCGGCGCGGACGCACGCTTTTGGCGTCAACGCACAGCGACGAGGACGTGGCGCTTCTGGGCGCCCGAAAAATCATGTTAGCCGATATAACGAAGGGGGCTGCGCGATGATAGACGCGACGAAGACCATGAAGCAGACGGTGCTGGACGAGCCTTTGTTCGGGGAGTTCCTGGTGTCGAAGGGGTTTCCGTTTTCGCTGGACAACCCTATAGCCGACCTGGTGACGTTTGCTGACGTGGTGCAGGTGCGCCAGCTGGACGAGCGCGCGTTTCTAGCCGAGTACGAGCGGTATCGCGTGCGCGCGAAGGGGGAATAGGGGGCGGGCATGTACACCGTTGGCATCGACATCGGCGCATCGTCGGTGAAACTCGTGGCGCTTACGGACGCTGAGGAGCTTGCGTGGCGCGAAAGCCGCCTGCATCGCGGGGCCGCGCTCGCGTGCCTGCGCGATATGCTGGCCGTTTTGGCGTCCAAGCTGCCGGAGAGCGAGTGCGCGGGCTGGGCCGCCGCCGGATCGGGGGCGGCGGCGCTGCGGGGCATCGATCCCGCTTGCCTTATGCTGGAAGAAGTGCCGGCGGTGTGCCAAGGCGCGCAGTTTCTGGCGCCCGAGGCGCGCTCGGTCATCGAGATAGGCGGGCAGTCGGCGCTGTTCGTTACGGGCGTCGGGTCGGGGCAGGTGCCTCAGTTCGCCATGAACGAAAGCTGCGCGGCGGGCACGGGGTCGTTTTTCGAGGACCAGATGGAGCGATTGGGGCTTGCCCTGGAGGAGTACTCGGATCTGGTGGAGGGCGCGGTTTCGGTGCCGCGCATCTCCGGGCGCTGCGCGGTGTTCGCAAAAACCGACATCATCCATCACCAGCAGGAGGGCGCGTCGGTGCAGGACATTCTGCTGGGTCTGTGCTTCGCCATGGTGAAAAGCTACAAGGCCACCATCGTGCGCGGGCTGCCCGTGGCGCGCCCGGTGGCGCTTTCCGGCGGCGTTTTGGCGAACCGCGGGGTGGTTCGGGCGGTGCGCGAGGTGTTCGAGCTTGGAGAAGGCGAGCTTTTGCACGCGCCCGACCATCTGTTTTTCCAAGCGGCGGGCGCGGCGCGCGAGGCCCGGGCGCAAGGCGGGCGCACGCTTTCCGGCAAAGACGGCTGCCGCCCCCTTGCGATAGGCGATCTTGCCGCGCGGTTGGCTGAGCATACGGTCGTCGACGACCTGCCCCGGCTGCGCGCGCTGCCGTCCGTGCCGGTCGAGGCGAGGCCCGGGTTTCGGCTGCGCCCGCGGCCCTGGTCGGCTTTGACGGGCGAGCCGGTGGACTGCGCGCTGGGAATCGACGTGGGGTCCACGTCGACGAACCTGGTGCTGCTGGACGCACGGGGCGCGTTGCTGGACGCGCAGTACCTGCGCACGCGCGGCGACGCGCGACGGGCGGTGCGCGAGGGCTTGGACTCGCTTGCGAAGCGCCTGGGCTCCGCCGTTCGCGTGACGGCCGTGGGCGTGACGGGTTCGGGGCGCAGCATGATCGGGAAGATGGTTGGCGCCGATGCCGTACGCGACGAGATCACTGCGCAAGCGCGCGCGGCCGTGGCTGCCGACGCGCGGGTTGACACCGTGTTCGAGATAGGGGGCCAGGACTCCAAGTACGTCAGCTTGAAGGACGGGCGGGTGGCCGATTTCCAAATGAACAAGATATGCGCGGCGGGCACCGGGTCGTTCGTCGAGGAGCAGGCTGCGCGCCTGGGCATCGAGCTTGCCGACTACGGGCCGCTGGCGCTGTCCTCGAAGGCACCTATTGACCTGGGGGAACGCTGTACGGTGTTCGTGGAAACAGCCATCAACGCGGCTTTGGCGAAAGGTGCGTCGACGGCCGATGTGGCGGCGGGCCTGTGCTTGTCGGTGGTGCGCAACTACCTGCATCGCGTGGTGGGAACCAAGCCGGTGGGCGCCCATGTGGTGCTGCAGGGCGGCGTGGCCTACAACCCCGGCATCGTGGCCGCGTTCAAGGCGCACCTGGGCGACGCCCTTTCGGTGTCGCCGTGGTTCGCCGTGTCGGGCGCGGTGGGCGCGGCCTTGCTCGCGCAGGAGGCCGGGGCGGAGGCCACGGCGTTTCGCGGGTTCGACCTGACGCGCGCGCCGCAGGCTTCGAGGGCCGTCGACCGCGCGTCCGTCGAGGAGAATCGTCGGTTCTTTCGCAAGGTCGACGAGTTGTTCTTGGAGGGGTACGACGCCCGTATCGATCCGCCCAAGCAAACGGTGGGCATTCCGCGCTGCCTTATGCTGCACAAGCTGTTTCCCCTGGCAAACGCGTTCTTCAAGCAGTTGGGCTACAACGTGCTGCTGTCCGATGCGACCGACGAGGAAACGGTGCGCCTCTCCCAGCAGACGGCTCAAGGGGAGACATGCTATCCCGTGAAGCTCGTCCACGGCCATCTGGAGCAGTTGGCGCGGCGCGGCGTGGACTACGTGTTCATGCCGGCGGTGCGCGCGATTCGCCACGTCTCTTCCAAGGTTGCGCACAACTACGCGTGCCCCTACATGCAGTCGGCGCCGATGCTGGCGGCCAAGGAGCTTGACTTCGAGGGCCGCGGCATTCGCCTTTTGAGCCCGGTACTGGACATGGATTTCGGGCAGCAGGCCGTTGCCGAAGCGCTGCTGGGCGTGGGCGTGCAGCTGGGAAAGGAGCCGCGCGAAACCGCCCGCGCCATGCTGGCGGGCGGTTTCGCGGTGCAGGAGTTCACGCGCAAGACCGAAGAGCTGGGAGAGCAGCTGCTGGGTTCGCTCGGCCCCGACGAGCGCGTGCTCGTGCTGATCACTCGCAACTACGGCATTGTCGATCCGGCGCTCAACATGGGCATTCCCGATGCGCTCCTGGACCGTGGCCGGAAGGTGATCACGGTGAGCCACCTGCATGCGCATGACGTGGACGTGTCGCAGGATCATCCGGGGCTGTACTGGCCGTTCGGGCAGCATATCGTGTCGGGCGCGAAGCTGGTGCGCCGCGATCCGCGCCTCTTCGCGGTGTACCTGACCAATCACGGGTGCGGCCCGGACACCATGGTGAGCCACCTGTTTCGCGAGGAGATGGGCGACAAGCCCTACCTGCATATCGAGACCGACGAGCATTCTTCGCAGGTGGGGGTCGTGACGCGCATCGAGGCGTTTTTGAACGCGATCGACCACTACGAGCCGCGCGACGAGCGCGCGCTTCCCCTGGCGGGCCGTCCGTACGAGGCGCTGCACGAGACGCTCGACGCGCAGCGGGTTGTTGCGCTGCCGTCGTTCGGGGCGTGGGGGCCCCTGATGGGCGGATGGCTGGAGAGGCGCGGCCTGCGCGTGGAATTGCTGGAACCCGACGACGCGGCTGTGGCCGCCGGACGTGCGCGCAGCGCTTCGAAGGAGTATCTGTCGTTCACGGCGCTGTTGGGGATGTCGTTGCGGGCGGCTGCGAAAGCCTCGGCGGAACGTGCCGGTGCGAGCGGCTTGCAGCTGCTGCTGCCTTCGACGGAAGGCGCCGAGGCCGACGGGCAGTACGACCGCGTGATCCGCGCCGTCTTGGACGAGGAAGGGGCGGCCGACGCGAAGCTGGTTGCGCCGATCCTCGATCAGCTGCCTTGGTCGATGCCCGATCCCGAGGGCTTCTTCCTGCATCTTTTGGCCGGCGACGTAGCCTACGCGGCCGACCAGGACGATCGTCAAGAGGTGCTGGACGGGTTCCTGCGCGATGGCGTGACGTTCGAGCGCGTATGCGCCGCGGCCCGCCGAGCGGGGACTGCGGCCGAAGGGGGTTCGCGCCGCGCCCGCAAAACGCTTGCGCTGGTGGGCGAGTGGCCTTTGGTGTATGCCGATCAGCTGACGGGCGGACGCTGGGAGGGCCTTGAACGCGCAGGGTATCGCCTGGTGCGCATGCCGCTGTCCGAGTACCTGTGGTTTCTGTGGCGCGATGCGCGTCAGCCCGACGAGCTGCTGGCGGCCTTCGCCGCGCAGATGGCCGAAGTGCATCGTTCGTTGGGCTGCGCCTCGCCGTTTTGCGCCAGCTTGGACGACCTGCGGATTGCGGCTGACGAGGCGCTGGGGGGCTATCGAGGCGCGAACGGAAGGTACCGAGCGGCTAAGGCGCGCTTGGCGGCGCGTGAGGCGGACGGCGTGATAGCGGTGTCGTCGATGTACGAGAACACCGGCATCGTGCTCAAGCTGCTCGACGATGCCGACGACCTTGCGGCTCCCGTGCTGCACGTGTCGTTCGACGGCGCGCTTGACCAGGGCATCGACGAGCGCTTGCGGTCGTTTCTCTACTACGTGTGAGGAGCGGCTGCGAAACGCGCGGCTTCCCGGGCTGACCTCAGTCCTGCGACCGGCGGCGGGATCCAGGCCCCGCCGCCGGTCGGGGCTTACTCCTGCGCTTTGAGCGCCAGGGCAAGCGGGACGCGCTTGATGCGCCTGGTGTGCAGAAACGCCACGACGGCGTACGTGGCAACGCCGATTGCCGCGATAAGCGCCAGGCGGTCGGCGGGCGCGTACGCCTCCATGTTGCCCCCGTATCCCGCGAGGGCAGCTCTGATCAGCGTCGATATACCCAGGACAACCAGGGGCAGGGATGCAAGGAGCGAGGCGATCACCACGGTTGTGATGGAATGCAGGTACAGCTTGTTGATCTCGCGGTTTCGGTAGCCGAACACCTTCATGTACGAAATGCTGCGCGCGCTTCGATCCAGCACCGTTTTCGTGAGCAGGTACATGAGCACCAGGTAGACAAGCGTGGCCGCTGCCGTCATCATGTCCATCACATGGCCCATCGAGTCTTGCATCTGGGCGCTGATCTTGTCCATGTCGGCAGGGGCAAGATCGCTTGCCAGATAGCGTTCGTCCAGGTTGAGGCTTTCGTTCGACACGTATCCGTTGAAATAGCCGGCATCGTTGCCGAACAGCTCGTTGAAGTCCTCGATGCTCAAGAACACCGCCATGCACGAGGAGCTGCCCCAAAGCGAGCTGGGGGTCAGCTCGTAGGCTGCGCCGTCGAACTTGTTCGAGAACGTTTGCGGCTCT
The DNA here is from genome assembly GCF_021044775.1 of Paraeggerthella hominis. Taxonomy (NCBI): domain Bacteria; kingdom Bacillati; phylum Actinomycetota; class Coriobacteriia; order Eggerthellales; family Eggerthellaceae; genus Paraeggerthella; species Paraeggerthella hominis. The sequence continues at coordinate 234,092 of NZ_JAJNOQ010000003.1, forward strand.
CCGGGTTTCAGCCCGCATTTCTGCGCCAATCCGCGTCCTACGGCCACCTTTCCCTCGCCGACGTCGACGTCGTTCCAGTAGCGGGATCCTTCCGCGATGCCGTACACGACGACCTCTTCGTTCCCCTGTGTCAAGCGGGCGGTTTCCAGGCGCCCTGCGGCGAACTTCTCGGCCTGCTCGATGACGCTGCGGTCGTTCGGCTTCACGTTGACGGGGTGGGCTCCTTCCTGCACCGTCGAAGCTTTTTGCGCGAGCGCGGCAAGCTCGATCGGGTCCATGGCTTCAAGTTGGGACTGCTCGGTTGCGGCCAGCGCGGTCGCGGCTGCGAACGCCTCGCGCTCGTCGTCGGTCGCGTCGATTTCGAGCGGCGCCTTGAGCAGGTACTGGTGCTCGGCCACCAGATCGTTGCGCAGGGAATCGGCGTAGTGCTCGATGGTGGGCATCATGCACAGCCCGAACAACAGCAGCATGCTGGCGAACGCGATCCCCACGAACAGCGTGGCGAAGTGCGAAAGGTTGCGCAGGAACACGCGCAGCCTGAACCGCGCCGAAAAGCCAAGGCGCTCGGGAAGCTTCAGGGTTGCGCGCATGCCGGCCTTCGCCGTTTCGCGCCGTAGGAACATGAGCGGCGTGCAGCGCATCTTGCGCGCCAGCCCGACGGACGTGATTGCCATGAGCAGGAAAAACGGGATGACGGTGGTCAATCCGAAGGCGCGCCAGCTCCAGGCGGCAACGTAGGGCGGCAGGCTGTAGCTGTTGTAGTACAGGCCTTTCATGGGGTCGACCATGACGGTGTATCCCAGTACGTTGCCCGCCACGGCCGCCGCCAGGCCTACCAAGCAAGGCAGCGCCAGGTAATGCGCGATCAGCTCGCGTTTGCGGTATCCCGAAGCCAGAAGCGTGCCGATGACGGCGCTCTCTTCGTCGATGGCGGCCGAGGTCAGCACCACGAACACGAACGCCATGATGACGATGAGCAGAAACAGCATGGTCTCCCAGGTGACCTGATCGCCCGCCACGTCTTCGGCGGCGTAGGTGATCCCTTGGTTCGACGCGGCGTCCACCAGATCGGTCAGCAGGGCTCCGTGGCTGGCCAGCGCATCGGCGATGTCCTGCTCGGCGTCGATGCGCTCGGGCAGGGGCAAGGCGCGGTCGTCGAACAGGAAGGAGTAGACGTGGGAAACGCTCGCGCCTTCGAAGGACGCGAACGCGGCTCGGTCCACAACGGCGGTGCCGAACGTGAGCGTGTTCATGACGAAATCGGAGTTCTTTTCGAAAAGAGCCGCGTAGTCGGGAAGCGTCATGATGCCCGACACGGTCAGATCCCGCCCGCCCACGCGCACCGTATCGCCCGTTTCGATGCGGGCATGCTCCGCGAAGGTCCGATCGAGCGCGATCTCGTCGGCTCCCTGCGGGGCTTCGCCCTGCGCGTAGGCGGCCTCGTTGAAGCCGTTGCGGTTGAGGTGCACGCGCACCGTGGCGCTCGGTGCGTCGTCGCGCTCGAGCGGCAGGTCGTAGCTGAAGTTCTCGTGCACGGACGCGCCCAGGTCCTCGACGGCCGCAAGCGCTTCGGCGGGCGCTTCCCGGCTTGTTGTGAAGCGCCCGTCCTCGACGGCGTAGGCGTCGCGCATGCCGTCGGTGATGCGCTCGATGCTGCTGGCTGCTGCAAGGAAGCCGGACACGAGCGTGATGGAGATGGTCATGAGCAGGAAGATGCCCAGGTACCTGCCGAAGTTGTGCCTGAGCTCGCGCGGAAGGCGGCGGACAAGAGGGGTTGCCATGGCGCGCCTACCATTCCAGATCGCGCGCAGCGAGCACCTGCTGGTTGCGCGCGTCTTCGGCCAGGACCCCGTCGCGCAGCCGTAGGACGCGATGGGCCATGTGCCTGATAGCGTCGTTGTGCGTGACGATGACGATGGTGCAGCCGTAGTCGCGGTTGACCCGTTCCATCAACTCAAGTATCTCTTTCGAGGTTTGATAGTCCAACGCGCCCGTCGGCTCGTCGCACAGCAGCAGGCGAGGGTTTTTCACGAGCGCGCGCCCGATCGCGCAACGCTGCTGCTGCCCGCCCGATATCTGGCGCGGGAACTTTCCGCGATGGTCCCATAGCCCCAGCGAATGCAGCAGGTCGTCAAGGGGAAGCGGGCTTGCGCTGAGATGGCGGCACACCTCGATGTTCTCGCGCACGGTCAGGTCGGGGATCAGATTGTAGAACTGGAACACGAATCCCAGCTCGCGTCGGCGGTACTCGCCAAGCTCCTTGTCGGAAAGGCCGGTCAGCTCAACGCCTCCCACGCGGATGGAGCCCGAGTCGGCCGGCTCCAGCCCGCCTACCAGGTTGAGGAACGTGGACTTTCCCGAGCCCGAAGGCCCGAGCAGCGCGCATACGGCGCCCTGTTCGATGGTCGTGGCAATGTCCGAGAGCACGGTGGCGCGCGCTTCGCCTTCTCCGTAGTGCTTGCAAAGGCCGTCGACCGACAGGAAGACGGGGTCGATCGCCGGGCGTTCGCGGCGTTCGTCGGAGTCGGCGTCTTGCGCCTTGCGGTTTTCGTGGGGGTCGTGCTTCTTCGGGGGGAAGAAGGCTGCTTGGTTGGACATGGGTTCTCGTTTCCCTGCGTGAGCGGCTTATAAGTTTACTAAGGCTAACATTTACCACAACGGAGGGGGAAACACAACGACAAGGGGGAATACGGGCGCGCGCAGCGCCTTGCTCGGCCGAGGAGGGCTCTGCGGCGCGGTGGAGGGCGGCGCGGGTCGGGCGGGTTGCGGGCCGCGCGCTCGGAAGGCGGTGCGATCGAGCGAGCTTCGTCGCGTGCCGGGGAGGCGGCGCGGGTCGGGCGGGGACCGCGCGCGGCGCGCAGCGGTGAAACCGTGTTTTTGCCTCAACGGAAACGCGAAGGCTGCGTTGTCGCGCAAGCGACGTGGTAGGATTTCCCCTGAACCATGATCGAATTGCCGCATGCGAGGAGCAGCCAGTGCCGGAAAACCAGAACAACGTGCCGAACCCGACCAAAACCGTGATCGACGACGAGCAGTTGAAGCGGATGCTCAATCAAAGCGAGCCGTCCTTTTTCGAGCGAAACCGGTTTCGCATGGTCACGCTTATCCTGATCGTCCTCAACGTGATCGTGTTCGCGGTGGAGGCGGTGCTTTCGGGGTTCCGCGTGAACGTGTCGACGTCGGTGCTCGTGCAGATGGGCGCCATGTACGCGCCGTGGATGCAGTCGGCGGCCGACCTGTACCGGTTCGTGACGCCGATGTTCTTGCACATGGACCTCATGCACCTGGGGTTCAACATGGTTGCGCTCTACAGCGTGGGCGAAGTGCTCGAACGCGTGCTGGGCAAAGGGAACTTCCTGGCGCTGTACTTCATCGGCGGCATCACGGGCAACGCGGTGTCCTACGCCGCCGACGTGTTCCTAGGCGGTGGCTCGACGGTGAGCGCCGGCGCTTCTACCAGCGTGTTCGGCCTGTTCGTGGCCGTAGCCCTGCTGGGTTTGCTGCACAAGGGGAATCGCTCGATGTTCGCGCAGTACAGCAAGGGCATGCTGGGCATCATCGCGGTGAACGTCGCGTACACGTTCTTGGTGCCGGGAATCTCCGTGAGCGGGCACTTGGGCGGCGCGCTGGGCGGCCTGGTGGCCATGTTCATGGTGCCGGCGAAAAGCCTGCGCGTGCCCACCGTCGCGCGGGTGGCCGTGGGGGTTCTGTGGGTGGCTTCGCTGGTTTGGCTGCTGGCATCGCAGGGGCTGCTTTCCTTGTAGGGCGCGCACTGGCTTTCGGGAGGGTTTGCCCGACGTTCGCCGGCATGCGCCGACGTTCGCCGACGCCCGGAGGCGCGGCTTGCCGCCGCGCTATGCCAGGAACAGCTTGCGAACCTCGTCCATCAGCTGCTTTCGCATGAACACGAGCAGTCCCAGCAAGAACACGCTTGCTGCGAGCGCGCTCGAAAGCGCGGGGATCTCCCAGGTGGTAAGCCCCAGCGCGATGAGCGCAAGGGGAACCAGCCCCAGCACCACGTCGAAGAGCAGGTACTTCGCGTACCCGGCCACGAACGTGTCTTTGAACACGGCCACGAGCACCGTGTCGAACACCAGCGCCACCAGGCATATTCCCGGTATGACGAACGTGGTGACCAGCGTGTTTCCCGTGACCAGAAACCATGCTGCCGCAATGCCCAGCAAAATGAGGAAGTAGCGTACCACCACGCGCAAAAAGTCCGGCGAATGCGCAAGGATGTTGCGTACGAACAGGTAGTTCACCACCAACGCCACGCACACCGAAACCACGATGTCGCCCGGAAGCGACAGCATTCGTCCCAGAAACGCCATCACCAAAAGGCATGCTCCGCTCACGAAGGCCAAGACGCCAAGGGCCATGGCTCCCGACTTGCGCACTTCGTTTCGCGGAAACGCCGACGGCGTTGCCGTTCCGGCAAGCTCGGCTTGGCACAAGGGACAGCGATCGAGGTCGCCGGTGAATTCGACGCGGCACTTCTCGCAACGTCTCACGGTCGTTCCCTTTCTCCTTCGGGTGCGCCGTCGTCGGCGCCTTCTTCATGTGCGGGAACCTGGCCGCCCCATCGTTTGACCGAAGTCTCCAGTTTGGTTTCCAGGCGGTCCTCGGCTACTTCTTCGCTTGTTTTGTTGATGTTGACGTACCCTTCGATGCCCTGGTCCGAGAAGTACCGGCAGAAGTTCTTGATCACGTCGGGGTTCGAGTACGTGGTGGATATGCCGATGCTCAGATCGTCTCCGAACGAGCACACCATGAAGTTGAGCCCGACGGTGGAGGTCAGCACGTTGACGTTGCGGATGAACGGGGCCAGGCGCTCGTCGACGCCGATAGCTCCCAGGCTTGATACGGTCGTCGTGGTTTCGCGCTCAACCATGCGGTCTGCCAGTTCGAGCGCGATGTCCTTCACGAACAGCGGGGCGAAGCGCAGGGCCGGGTGCTTTTCGAGCGCGATCATGCGGTTCATCCGCGGTTTGAGGTTTTCTGCCTCGGTCGCCACCTTCAGCTGGTCCTGCACGCGGGCGGCTACGACTTCCACGGGTTCGTCCTGATCGCCGGGCGTGTAGGACACGAAAGCCAAGCCGAAGAAGTTCTTGGTGGTGGCCGATTCGAAGATTCTCCGAAGGTCCACGGGCACGTCGATGCGAATGGCGCGATGGCGGTCGCGACGCGGCATCTCCGCGCGAATGGCGCACATCACCGCTGCGATCACAAGCGACGTCAGGCTCACTCCGTGCGAGCGCGCCAGGTCGAGCACGCGCTGCATGGGCAGGTGGTATTCCATGAACGTGGGGTCGGCCTTGTCGCGCCAGCCGGACAGCCGGTAGATCTTCGGCGCGCGCGTGCCCGCGGCCTTGTCCCGCTCAAAGTACTTGTCGAAGCTGTCCTCGTGCTTTTGGTGGTCAGATCCGTCGTATTCGAACGGCACCCCCTCCACGCCGTAGCGCTTTTGAATGTAGACGTGCAGCAGCATCTTGAAGAAGCTCAAGGAGCCGCGCCCGTCGGAGACGATGTGGGAAACCTCCAAGTTGATGCGGTTTCGATAATAGCTGACGCGGAACAGGACGCTTTTCGCGTCGACGTGCAGGCCGAAGCAAATCGGAAGGTTCTCGCGGCTGATTTCGGGCGGCTTCGGCGCTTGCTCCAGGTAGTGCCAAAACATGCCGCTGCGCAGGCACACGTTGAACCCGGGGAACGTGTCGACCGTCTTGTCGAGCGCGCGCTGCAGCGCCTGCGGGTCGACGTCGTCGACCAGCTCGGCTGCGTAGCGGAACACCGTTTGCGCGGAGCTGCCGGCTTGGGATGAGTAGAACTTGCCTACGTTGTCTAGTCGGTACCAAGTATTCCGAGCCACGCCGGTTTGTCCTCTCGCTTCAGGTCGGTGCCGTCAAGGAAGTGCCCGATGATCCGGTAGGTGTCTCTGACCGCGCCGACCACCGAAGGATACAGCAGGTACCCGTGCACGGCGTCGAGCACGCGGTAGCACTGCACGCTGCCGCCCTCCAGCTCCAAGCGCGCCGCGTATGCCTCGCCCTCGTCGCGCAGCGGGCAGTACTCGGCTGTGACCACCAGGGTGCGCGGCTGGTCCGAAAGGTCGGGATCGAGCAGCGGCGCGAAGTAGGGGTTGGCGTAATCGGTCGGCGACGAACGGTACAGCTCCATGTACCCGCGTATGTCGCGCCAGGTGAGCAGGTAGTCCTCGCCGTTTTCGCGCACCGAGTCGAACCATGAGGTTCGCGGGTCGTGATCGTCGTAGGTGACGGGGTAGAGCAGCACCTGCGTAGGCGGGCGAAACGCGCCGCGGTCGCGCGCCATGAGCGATACGACGGCGGCTAGATTTCCCCCTGCGCTGTCGCCGAGCAGCACGATGCGACGGGGATCGACGTCGGGCAGCAGCTTTCCCGCGAACAGCTGGCGCGTCACTTCGTAGCAGTCCTCGGAGGCCTGCGGGAATCGGTGCTCGGGCGCGCGCCGGTAGTCCACCGACACCACGCGCCGCTCGAGTTTGAGCGCCATGGTGGAGCAAGCGTCGGCGTAGAAGTCCACGTCGCCGTTGACCCAGCCGCCTCCATGGAAGAACAGGATGGTGCCGCGCCAGTCTTCGGACACCTTGAAGCCCGAAGCAAGCGAGAAGTCGATGTCGAGCGGCGTGAAGATGCGCAGGGGCACGCGGTAGCCGTCCGGCATGACGGCGAAGGCGTCGTCGACGCGGCAGCGGGGATTGGGTATGGCCAGCTTGGCGCTGAGGTCCTCGGCGGCGCGCTGCGCCTTGTAGAACTCTTTGATGTCGGGCCTGATCCGCGTGGCGGCTCGATAGGCTGCCAGGATGGCCTTGTTCATGGGCATGGTTCGTCGTCCTTTCGCGGAGACGGTGCCGCCCGGCGCGGTTGGCGCGGATCGGGCGGCGCGGCGGCGCGCCGCGTCGGTTCGTCTGAGCATCGTAGCACAAGCTTCGCGCGCGGGGCCTTTCGGAGCGAAGCCGACACATCGCTGCGGCGCATCGCCGCCCGGAATGCACCCGCCAGCCTTCGCCTTCGCCCGCGCTTGCCCGGCCGAATCCGCACGGGCGGCCGGGTGCGGGCGCGGGCGACGGCGGGCGAGGGGGCGGTTGCGCGGACCGCTCGAAACCTGTACGTTTCGAGCGGCGATGACGTACTTGCGCGCCGCGGGGGCCGATTCGCCGCGCGCTTTGCTATGATGGCGAAAAACGATGATTCGCCGCGCCCGATCGAAGGGCGACGGCTGCATGAGACGAGGAGCGTGCTATGTACGGACTCAAAACGGAGGCGAGTTTCGATTCCGCCCATTTCCTGACCGATTACTATGGCAAGTGCGAGAACCTGCACGGCCATCGGTGGCGCACGGTGGTCTACCTGGAAACCGGCGAGCTCCAAACCGAAGGGACCATGCGCGACATGGTGCTGGACTTCGGCGTGTTCAAACGCGCGGTGCGCGATCTGGCGGAAGAGCTCGACCACACCTTCCTCGTGGAGGAGGGCTCGCTTGGCGAGGCCACGTTGGCCGCGCTCGCCGCAGAGGGCTTCAGCTTGACTGTGCTGCCGTTTCGCACTACGGCCGAGAACCTGGCGCGCTACGTTTGCGAACGCTTGACTGAGCAGGGCCTGCCCGTTTCGCAGGTGGACATGTACGAGACTCCGAACAACTGCGCCGTGTACCGCGCGCGCTGATGCGACCGCGAACGGCAACGCGCGAACCTTCCCGAAGAGCCTCCGAATCCAGATGTGAAGAAATTGTATACCTAGGTTAACTCCCCTTGTCGGCACGTATAAGTTCACCTAAGATAACTCACATCGAACGAGGCGCTGCCTTATCGATTGCGAATCCGCTGACCCGGCGGCAGAGGCTCCTCTCGTCTGGCCGACTGCCGCATCATGCAAGCGGAGGGAAGATCCCCCCTTCTTCCCTCCGCTTTTCTTGTTTTGACTGGATTCGGGCATAGGGGGAGGGGAAGGAGGCGGGTCGTGGAGCGAATGTCCATGTCCGGCGAAGATTACCTGGAGGCTATCGTCGAGCTGAGCGGTCCCGAGCGGGCCGTCGTGCGCTCGGTTGACCTAGCCGACGCGCTATCGGTTTCCAAAGCGTCGGTGAGCAAGGCGGTGATCGTGCTCAAACGTGAAGGCTATGTCGACCAGCAGCCTTACGGCGGCATCACCCTGACCGAGAAGGGGATGGCGTACGGCACCTCCGTGCTCGACCGCCATAAGCTTCTTCTGGCGTTCTTGACAAAGGTCATCGGCATCGATGAGGACGTCGCAGACGAGGAAGCCTGCAAGATGGAGCATGCCATTAGCGACGAGTCCTTCGAGCGTTGGGTCGCCTACGCTGACAGCATTGGCCTGAAGTGCTCCGAAAGGCCGCATTCGTAGCAGCACGGGTCCGCTTCTCTACCGTCCGCAGATTGAGAGTGTTACGAAATTGAATTCCGTGTTACGATGCGCGGCGAAACGGTTGCACATCGTACGGAAGGAATATGTCATGCTGGACGAAACGTGGTGGACGCGGGCGGCGTCGTTTCATGGGCACACGTGCCCGGGGCTCGCTATAGGATTCAAAGCGTGCGAAGGGGCCATTGCGGAGCTGGGACTCGATGCGGCGAGGCTTCCCGCCGTTGACGAGGAGATCGTGTGCGTGACCGAGAACGATGCGTGCGGCGTGGATGCCGTGCAGGTTGTTCTGGGCTGCACGTACGGCAAGTCGAACCTGATTCCCCGATTGCGCGGCAAGATGGCGTTCTCGTTCTTCGTGCGCGGCACCGACCGCGCCGTGCGCCTTGTGTTCACGGCCCGATCCGGCGAGAGAAGCCGCGACGAATTTCAATCGTACATCCTGAGCACGCCGTACGACCAGCTGTTCGACGTGGGGCTGCCCTCGTACGGTCTTCCGGAACCTGCGCGGCTGTTCGCGTCGCAGGAGTGCGCGGTGTGCGGCGAATCGACGGCCGAGTACGGCTTGCGCGTGCAGCAGGGCGCTTTGGTGTGCCGCGATTGCTACGACGCGTACGCGCGGGAGGGAATCTGGTGATTCGGTCCCTGATGGCTGCCGAAGGCGATGCGGGCGTTTCGGCTTCGGCTTCGGCAGCTTCGGCTTCGGCGGCCTCGGCGCGCGGTTCGGGAAGGGCGGCGCATGCTCAGGCGCGCATCGAGCGACGGAACTGGCTGGTTGTCGCCGTGCTTGTTGCCGTGTGCGTCGCGGTTTCTCTGTGCGCGCTCGCAAGCGGCGCTTCCGACATGAACCCGCTTGCCAGCGCGCAGGCGCTGTTGGGGATCGGGTCCGCGCAGGACGTCATGACCGTGCGATCCATTCGTCTGCCGCGCGTGCTGTGCGCTATCGTTTCCGGCGCCGGCCTGGCGCTGGCGGGAGCCGTGCTGCAAAGCGTTCTGGAGAATCCGCTCGCATCCGCATCGACCGTGGGGATTTCCCAGGGAGCTGCCTTCGGCGCCACGTTGGCCCTTCTTGTGGTGGCTCCTGTTGTGGCGGGCGCTTCCACGGGGATCGGCATGGGCGCCGTCGCCCTGTTCGCGTTCGCTGGCGCCTTGGCGTCGAGCGCGGTGGTGCTGCTGTTCTCGCGGCTGGGGTCTTCCAGCCCGGAGAGCATCGTGCTCGTGGGCGTTGCGCTTTCGGCTTTGTGGGCGGGCGCGTCGACCATCATCCAGTATTTTTCAGACGATCTTGCCCTGACGAAAGTGATCTTTTGGCAGTTCGGCGATCTGGGCCGTGCAACGTGGTCTCAAATCGGCTTCATGGCCCTGGTGGGTGCTGCGTGCGCGCTGTACTTTTTCGCGAATCGCTGGAACTACAATGCGTTGCAAAACGGCGGCCAGGTTGCGGGCGGCTTGGGCGTGAACGTGGTGCGTTGCCGCGTGCTGGGCGTTGTGGCGTCTACGGTCATGGCGGCGGCGATGGTGTCGTTCGTGGGGCTTGTCAACTTCATCGGGCTCATTGCCCCTCATATTGCTCGCCGTCTTGTGGGCAACGACTACCGCTTCCTGCTGCCGGCATCGCTTGTCCTGGGGTCGATCATCATGCTGGCCAGCGACCTTGCGGCGCGCATGGTCATATCGCCCGTGGTGCTCCCCATTGGCGCCATCACGTCGTTTCTGGGCGCGCCGCTGTTTTTGTACCTGCTGTACAAGGGGTGCAAGCGATGAGGTGCGAGCAGTTGGGGAAGGGCGATCCTGCCGTGAGCGTCGAGGAGGCGCGGGCACTGCTCCAGGAGGTGTTCGACGCTCCTGCGGCCGATTCGCGAATCCCCGAGCGCCCCGTGCTGTCCGCCGAGGCGGTGGCGTATGCGTACCCCGCTGCCGAAAAGCCGGTGTTTCGCGGCATCGACGTGCAGGCGACCGCGGGGTCGATGCTGGCCATCCTGGGAAACAACGGAGCAGGGAAGTCTACGCTGCTCAACGTTTTGGCGGGCATCGTTCGCCCGAGCGAGGGGTCGGTGAAGGTCGATGGTCGCGACGTCGCGTCGCTCGGCCGCCGCGACGTCGCCCGCCGCATTGCCTTGGTTGCGCAGCAGCAGCGTATCCCTCACTTGAGCGTGTACGACCAGGTGCTGTTGGGGCGAAAGCCGCATGTTTCGTGGTCGTTGTCCGATCGCGATCGCCGGGTGGTGTCCGCTATGATCGAGCGTCTGGGGCTTGAGCGATTCGCCGCGCGCTATCTTGACGAGCTGTCCGGAGGCGAGCGTCAGAAGGTGTTCATCGCCCGTGCGCTTGCGCAGGAGCCGAAGGTTTTGCTGCTCGACGAGCCCACGAGCGCGCTCGATCCGAAGAACCAGCTGGAGGTTTTGGGCATCGTGCGCGACGTGACCGCTTCGGAGTCCATCGCTTCGGTGCTGGTGATCCACGACATCAACCTGGCATTGCGATTCTGCGATCGTTTTTTACTGGTGCGCGATGGCTGCGTGGTGGCGTACGGCGACCGCGAGGCGGTGACCGACGAGGCTCTGTCGGCCACGTACGACGTGGGCTTCAAGGTGGACGCGGTGGGCGACGTTCCGGTAGCCGTGCCGCTTGGCTGACGGCGCGGCGCAACGGGTGCTCGCTATCGTTCGCGGTCGCAAGGCGCGCCCGCTTTCATTGTCGATCCAAAAACACGTTTTCGGGGCCGAAAACGTGTTTTTGGATCGACAATTCCCGGAGCCGACCGCGAACGAGCGAGGTGACGGGTGCCGCCGTCCCGTTGCGCGGGCGCGCAACGGGACGTTCGGGTGCTCGACGCCGAGGTCGAGCACCCGAACGCACGAATGCGGGAGGTTGCGCGGCTGCTCCGTAGCCCTGCGGCCGTGCTCGGGCGCTACAGGTTTGCCAGATCGATCTGCTTGAATTCGCACCCTTCGGCGGCAAGGTCGCTCGAAAGCCTGGCTCCCAAGAAGAACTCCGTGATCTCGTCGAGCTTTTGCGTGGGATCGATGTCGGCGAACTGCGCGGGGTAGACGGTTGCTCCTACTTGGTAGCAGTTTGCCAAGGCCAGCTCGATGTTGGTGGCGTAGAAGCGATAGGCGATGAGCGTGCTCACCTTGCCGTCCTGCACCGCCTTGAGCGCGGAGAAGTAGGAGGGATTGGCTTCGTAGTCCTCTTTCACGAGCGGCAGGTTCCCGCTTTCGACGAACACGTAGTCGGGCTGTGCGCTGGAGATGGCTTCGAGGTCGATGTCGAAAGCTCCGCTCGCGCCGTTCACATCGGCGACGTTTTTCACGTTGGTCGCCTGGAAGGGCGGGAAGTTCGCTTCCGTTCCCGCGAAGCCGTGCCCGCCGCGGAAGCTGATGCCGGCTGCGTACGCCGTTTTGACCTGGTCGGCGGGAAGGTTGGCCGTGCGCTTCTCGAGGTCTGCGCGCGTGTCCTCCATGTAGCGGACGATGTCCGCCGCGCGCTCCTGCTTGCCAACGATGCCTCCAACCAGGTTGACGTTGTCGTAGAACGCCTGGTCGAACACCACGTTGCTCAAGGTCAGGCATACTACGGGAACGCCGGTCCTTTCTTGGAGGGCGTCGGCGGCGTCTTTGTCGATCGAGGCGAACACGACATCGGGCGCCGCTTGCATGATGGCTTCCTCGTTCGGGGTGGTTCCCTTCGACCCTCCGTCGCCGATGACGGGCAGGTTCTTGAACGTTTCGTGGTTGACGTGGCGATAGCTGCAGGTGACGTTGTCCTTCAGCTCGGACTGCTCCACGCCGACCACCTTGTCTGCGGCGTTCAGATACGAGATCAGCCGCAGCGAGCTCGATCCGATGCCTATGAGGCGTTGCGCTTCGGCAGGGACTTCGACGCTGCGACCGAGCATGTCGGTAACCGTGACGGTTTGCGAAGTTGCCGGAGGATCCTGCTGTGCGCTCTCGGTTTGTCCGGCGCCGCATCCTCCTAGGCATAGGATGCTGATCGCGGCGGCCAGCAGCACCGCGGCGATCAGCCGAAGCCGTTTCGTCGTTTTCAGTTGGGGCATGTTGATTCCTTTCGTTTAGGCCTCCCTCTTGCGCGATGGTAACACGGAATAGAAATTCGTAACATCATATTAATACTAAATCGGAATTCGTAACACCAAGAAGAGCGAGCGGTTGCGGGCGTTGCGCTGCTCATGCGTGCTCGACGTTTGCCTCGGGCAACTTTCTGTGCCCCAAGGCGCCCGTTTCGCGGTACCATGGTTGCGAGCAAAAGACGAGAGACGGCGGCTCGGCGGGGGATTCGCCGCAGCCGCGCAAGGAGACGCATTGGGCACCCTGAACAACCTGCCCATTGGGAAGGCCGCCACGGTGGTGGGGGTTGGCGGCGAAGGATCGCTTCGCCAGCACTTCCTGGACATGGGCATTATTCCGCAAGTCGACATCGCCATGGTGAAGCATGCTCCCATGGGCGATCCCGTGGAGGTGCGCGTCCACGGCTACGAGCTGACGCTGCGTTTGGACGATGCGCAGAAGATCGAGATCGACGATGTGCGCGAAGCCAGCGAACCTCGCCGGGAGCCGCTTGCGCGGCGCCCCTTGCCTCACCCGGGTTTGGGCGAGGGCGGGAAGTTCCACGACAAGGCCGCCGAAAGCCCGCTGCCCGAAGGAACGCCGCTCACCTTCGCTCTCGTGGGAAACCAAAACTGCGGCAAAACAACCCTGTTCAATCAGCTGACCGGCGCGAACCAGCACGTGGGCAACTTCCCTGGGGTGACGGTCGACCGCAAGGACGGCGTGGTCAAGGGGCATCCCGAGGCGTTGGTAACGGATCTTCCGGGCATCTACTCGATGTCGCCCCACTCGAGCGAAGAGGTGGTTACCAGGCGGTTTTTGCTGGAGGATCGTCCGCGCGGCATCATCAACATCGTGGACGCCACCAATATCGAGCGCAACCTGTACCTGACCATGCAGCTGCTCGAGCTGGACATACCCATGGTGCTGGCCCTTAACATGATGGACGAGATGGAGGGCAACGGCGGCACTGTCCTGGTGAACGAGATGGAAGAGCTGCTGGGCATTCCAGTGGTTCCCATTTCGGCGTCCAAGAACGCGGGCATCGAGGAGCTGGTGGAGCACGCGCTGCATGTGGCGCGTTTCCAGGAGCCGCCTGTTCGCCAGGACTTCTGCGCGGCTGACGAGCATGGCGGCGCCGTGCACCGCTGCCTGCACGGCATCATGGCGCTGATCGACGACCATGCCGAGCGCGCGGGCATTCCGCCGCGGTTCGCCGCCAGCAAGCTGGCGGAGGGCGACGCGCTTGTTTTGGAGAAGCTGCATTTGGATCAAAACGAGAAGGACATGCTCGACCACATCGTGGCCCAAATGGAGGCTGAACGCGGTCTCGACCGCGCGGCGGCTATCGCCGACATGCGTTTTTGCTTCATCGGGCGCGTGTGCGAAGACACGGTGGTCAGGCCGCACGAGAGCCGCGAGCATGCGCGCAGCATGCTTGTCGATCGCGTGCTGACCGGCACCTATACGGCCATACCCGCCTTCGCGGCCATCATGGCGCTTGTGTTCTGGCTTACGTTCGACGTGGTGGGCGCCTGGCTTTCGGAGGTTCTGGACGCCGGCATCGGGTGGCTTACCGACGTGACCGCCGCCGCGCTGACTGCCGCCCAGGTGAACGAGGGGCTGCGATCGCTTGTCATCGACGGCGTGTTCAACGGGGTGGGAAGCGTGCTCAGCTTCCTGCCGATTATCGTCACGCTGTTCTTCTTCCTGTCGCTTCTTGAAGATTCCGGCTACATGGCGCGCGTGGCGTTCGTCATGGACAAGCTGTTGCGCAAGATAGGCCTGTCGGGGCGCAGCATCGTGCCCATGCTGATCGGATTCGGGTGCACGGTTCCGGCCGTGATGGCGTCGCGCACGCTGCCGTCCGAACGGGATCGCAAGATGACCATCCTGCTCACTCCGTATATGAGCTGTTCGGCTAAGCTGCCCATTTACGCGTTCTTCACGGCGGCGTTCTTCCCGACGAGCGGGGCCTTGGTGATGGTGGGCCTGTATTTCGGCGGCATTGCGGTGGGCGTGCTGGTGGCGCTGGCGTTGCGCCGCACGTTGTTCTCGGGCGAGGCCGTGCCGTTCGTCATGGAGCTGCCGAACTACCGCATGCCCAGCGCGCGCAGCGTCGGTCAGCTGCTGTGGGAGAAGGCGAAGGATTTCCTGGAGCGCGCCTTCACGGTCATTTTCGTGGCGACCATCGTCATCTGGTTCTTGCAGACGTTCGACTTCGGCTTGAACATGGTGGCGAGCTCCGAGGACAGCATGCTGGCCGTGGTGGCCGGCTGGATCGCCCCGGTGTTCGCGCCGCTCGGATTCGGGGATTGGCGGATTTCGACGGCGCTCGTCACCGGCTTCATGGCCAAGGAAAGCGTCGTGTCCACGCTGTCCATCCTGTTCGGCAACACGGCGAGCCTGGTTGCCGTCATGAGCTCCGTGGCCGCGTTGGCTTTGCTGGTGTTCTGCCTGCTGTACACGCCGTGCGTGGCGGCGGTGGCGGCGGTGAAGCGCGAACTGGGCGGGAAGTGGGCGCTCGGCGTGGTGTTCGGCCAGTTGGCGGTGGCGTGGGTTGCCGCGTTCGTCGTGCACGGCGTGGGAACGCTTGCGGTGGACGCCGGAGAGAACGCGTGGACGCTGGCGGTGGGCGCGCTGGTGGCGGTGCTCGTCGTGCTGGCTTTGGCGCGCATGCGCTCGCGCCGCGCGAAGGGAAGCGGATGCGGGTTGTCGTGCGATGGCTGCGAAGGCTGCGCGCAGGTGCCGGTGCCGCGCGCGGCTGACGGGGACGGCGGGTCGTTCGGATCCGAGCCTGCGCGCGCCGATGCGCAGCGTGACGATCGGGCGCGAAGGCGCTAGAGCTTCAACGAAGGTGAAACGGGCGGCATCGAGGCTGCCCGCCGCCCTGCCGCGTCGAGCCGTTCGCGCGGGCGGCCATGCGAACGCGTGCTTGGGAATACGGGAGGATTGACTGCTGATGGTCGAGATGGACGGTGCGGCGTTGGGCTGCATTCTCGTGGTGGAGGACGACCCCGACATCAACGCGCTGCTGGGCACCGTCATGACGCGGGCCGGCTATCGCGCGGTGCATGCGTATTCGGGCACCGAGGCGCGGCTTCATCTGGAGCGCGAAGCGTTCGACCTGGTTTTGCTGGACATGATGCTGCCGGGCATGGACGGCCCGGAGCTGATCGCGTTCATGCGCGCCGACCGGAGGCTGAAGACGCCCGTCATCGTAGTGTCGGCAAAGGCGGGGCTGTCCGACAAGGTGGACATGCTGGCCCAGGGCGCCGACGACTACCTGGTGAAGCCGTTTCAGCCCGAAGAACTGGTCGCGCGCGTGCAGGCCGTGCTGCGGCGCGCGGGCGCCGCGTTGCCAGCAGAGCGCGAGGAGTCGTACTCGTTCAAGAACCTGCGCCTCGATGCGGCTACGCGCCGGGTGTTTCTCGGTGGCGAGGAGGTGGCGCTGACCGCGCACGAGTTCGATATTCTGCACGTGCTTATGCAGGCGCCCGACAAGGTGTTTTCGCGCGAGCTGCTGTACGAGCTGGTATGGAAGAGCGGCTACTACGGCGAGGACAACACGGTCAACGTGCACGTGAGCAACATCCGCAAGAAACTTGCCGCCGTCGAGCCGGATGAAGAGTACGTCAAAACCGTTTGGGGCATCGGTTTCAAGCTGTCGTGAGCCTTTCGGGGGTCCGGACGGGGCTGGTGGGATTGACGGAGGCGAACGCCTCAATTTGCCACGGAGGTTTCCAGGTTCTGTCAAAACGGACGAGTTTTGCGGGGATTTTTCGCCTCTTGCAGGCAGGTTGCCAAGGGGCGTTTTTCATCATGCCTGTTCAGAGGCTTGCGCGTTGCATTTATCCTGACTTGAGGATCAGCAAAACTCGTTCGTTTTGACAGAACCTCGATGAAGAGGGTGTGGCGAAGCGACGACGGGAACAGGATGTGACGGGACGAGTGCGTGGTTCGTCGGGCTCGGGCGGCTCGGCGGGTTCGACGGCGCGTCGGCCTCCTGCCGAAAGCTCGACGTGCGATCGCATCTTTATTCTTTCTTTATCCTTTCTTGAGGACTTATTTCACGTCGGGGCGGTAAGGTTCTCTCGTGCGATGGCGAACCGAGATCGACGAGGTCCGCCCATTGCGAAGCGACGATGAGGAAAGGCAAGCGGAAACCATGGAATCGGTTATCGAGACAAGAGGGCTGACGAAGCGCTACGGCGACGTTCGCGCGCTCGAGGATGTGAGCGTCATCGTGCGCCGCGGCGAGGTGTTCGGCCTGGTGGGAGACAACGGAGCCGGTAAATCGACTCTGTTCAAGCTGCTGTGCGGCCTTGCGTTTCCCACCGAGGGCGAACTGCGCCTGCTCGGCGCGAGCGCGCCGCGCAACCTTGAGCGGCAGCGGGCGCGCATCGGGGTCGTCATCGAGCAGCCCGGCTTCTATCCGGCCTTGAGCGTGGAGAAGAACCTGGAATGCTGCCGCATCCGCAGGGGCGTTCCCGGCAGGGACGCGGTTTCGCGCGTGCTCGACACCGTGGGGCTGTCGTACGCGAAGGACCGTGCGTGCCGCGACCTGTCGATGGGCATGAAACAGCGGCTGGGCCTGGCCATGGCGTTGCTGGGGGAGCCGGAGGTGCTTATTTTGGACGAGCCGACGAACGGGCTCGATCCCAGCGGCATCGTCGAGATGCGCGTTCTTCTGCAAAGGCTCAATCGGGAAAAGGGCATCACCGTGGTGGTGTCGAGCCATCATCTGGCCGAGCTTGAGCAGATGGCCACGGTCTACGCGTTTTTGAGCAAGGGCCGGCTTTTGGAGCAGGTGGGCGCCGAGGAGCTTCGTGTGCGCTGCGCCGACTGCATAGACATCGCCGTGTCGGACACCCCGCGCTACGCGGTTCTTTTGGAAACCGAGCTGCACCACGACCGCTACCAGGTTCTTCCTGACTCCACGGTTCGCATTCTCGATCCGCAGCACGGCATCGAGGCGTTCAGCGCGCTGGCGAGCGCGCACGGCATGGGCGTTTCCAAGCTGGAACGTCGAAAGATGTCGCTTGAGCAGTACTATCTGGAAATGAAGGAGCGGGGGGCAACATGCTGCTGAACTATATGAAAAGCGAGTGGTACCGCATTGCGCGGAGCAAGGAAGGATACCTGCTCGTGGGCGTTTTGTGCGCGATCGTGCTGGCTGCGAACGTGCTTCTGGCCGTCATGGCCGGCACGCCCGACTTCCCGTACGCCACCGCGCGTTTTTCACTCAGCAACGTGATCATGTCGCTGGGGGCGTTGTTTCTCATGGCCGGGCTGCTGGTTTGGCTGTTGTTCGGCGACGATCGCAAGAACGGCACGCTCAAAAACGAGATAGCCCAAGGGCTTGCGCGGCGCGACCTGTTCGCAGGTAAGTGCCTGGTGTCGATTGCGTGGGGCTTGATGGGGCTGGCGGTCATCCTGATCGTGTACGTTGGCAGCGCGGCGCTGCTTCTGGAAGGCCCCGTTTTAGAACCTGCGACGCACCTGGTCAAAGGCGTGCTCTCGGCTTTGCCGTTCACGGTGGCGTGCGTGGTGCTGGCAGTTGCCGCGTGCATCGTCTCGCCGAAGCCCGCCAACGCGTTTATGATATGGTTGACCGTCGTGTGCCTGGTTCCCATGGCGCTCGACGCGGTGGGCCGCGTGGTCGAGCCGGTGGCCGTGCTTGCCAGCTGGATGCCGTACAACTTCTTCGCGAACGAGGTGCTCATCAACATGAGCGGCGCGGCGGAGTTCTTATGGGATACGCCGCAAGGCTTGGCGAAGTGCCTGATCTCCGGGTTCGCGGGCATCGCGGCGTTCTCGGCGGCGGGCTTGTGGCGCATTGGAAAAACGGAACTGTAGCGGAAGGGGGAGGGCATGCCGAACGGGGCGTTCGCTATCTCGCTGCTGCTCGCGCTGGGCGCGGCGGCATGGTTCGGCATGCGCTGCTTCGCGCTCAAGCGGTCGCTGCGTCGCGCCGATCGCGAGCTGCGCGATATCGTGGAGCATCTGGAGGACAACCGCATCGTGAAGATGCCGTGTCCCGACCGCGACCTGGAAGCCTTCCTGCGCACCGTGAACCGCGCGCTTGACGGCATCCGCCGCCAGTCGGTGCTCTACGCGCGTCGCGAGGTTCAGCTGAAAGAGCAGATCGAGCGTATAAGCCACGACTTGCGCACGCCGCTCACTTCGATCCAGGGCTACTTGGCGCTTGTCGATGCGGGACCTTTGAGCGAAGAGGATCGCGCGGCGCTTGCCACGGTCGAGCGCAAGGCGGAATCGCTGCAGCGCCTGATCGCGCAATTCTACGAGCTTTCGCGCGTGCGCGGCGAGGGGTTTTCCCTGGAGCTTGCAAAGGTGGACGCGGCAAGGCTGCTGCGCGAATCGATCGCGGGACAGTACCGGTTGCTGGAGAGGCGGGGGACGAGCGTGCGCGCGTCCATCCCGGACGGCCCGCTTTTCGCGCGCGCGAACGCCGATGCCGTGGAGCGCGTGTTCGCGAACCTGGTGCACAATGCCGGCAAGTACGCGGCAAGCTGCTTTGTCGTGGACGCGGCGTACGCGCGCGAAGGATCGGCGCCGTGCGGCGGCTGGGTGACGGTGTCGTTTGCCAACGATGCCGAAGGCATCGACGAGCACCAGGTTGCGCGCTTGTTCGAGCCGTTTTACACGGTCGACTCCGCCCGATCCCAGGAAAGCTCCGGATTGGGGCTTTCGATCGCGCGTCACCTGGTGGAGCGTATGGGCGGCGCGCTTGATGCGCGCGTCGAAGCGCGGGACGCGTCGACGTGGATCGTGTTCGAGGCTAGATTGCCCGCTTGTCCAAGCGATTCTCGGTAGACGCTCGGGGTGGCGCCGTAAATGCGCGCGAACAGCTCGGCCAGCCGTTCGGGACGATAGCCCACGGTTGCGGCAGCTTGCGCGACGGACGCGCCGCTCGAGGCGAGCAGTTCGGCCGCGCGTGCGCACCGTTTTCGCTGACGGTATTCGACGATGGTGCACCCGTAGGCTTGCTTGAATGCTCGAC
Organism: Paraeggerthella hominis; assembly: GCF_021044775.1. Classification (NCBI taxonomy): domain Bacteria; kingdom Bacillati; phylum Actinomycetota; class Coriobacteriia; order Eggerthellales; family Eggerthellaceae; genus Paraeggerthella; species Paraeggerthella hominis. The sequence goes on from NZ_JAJNOQ010000003.1 coordinate 253,603, forward strand.
GCAGCTTCGTTTGCCCCATGCACGCGATGCGCGTCAGTTCAAGGGCGCTGACGGGATCGGCCAGCCGTTCGTCGAGGCGTTTCCGAACGCGTTCGATCGCGCGGGCGTCTTCGCGCGAAAGCGCGCTTGCGAACGGGCTTCTTGCTTCGTCGATGCCCGACCGCGCGGCTAGGCTGCGCGACTTGTCCACCACAAGGGCCACCGCCTCCTCCACCTTGCTTCGATAGAACAGCCGTGCCGATGCCCCCGTGCCGCGGTACGCTTCGATTTGCTTCATCAGCACGATCATCTCGGAAAAATCGGTCAGTCCGTCAATGCTTGCGAACGCATCTTCGGCGGAAAAGGACTCTCCGCGGTATATCGCGCCCAGGTAGCGTTCGTAAAAGGGCGGCGTCAGCATGATGCCCACGCTGTGCAGAAGCTGGCCTGCTTTGTGGGAGGAGTTCCAGGAGCATCCTTTGGTGGCGTGCCCCTCCAAGTACGGGGCTTTTACGACGAGCCCCGTGTCCTGCCTGACGTACGATCCTGCTTGCAGGTAGCTCACCGACACGAGTCGCGGATGAAGGCAGTGCTGCTGAAAATCTCGGCGAAATCTCATCGAGGTAACCGATACGGCGAAATCCCGATTCGCGTACACCCAATAGTAGCCGGATGCCTGGTCTTCGGGCGCGTAAAAGAAGCGCCCTTCGCGCAGCGGCGTAGCGTGCCCGTCGGCGCTCGTGTGCGGAACTTCGCGCATGTTCAGGTCGCGTACGCAGGGCAGCACGATGTCTTGCATGATATTGAACGTAGAGCCTTCCTGTCGATTCAACGCGACCTCCTTGCGATTCGACGCGTTTGCTCTCTTGCGCTTGCGCGTTGCTTGCATGACTCATAAGTTAGATAAAGTTAACATAAAAGGAGGAACGTGCGGCATCGCATGCCGTCGTTCGCAATAGTCACACGTTCCGAAGGAGACGCCATGACTCGTCAGCAAGAAAAGCGCGCCGTTATGCTTGAGCAATCGCCCGGAAGGCTGATGGCGTCGTTGAGCCTTCCGGGCATCGTCGGCATGCTCGTCATAGGCTTGTACACGTTCGTCGATGCCATATACGCCGGTCAGCTTATCGGCGTGGACGCCATGGGCGCCGTTTCGGTGGCGTATCCGTTCACGTTCGTCAGCTCTGGCCTGGCGGCCATGATCGGCATGGGGTCGGCTTCGGTGCTCTCTCGCGCCATCGGCGCGTGCGACCAGCGAACCATCGAAAAGGTCATGGGAAACCTTGTGGTTGCTAGCGTGGGATTTTCCCTGGTCATCACGGTGATCGGCGTCGTGTTCACGCGGCCGTTGCTGATGCTGACGGGCGTTGAGGGCCCGATGCTCGACATGGCCGTGTCCTACCTGCGCATTCTTTTCATGGGAAGCCTGTTCGTCAACTTCGCGCAAAGCTCGAACATGGTCATGCGCGGCGAAGGCGAGCTTGTTCGCGCTATGGCCATCATGGGCGGCGGTGCGGTTCTGAACATGGTGTTGGCTCCGTTGTTCATCCTTGCCTTGCGCGATCAGGGGCTGGGCATCGAAGGAGCGGGCATTGCCACCGTGCTTTCCCAGGTTGTTCTGGGAGGGGTCATGCTGTGGTGGTTCGTCAAGCGCGAGAAAACGGCGCGTATCGGACGGTTGGCCATTGATCGAGACGTTATGTCCGAAGTTCTGAAGGTGGGCGTGTCGGCTTTTCTCATGCAGGTGCTGACGCTGGTTCAGCAGGCCGTCGTGTACCGAGCCGCAGCTGAATGGGGCGGACCTGAATGGCAGGTGCTTTTCGGCGCCGCCATGCGCATCCAGGCGTTCGCCTTCATTCCCCTGTGGGGCATGAGCAACGGCTACCAGCCGGCGGTTGGAACGAACTTCGGCGCGGGAAGGTACGACCGCGTGCGCAAGGTGACGGCGGCTTTCTGTTTGGGATCGACGGGCTTGGCCTTGGTGTTCTGGGTTCCCGCCATGCTGGCTCCGCACGCGGCGCTTTCGCTTTTCATTACCGACCCGGCCATCGTGGCCATGGGCGCACAGGATTTCCGCATCCTGTTCTTCCCGTACGTTGCCATGGGGGCTATGGTCATGGGCATTACGCTGCTGCAGGCCGTTGGGCAGGGAGGCAAGGCGACCGTCCTTGCGCTGGCGCGCCCCATCCTTCTGTTCATTCCGCTGGTGCTGGCCGTTCCCCGCATTGCCGGTCTGGGCATTCACGGCGTGTGGCTGGCCTGCATGCTGACCGACTCCCTGTTGGCGGTGGCTACGGTCATCGTGATGGTCTCGACGCTTCGCCGGATAGGATCGGGCGCTCGGCCTGCTGGCGCATGCGAGGCGCCGCCTGATAACGAGGGTCTTGCGCAAGCGTAGGGCCTTGCGGGACGGACGGGTCGGGCGGGACGCAAGGCGTTGCGAGCGCCTCGCGCCGCTCGGCTCGGCTCGGACTCCGCTCGGCTCGGCTCGGACTCCGCTCGGCTCGCCCGCCCTTCGTTTGCGAGCGAGCGGCGGGCGCGCTAGCGTGAAGCGGCGTTGACGGCGGCCACGGCTCCGTCAGCTACGGCGGTGGCCACCTGCCGCACCTGCTTCACGCGAATGTCGCCGGCGGCGTACACGCCGGGCAGCGCGGTTTCCATGCGCTCGTTCGTGGGGATGTACCCGTCTTGCAGTACCAGCTGGTCCGCGTAGAGCTGGGTGTTGGGGGCGCAGCCCGCGTATACGAACACTCCGCAGCCGGGATCTTCGATTGTGCGCGTGCTGCCGTCTGCGAGCGATACGAGGTCGATCGCCTCCACGCGGTCGGCGCCGTGCAGGGCACCGACGGCCGTGAAAGGGATCACTTCGATCGCGGGGGTTGCTGCCACCTTGCGGCGGAATTCGTCGACGCAGGCAAGTTCGCGCTCCACGCACACGATGCGAACGCGATGCGCGAAGCGCGCGAGGAACAGCGCTTCTTTGACCGCTCCGTCCGCGCCTCCGATGACGTAGACGCTCTTTCCGCGATAGGCGGCCCCGTCGCGCGCGGCGTTGAGTCCGCAGCCCTTTCCCGTCAGCTCGACTTCGCCGGGCACGTCCAAGACGCGCGGCGTACCGCCGTTTGCCAGCACGATGCGCGGCGCGCGGTAGACGTCCGTGCCGGTGCTGATCGTTTTGATCTCGTCGGCAAGCGCAACGCGTCGAACCTGCTGGTACGCGATGTCGACGCCCGCCGCGATCGCCTGGTCTTGCAGCCTCCGCGCGAACGCGGCGCCGGATTCCGCTTCGGGCATTCCGGCGTAATGGGTGACGGTCGATACGCTTCCGATGATGCCGCCCACCGACTCCCGCTCCAGCACAAGCGTCTTGAGGCCGCGGCTGACTGCGTAGATGCCGGCGCTGATGCCCGCTGGTCCCGCTCCTACGATGACGATGTCGTAATCGTGCATGATGATGCCTCCTTCGCATGGCGTTTCGTCCATTGTAGGCGCGCGTGCTTCCGGGGTGCCCGCACCTTTGCTTATCTGCCTATAACGATGCGTTATGGATGCGGTCGGGGTGCGGTGGCTGCTTCGCAGGCGCTTGGCTCGCAAGTCCCTGCCGATCCGCGGGCGGCGCTTGTCGCGTCGGCAGCGCCCGGAAAAGCGGCCCGCACGTCTGCTTTTCGCGCAGGCGGCGCAGGTTAGCCGCTATCATGGGCTTGTTGAGAAACCCGACTGCCGACGGCATCCGTCGCTCTATCAGGAGGAAGGCCCTTATGAACCTGGTTTGCTTGGATTTGGAAGGCGTGCTGGTCCCGGAAATTTGGATCGCGTTCGCAAAGGAGACCGGCATCCCGGAACTCGAGCGCACCACGCGCGATGAGCCCGATTACGACAAGCTGATGGCGTACCGCCTGAACATCCTGCGCGAGCACGGCTTGGGCCTCAAGGAGATCCAGGAGACCATCGCGCGCATCGATCCGCTTCCGGGCGCCAAGGAATTCCTGGACGAGCTGCGCGCCACAACGCAGGCTATCATCATCAGCGACACGTTTACGCAGTTCGCGATGCCTCTCATGGCGAAGCTGGGCTGGCCTACGCTGTTCTGCAACGAGCTCGAGGTTGCCGAAAGCGGCGAGATCACCGGCTTTCGCATGCGCTGCGAGCAGTCGAAGCTGACCACGGTGCGCGCGTTGCAATCGTGCGGGTTCGACACCATCGCCGCAGGCGACAGCTTCAACGACTTGGGCATGATCAAGGCCGGCAAAGCGGGCTTCCTGTTCAAGAGCCCCGATTCCATCAAGGCCGACAATCCCGAGCTGCCGGCCTTCGACGAATACGACGACCTGTTGGCGGCCATCAAGGCAGCGCTGGTTTAGCGTCGCCGTCTTCAAGCGGGCGGCGCGCTGTTCTCGGCGTACCGCCCGCCTTCCATGAGAGCAGCGTGGCCGAGTTCGCAATGACCACGATCGATCCTGCGTTGTGCACGAGCGCCCCCACAACGGGATCGAGCACGCCCGTCATGGCCAGGGCGATTGCGATGAAGTTGAGGGTCATCGAGAACGTCATGTTCAGCTTGATGGCGGTCATCATACGGCGAGAAATCGCAAGCAAGTGGGGAAGGGCTGCGATGTCGTCGTGCACGAGCGCTATGTCGGCGGCGTCCACGGCGATGTCGCTGCCCGTTCCCCCCATGGCAATGCCCACGGTTGCGCGCTTGAGCGCGGGCGCGTCGTTGATGCCGTCGCCCACCATGCATACGGGCTCGCCCGCCGCCTCAAGGCGCTCGATGGCGGCGGTTTTGCTTTCGGGCAGGCAGTTGGCGCTCACGTTCTCGATGCCGACCTGCGCTGCTATGCGCCGTGCCGCTCGGTCGTGGTCTCCCGTCAGAAGGATGGGCTCGATGCCGAGCGCCCTGATGCCCTCGATGGTTTTGCGCGCCGTGTCCCGCACGGTGTCGGACAGGGCGACGAATCCCGCTGCGCGCCCGTTCACGGCGGCGAGCACCAAGGTGCATCCTTGGTCGGCGTGCGGCAGCGAGGACGTCTCGATCCCTTCGATGCCGAGAACTCCCTGTTCCAGCAAAAGCCCCCGGTTGCCGGCAAGCACATCGTTTTCTTGAACGGAAGCTCGAACGCCGCGCCCGGGGATCATCTGGAAGGTTGCGGGGGGCAGGGGGTCGGCTGCGCTCGCTTTGGTTGTCGCGTGCTCGCGCCACCCGCGTACCACCGCCTTGCCCAGGGGATGCTCGCTCATGCTTTCCGCTGAGGCAACCAAGGAGTACAGGCGATCGCCCCCGCTTACGGCGGTTACCTGCGGCTGTCCGTGAGTGAGCGTTCCCGTTTTGTCGAACGCCACTTTGCGCACCGTTGCCAGGCGTTCGAGCGCATCGCCTTCGCGCACAAGAATCCCGTGCTTGGTCACGTTGCCGATGGCCGCCATAATGGCGGTCGGCGTAGCCAGAACCAGAGCGCAAGGGCAGAATACGACCAGGATAGTGACCGCTCGGATGATCTCGCCCGTGACCATCCAGGTGCCGCCAGCGGCCGCCAACGCCACGACGACGATCCACGTAGCCCAGCGGTCGGCCAGCCGAACGATCTTGGCTTTGCCCGCGTCGGCAGATTCCACCAGGCTGATCATGCGGGCGAGCGAGCTGTCCTCGCCAACGCGCTCGGCGCGCATCTCGAACGCTCCGAATTGGTTCACCGTACCGCTTTTCACCTGGTCGCCCGGTGCTTTGTCCACGGGAAGCGGCTCGCCGGTCATCACCGATTCGTCAATGGAAGTGCAGCCGCTGATCACGGTGCCGTCGACCGCTACCGTTTCTCCTGGAAGCACGCGCACAACGTCTCCAGCCTGCACGTCTTGGGCGGGGACGGTGCGCACGTCGTCTCCGTGCACGATACGCGCCGTTCGCGGGGACAGTTTGACCAGGCCCTCGATGCCTGCCCGTGCTTTCGCTACCGTCAGCTCCTCCAAAAGCGCGCCAAGCTGCATGATGAGGGCGACTTCGCCCGCGGCGAAATTCTCGCCGATGGCCACCGCGGCGATGAGCGCCATGGAAACAAGGACGTCGGCTTTGACATCGAACTCGGTGACCAGGCCTATGACCGCGCCGATCACGATGGGCGCGCCGCATAAGACGATGGCGATCCATGCCGGATCGAAGGGGAGCAGTCCGGGCGCGAAGAAGCTGACGGCAAGCGCCAAGGCCGAAACCGCCAGCAAGACGATGTCTTTGCGGGTGCCGCCCGCATCCATGAGCTCTTCTACCTTTTCCAACGTCGGTATGCGCACCGCGACCATCTCCTTATACATATACCTATAGGGGTATATGTATAATAGCGCGCCGATAAAAATTATCCAAGGAAAACTTTTATGGTATGAAGCATGTTTCGCTGTCGTATAGGGGAGTAGCGGGGACCTTGCGCGCGAAAAACCGCTTTCGCTGGCAGGTTTTTGCGTTTAGGGGTTGTCGCATCCGTCCGGGTAGGCGTCTATGAACGCGCGCCGTGGAAGCCCAAAGCTATGACCAGGCAAAACGGAAAGCACGCTGTGCTTCAGCGAAGGGAAGGCTCGACCCGACGACCTCAAACCGTCAAAACCTGCCAGCGAAGGCGGTTTTTCGCGCGCAAGGTCCCCGCTGCGAGGTATGCGGCGGCCGAACCCGGGTCGACGACCCTGTCGTGCAGCCGCTCTCGGGTCGGCGACCTTGCCGTGCGGTCGCTCTCGGGTCGGCGACTCTGTCGTGCAGCCGAGCCCCGGCTTCAACTGCGCGGCAAGGCGAAGCGCGGCGGTCGGAAGCAACGGGGCGGGGCGTCGAAGCGACTCGCACGGTTTTTCGCGCGCGTAAAACGCCGAACGCTGCGAGCAGGTTGTGATCGCAGCGTTCGGCGTTGGGGCGCGGTGGCTCTTGCGCGCCGTCACTTCATGTTCGAAAAGCGCTCCACCGCTTTCGTGAAGCTTTCTATGGTCTTGTCGGCGTCGCCGTGCTCGATGCCGTCGCGTACGCAATGCTGGATGTGTCCCTCAAGAACTACCTGCCCGCACTTGTGAAGCGCCGATTTTGCGGCGTTGATCTGCGAAAGCACGTCTTCGCAAGGCACGTCTTGGTCCACCATGCGGTCGATGGCCTGCACCTGCCCGATGATTTTCTTCAGCCTGCGATGCAGGTTGTCGGCGTCCATGCACTGCTTCATGACGTTCCTTTCGACGGCGCCGCATGTCCCGTCGTTTGCGGCGCATGCTCGTATTGTACTGGAAAAGCGCAGCCGGCGCGTTCGGGCGCGACGCGGTAGCGCTTCTCGAACCGCAGGAAGAACGCCACCAGCAAACCGGCCGCCATAAGCGAGAACGGCACTCCCACAAGGCTCGGCCACGCGTATCCGGCTCCTGCGTTGAGCACGGCCTGCCCGATCATCGCCCCGAACGCGTTGCCCAGGTTGTACGCCACCTGCACGCACGCCGACCCGATCATCTCGCCGCCGCCGCGCCCGACGTTCACCATGAGCAGCTGTTGGGGGCTGGATACGAAGAACATGCCGAACGCGCACGCGAACATGAGCGCGGCGGACGACGGCTGCGTTCCCGAGAACAGGAAGATAAGCGCGAGCGTCGCGCAGCCCACGGTCTGCCCGATTGCCGACGTCTTTCCCGGCGTGGTTCGATCCGATACGCGCCCGCCCGCCAGCGACCCGATCACCATGCCCAGGCCCGCCAGCACCAAAAGCGCGGGAACCTGGAATGCGGGAAACCCTCCTACGTCGGTCAGCCAGGGCGAGACGTAGCTCCACCAGCAGAACACGCCCGTGTTTCCCAGCAGCACCGCGCCGATGACCAGCCAGGGGCCGGGTTTTTTCAGGAAGCGGAACTGGCCGGCAAGGCCCGCGTCGGGAATGGGATCGATGCGCGGGACGAAGCGCAGCACGAGTAGCAGCGACCCGACGGCCCAAACCGCGACGAAAAGAAACGCCGCGCGCCATGACAGCATGCCCGCCAAAAGCGTGCCGCCGGGCACGCCGAGCATGTTCGCCATCGTCTGGCCGAGCACCATGATGGAGACGGCCTGGCCCTCGCGCCCCGGGTCGGCCAGCTTTTTCGCCGCGATGGTGGCGGTGCCGAAGAACGCGCCGTGGGGGAGCCCCGAAACGAAGCGGGCCGCTGTGAGCGCTTCTGCACTGGGAGCTGCCGCCGCCGCAGCGTTGCCGACTACCATCAGCGCCACGAACAGGAGCAAAAGCCTTTTCGGGGGCACGCGCCTCCCGAACACCAGAAACAGCGTCCCTGCGCATACGCCCAAGGCGTACGAGGATATGAAGGTTCCGGCGTCCGGGACGCTGACGCCCAGGCCGGCCGCGGCGATGGGAAGGATGCCCATCATGACGAACTCGGAAAATCCCAAGGCGAACGATCCGGTGGCAAGGGCTATGAGGCTTCGTTTCATGGGTCGGTGCGGTCCTTTCGAGATCGAGCCGACCCAGTATGCCACCGCTGCTGCGGACAGCGCGGCGATTTTACCAGGATTGAACGCGGGTTCACAAAATGTGCGGACGTCGGGCGGGCGGCAGCCTAGCCCGCGTGCGCGGCAGCCGCAACCGCGCACGCGGGCTAGGGCTGCAACCGCCTCAGCCGCCCGCCCGACGACTCAAATCCCTATTCGCCCAGCACGTTGCCCACGCGCACGCATTCGGCGCTGGCTTCGTCGTCGGGGTAGTCCTTGGCGATGACGGAGTCCGCCACGATCAAGCCGGCTTCCTCGGCGCGATGCTCCCAAAGCTCCATCCATTCGCCGTCGTTCCAATCGTACGAGCCGAACAGCACCACCGTGCGACCGGCCAGCTTAGGCTCCACTTCCTCGTACATGGGAAGAAACTCGCCGTCCTCCAGCTCCTCGTCGCCCATAGCGGGGCATCCCAGGGCGAAGGCGTCGTAATCGGCCACGTGGGATGCGTGGAAGTCGGACGCTTGGAAGATGTCCGCCGTGCTTCCCTTCGCGCGCACGCCCTGCGCTATAAGGTCGGCCATGGCCTCGGTGTTTCCCGTTCCGCTCCAGAAAACGATTGCGATCTTGCTCATGTCATGCTCCTATCGGGTTGGTGTTCCTTCGCTGGTCGAGCGACGCGGACGCGTTGCCGAAACAAGCTGCGCGCCCGTGTCGCCCGACGCCTGCGTCGGGGTTCGGCACGTGGTTCTAGCCGGCGGCGCGAAACGCCTCTGCGGCGGGGAAGTCCTCGTCAAGCGAGGCGAGGCATTCCAGGGGAACCCCCTCGTCGAACAAGCACTCGTACACGGTGGTGCAGTTTTTGTAGCAGCAGAAGCATGCTTGGGCGTCGCGTTCCTGCGCGTACACCTTCCAGCAGCCGCTGCACAGGAAGTTCTCGCCGCGGTTCTCGATGAATCCCACCACGTCTTCGTAGGGGTAGCCCAAAAAGAACCCGATCTCGTGAGGGAACGAGCAGCAGCCGGTCAGCTGGCTTTTCACGTCCGTTCCGCAGATACGGCGGTGCAGGCGCTCTATGCATGTGGAAAGGCAGGAGGGGTCGTAGCCTTCCTTGCGCAGGTATGCCGCTACGTTTTCCTGCTGGATGCTCAGCTTGAGAAGATGGGGTCGGTACACGTATATAAGGGGGCCGGCCGGTCGTCGCGCCAGCACCTCGATGCGCACGCCGCACGGTGCCAGCTTGACGCGCGCGGTGCGAAGCGCCTTCGAGAAGCTGTCCTGGTACTCGTGCGGGTCCACCGGGTTCGGTCCGTTTCCGCGAATTCCCGGCACCGATTCGTCGCGGCAGGTGAACAGGTTGGCCGGCTTGAGCGCTGCCAGCACGGGGGTGCAATGGTGGATGAGCTTTCGCTCGAAGTCCAACCGGTAGTGCATGTCGTCCATAATATCCGTTCTACTCGGAAAAGTTAGATTAAGGTAACTTATAACGAACGAAGCGGTACGCGTCAAGGGATGCGTGCGAAAAAAGCTGCAAGATGCACTCGATTGCGCTGCGGCGGAGGGGGCCGCGCGCCAGCGACGCGGCGCGAAGGGGGCTTTTCGGCGTCGGCATCGTTTCGCATGCCCGTTCGCGGCAGGGAAGGAACCGGTCGCAGGCGGGTATCGGGGATGCCGGTTGACCTTGTAATTGTTGCAACCCCCAGGATGGACCCATGCCCGAAAGCGATGAACGCCCGTTTTGGTTTTCATCCGCTTCGTTTCCGTTACGAACCTGTCCAAGCAAGAGCAGCGAAGAAGAAGGAGGCAGAACCATGAAGGCAACCAATAAGAAGACAGCAGCGAAGAATGCTTCGGTCCGCTCGGCGGCGTCGGCATCGTATCCTGGCGCAGACGAGCTTGTGGCTCGGATCGGCCAGCTCCATGGGCAAGAGCTCCGCTGCGCCGTGCGAGGGCTTGACGAAGCCGAGCTTCTGGCGTTCGCGGCATCCGATCGGGTCAGCCGCGCCGCGCGCATCGCCGCCACGGCCGCGCTCGACGACGTCGACCTTTTGATCTCGCTTGCATGCGCCGACGTGGCGACGTTCGTCCGGCGCGACGCCTTGCGCCGCATCGAGGAAGTGCTCGACGGGGGTCCTGTCGCAGCTGAGAAGATCGAGCGCCTGCTGCCGTGCCTTGGCGATCCCGACCTGATCGCGTTCGCCGTGGCCCTGATGGACGAGAGCGGCTTCGACTGGTGCGCGCGCTGCGATCGCGGCGTTGGGCACGTGCTGTGCGCAGCCATGAGCGGATGCCGCTCCATCAACGAGTCCGTCCTGCTGGAAGACGCGTTCGCCCAGCTGGCGCACTGCCGCCCCGACTTGCGCGCCGACCTGCAGGCATGCACTCCGGAAAGCTTCATTCCCCGCACCGTGTACACCCCCATGATCGCGAGCGGCTCGCTGCTCGTCGACAACGTGGCGTAATCGACGAAAGAAAAGATAGGAGCCCGCTATGAGAAAGACGAACACGCGCAACGCCTTCATCAGGCAGATGCTCGAAAACGAGCGCCTTATCGAGGCATCCCCCGAGTTCAGCTACAAGGCCCTTGTCAAGAGCCGCCAGGATTACGACGAGCTGTACCGCCGATCCATCGAAGAGCCGGAGGCGTTCTGGGGCCAGATGGCGTCCGAGAACCTTGATTGGTACCGCGGCTGGGACGCAGTGGAGGAGTACGACTTCAGCTCGGACGAGCCTTTCGTCCGCTACTTCCGCGGCGGACAGATCAACGTGTCGTACAACTGCCTGGACCGCCATCTGGACGGCCCGCGCCGCAACAAGGCCGCGCTCATCTGGCAGGGGGAACCTTCGGAGGAAGTGGACGTCTACACCTACCAGCGCCTCCACCGCGAGGTTTGCAAGGCGGCCAACATGCTGTCCAGTTTGGGCGTGAAGCGCGGCGACCGCGTGGTGCTGTACCTGCCCATGGTGCCGCAGCTGGTCATCTCCATGCTGGCGTGCGCGCGCATCGGCGCCGTGCACTGCGTGGTGTTCAGCGGGCTTTCCGCCGAAGCGCTCAAAGACCGCATCGAAGACTCGGGCGCTACCGTGGTGATCACCGCGAACTACGGGTACCGTTCCGGCAAGATCCTGCACCTCAAGGACATCTGCGACAAGGCTGTGGAAGCATGCCCGCAGGTCAAGCACTGCGTGGTGGTGCGGCGCATCGAGAAGCGCACGGAAATGGCGGCCGATCGCGACGTGTGGTGGGACGACATCATGGCCGGCGAGGCTCCGTCGTTCGAGCCCGAGCGCATGGAGTCGAACGATCCGCTGTTCATCCTGTACACAAGCGGCAGCACGGCGAAGCCCAAGGGCATCGTCCACGGCAGCGGCGGGTACCTTCTGTACGCGACGCTCACCACGAAGTACTCGTTCGACCTGAAGGAGAACGACATCTTCTGGTGCACTGCCGACGCGGGCTGGATCACGGGCCATTCCTACCTGGTGTACGGGCCTTTGGCCAACGGCGCCACGGCGCTCATGTTCGAGGGCGTTCCCAACTATCCCAAGCCCGACCGGTACTGGGAAGTGGTCGAGAAGTTCGGCGTGAACGTTTTGTACACGGCCCCGACCGCCATTCGCTCCATGATGAAGGACGGCGAGCGCTGGGTGAACGAGCACGACATCAGCAGCTTGCGCTTGCTGGGGTCGGTAGGCGAGCCTATCACGTCGAAAGCGTGGCTGTGGTACTACTCGGCCATCGGCCAGGGCCGATGCCCCATCGCCGACACCTGGTGGCAGACCGAGACCGGCGGCGTCATGATCACCACGCTGCCCGGCGCCGTGGACATGAAGCCCGGATCCGCTGCGCTGCCGTTCTTCGGCATCGTGCCCAAGGTGGTGGGCGTCGACGGCGAGGAAACCGCGGCGGGAGAGTCGGGAAGCCTTATGATCGCGCGCCCGTGGCCTGGCATGATGCTGGGAGTGCACGGGAATCGCGACACGTTCAAGAACGTGTACTTCCCGGTGCCGGGCGCGTACTTGACCGGCGACGGAGCCTATCGCGACGAGGACGGGTACTTCTGGATCACGGGCCGCATCGACGACGTCATCAACGTGTCGGGCCATCGCATCGGCTCGGCCGAGATCGAAAGCGCGCTCGTGTCCTGCCTGCAGGTTGCCGAAGCCGCGGTGGTGGGCTACCCCCATCCGGTCAAAGGCGAGGGCATCTACGCGTACGTGACGGTCAAGGAGGGCGCGGTCATCAACGACGACTTGCGTGACGAACTGCGCAATCAAGTGCGCGAGGTCATCGGGCCTATCGCCACGCCCGACGTGATCCACTTCGCGAAGGCGCTGCCCAAGACCCGAAGCGGCAAGATCATGCGTCGTATCCTGCGCAAGATCGCCGCCAAGGAAACCGATAACCTGGGCGAGATATCGACGCTTTCCGAGCCGTCCGTCGTGGCGCAGCTCATCAAGGAAACCGGCCGCATGAGCGCCTAACCGGTCGATGGAATGGAAGAAGGGCCGCATCGAGGAAAGATGCGGCCCTTCTTTTGCGTTGCACCCGAATTTCAAGCTGCCCTTTGGTTCAAGGCTGCCGTGCGGGCGGGAGCCTCGCCGACCGGGGGCGCCGTTCGTTTCGCCCGCACGGCGCGCATGCGCGCCGTTACTCTTCTATCAAGGTGGATATGTGCAGAAGGTAGTCCTCGGGGGAATCCGAGGTCAGATACGAGTTCACGTCCATCTCGAAAATGGGCCCCGCCTGGGTGAACCCCTCTTCTTCGATGTAGGTCAGCAGGTCGGCGTAGGATTGCGCGACCGTACGAGGGCCTCCCTGATGCAGGATGACCGCATACGTCCCCTTGGGCTTGCGCAAGATGCGCCCGTCGAGCTTCTCGGGGTTTTTCGGCGGATCGATCCAGGTGATCAGCTTGGTGTAGCGAAACGCTTCAGCGTGCTCGGCGTCCGGGACGTCCACGATCCTTCCCAGGGGAAACGTGGCAACGCTCGCGGCGGTCCTGCAGAACCGCGCGTGCTCGCTGATGGCCTGGGCGTAGGTGTGCTCCGTGTGCGAGCACGCGATGTCGGTGGTGATGAAGCAAAGCTCGTCCCAGTTGGCAAGCGAGGGCTTGCTTTTGGGGAAGCGAAGCGCGCGCTGGGTGATGTAGCGCATCTTCTCCATCATGCCGATGCGCGCGTTCAGCACGTCGCGCTGGCGCTGCAGGCAATCGATGCGTTCTTGAATGCTTCCCAAGAACAGCTCGGTGGTGCGATGGTCCAGGTAATCGCGGATCTCCTTCGTCGACATGCCGGCGTCCATGAAGAAGCGGATGGCGTCGTAGAGGTACAGCTGCTCAAGCGAGTAGTACCGATAGCCGTTGTCGGCTATGATCTTGGGTTTTAGCAGGTCGATGCGGTCGTAGTGGATCAACAGCTCCCTGCTGATGTTGCACATGCGAGAGAATTCTCCCGACGAGAGCAGCATGGGCTGCCTCCTTTCGCGGGCGCGGCGCGGCGCCGGACGATCCTTGGTGCGGCACGGCGCGAGCGACCCGGCTCGAATCCGACCGTTGGTAAAAGGAAATATTAGCACGCGCGCGTACGCAATCGGTCGCGGAAACGGGCAGCGAGGGGAACGCGCCCGCAAGCGACCGTCAATCTTGCGTAAAAAGAGCCGGTACCTGTCAGAAAGTTCTTGATTTCCGACAGGTACCGGATTATTATGTGCTCCTGCATTATGAAAGGTACCTGTCAAACCTTCTGGGGGAGCGCGATATGGACGAGAATTCGAAGTGCTCCAATCACGGGGGCGAAGGCATCGAGGCGGCGGCGAATCGGATCGTCGACGAGCCTGCGCTCGACGCTAACGTGCTGCTCTACGAAAAGCTCGTCGCGCTTCAGCACCTGCTTATACGAAGACGGTTCTCGGTCGAAGGCGGAAGTCCTTTGGCTGATCCGACGCGCGGGCAGGGCAGGATCTTGGCGCTCCTGAAGGTGAAAGACGGCGTGAGTACGAAAGACATGTCCAACGTGCTCGACATCAGGACCTCGTCGCTCAACGAGCTTCTGGGAAAGCTCGAAGGCAAGGGCTACGTTTCCCGCGAGCAGTCGGAAGAAGACGGGCGCGTGATGGTGGTCAAGCTTACGGACAAGGGCCGGGCCGTCAAGCAGCCTTCCGCCAAGGAAGGCCCTGCGGATATGTTCGACTGCCTCGAGGAGTTCGAGAAGGAGCTGTTCGGCTCATACCTCGATCGCGTCGTGGCTGTGCTTGAAGACGAGATAGACGAATGCGAAGAAGGCGGCTTGGAAGCGGTTCGCCGTCAACGCGAAGAGGCGTTTCGAAGGTTGTTCGGCGAGGATGACCGATTCGATGCGGAAGAGGGGCTTCCCCACTTTGCGGCGTTCGGGGCGTTGGCTCATTTTGAAGGATTCGATTCGTTCGGCGGCAAACGGCGCGATGGTCGCGACGGCACCCGGCGCGGCGGTAGGCGAGGAGGCAGCATACATGAGGGAGCATAATAAAACGAACGTCCCGGACTCGAGGAGGAGCGTCGTGGTGGGCGCGTCCTCCGTTGCTCCGGCGAACGTGATCGATCCGTTTGCCGAAGGCGCCTTCTCCGGCGGCTTTTCCGAGGAGATGCGGGCCATGGCGTTCGGGCTGGTCTTGCAGCTTGGCGAGGACGACTCGGATCTGCGCGCCGCGAACGAAGACGGCGAGATCGTTGGGTCTGCGGCTACGTTTCGCCTCGCGCACCAAGAAGATATAGCCACCATCTGCGATTTCCGCTGCGCGCAGTCGGTCGAGTACTGGGGGCTCGCCCCGTCGGGCGATGCGTGCAGGCTGTTCCATGCCGAGACCGAGGCGTTCCTGCGCCGCACGCTCAACACCAGCGTGTTCTTCGCGCTGGTGGAGCAGGGCGGCGAGGTTGTCTCGATGTCCGGCCTGGAAGCTGCCGACCGCATTCCCACCATCAGCGCCCACGGCGGCGCCCAGCGCAGCGCTACCGTGGTTGCGTGCTACACGCCGCCGCAGCATCGCGGCAGGGGGTTCATGCGCCGCATGCTGTCGGCATGGACGTCCATGGCCCCTATGCTGGGCATCGACACCATCTACATGGAAACGCACAACGATTCGATGCGGCACCTGGCGCAATCGGCCGGCTACGAGCATGTGTCCGACAAGTACCGTCTGACCCTGCCCGTGGGCGAGCCGCTTGGCACCGACGCCGATTCTCAGGTGCGGTTGGTCGCCGCCTGCTAGCTTGGCGGGGCTTGCGCTCCGTTAGTTCAGCGCTATCGTGGCGGACGTGCTGACGGGGGCTCGGGGCGACTCCGATGCCGCGGCGTACGCCGCCGTTGCCTGCGCGGGGTCCTGCCCTGCGTCGACGGCGGTCATGAGCGCTTTCCAGTTCTCGGGGTCGGGTGTGACCAGCCACAACTGCGTTTCCTCGTCGATGCCTCCGGTGTACGGACCGCTGGTGGCGTGCACGGTGATCTGCGACCCATCGACAAGCTCGTCGGCCCACAGCGACTGCGTTTCAAGCGTCACGTTCGTGGTGACGAACCCCTGCAGGGCTCCAAGCAGGGTCTTGGTTTGCGAAGGGTCGGCGAACGCCAGCTGGATGAGGTTCACCATCATCTGCCGATCCACCACCTGGCGCATCATGTCCTGCTCCAGGTTGTAGTCGCCGTAGCTTGTGCGGGCGCGCGAAAGCGCCATCGCGCGCCATGGCGTCAGAGTCTGCTCACCCTCGGCGAACTGCTCGTTGGGGTAGTCCTTCGTGTAGAAGCTGTAGTCCAGGGCGTACGGCAGGTTCACGTTCAGGCCGCCGAAGTGCTCCACGATGCCTTGGAGCCCCTCGAACCCGATCACGACGTACTGCGTCACGTCCACGCCCGCGACGCTCGAAACCGCGGCGCACTGGGCTTCGGGGCCTTGGTCGCAGTACACCTGGTTGAGCTTCGACACGCCGCCGTCCGGCGCTACGTACTTGGTGTCGCGCGGAACGGTGACCAGCGATATCTGGTTGCGCTCGAAATCCAGGCGCATGAGCATCATGAGGTCCGCGCGCCCCGGGGCGTAGGCGCCCCAGGAGTCGTCGCCTATGACGAGTACGTACTGGGCGTCGGGGTGCTCCGGCTGGGCAAGCGGCGCATCGCGCACCGTTTGCGCGTCGAGCGCGTCGGTTGCGGTCTTGCTGTCGGGTTGCTGCGCGGCGGAGCACGAGCAGAGCAGCGCCGCCAAAAGCGCTCCCGCCAGCACGAGGATCGCCTTCCCGACAAGGCTCGTCTTTCCCGTTTTCGTCATGTCCACCCTCCCTTTGATGCTGCTGCATTGTCGCGTCTGCGCGCTCTATGGTAGCGCACGGCGGGTCTTGCGGGAAAGCGCTCTCTGGCCGAGCGGGAAAACCGCCCTAATCGAGCCGCGTCGCCATCTGCGGAAAGCCGTTGGGGCGCTTAAATCGCTCGCTCGCGGGGCATAGCCGTGCAATTTCGCAAAAAATCCTTTTCCCAGGTGGTTCTTGCGGCAAAACATGACCAGACGAAGGTCGTTTGCCGCTATAATTATGCACTTGGATCGCCGTGCTGGTAGGGAGAGACCGCAGGTGACGGCGTCCGAGTTCCCGCGAGCGAGATCGGTTGGCGGGAACCCCTGTCAATATTTGATCGACAATGGAGGAATCGAATGGCATCTACCGACGCGCCCGCGCGCTCTGCGTGGTCGGGCAAATGGGCGTTCATCCTGGCTGCGGCCGCTTCGGCCGTGGGCTTGGGAAACATGTGGCGCTTCCCGTACTTGGCCGCCCAATACGGAGGCGGCACCTTTTTGATCACGTACCTGGTGCTGGTGTTCACGTTCGGCGTATCGCTGCTGCTGCTTGAGACGGCGCTTGGCCGCAAGACCGGCCAATCCGCCATCGGCGCGTTCAAGAGCTTCGGCAAGAAGTACGCGTTCATCGGCATTTTGGCATCGGTGGTGCCGTTCATCATCACGCCGTACTACTGCATCATCGGCGGCTGGGTGACGAAGTACACTGCTGCGTACCTGATCAACGGCCCCGAGGCGCTTGCCGACGGCGGCGACTTCTTCACCGGGTTCATCACCAGCAACACCGAGAGCTTCCTGTGGATGCTGCTGTTCATGGCCGTCGTGTTCATCGTGGTGTCCCTGGGCGTGAAGGGCGGCATCGAGAAGGCCAACCTGGTCATGATGCCGGCGCTCATCATCATGGCCGTGGGCATTTCCATCTACACGCTCACCATGCCCGGCGCTCTTGAAGGCGCTCTGTACTACCTGGTGCCCGACTTCAGCAAGTTCTCTCCCGAACTGGTGATCGGCGCGCTCGGCCAGATGTTCTACAGTTTGTCGCTCGCCATGGGCATTATGATCACCTACGGCTCTTACCTGGACAAGAAGTCCAGCCTGACCTCGAGCGTCACGCGTATCGGCGGCTTCGATATCGGCGTGTCGTTCCTGGCCGGCCTCATGATCGTGCCCGCCGCGTTCGTGGCCATGGGCTCGGGCGAGGCCGTTGCGGAGAACTCCGGCCCGTCGCTTATGTTCGTCATCTTGCCCACCGTGTTCGCGGACATGGGCGGTGCTGCTACCATCATGGGCTTTCTGTTCTTCCTGCTGGTGCTGTTCGCGGCGCTGACCAGCGCTATTTCCCTTACCGAAACCTGCGTCTCCATCGTGCAGGACGGTGCCGGCTGGTCGCGCAAGAAGGCACTCATCACCGTTATCGGCGTGGTGGTCGCAGCGGGAATCTTCGTCAACTTGGGGTACAACGGCCTGTCGTTCATCGAGCCGTTGGGTCCGGGATCGAGCCTGCTCGACTTCTTCGACTTCATCTCCAACACGGTGATCATGCCTATCGTTGCGCTTCTTACCTGCGTCTTCGTTGGCTGGATCATCAAGCCGAAGACCATCATCGACGAAGTGGAGCTGACCGGTCCGTTCAAGATCAAGAATGCCTGGGCGTTCATGATCAAGTATGTCGCGCCGGTGCTGGTGGTCGTCATCCTGGTGGCGTTCGTCGCTCAAACGTTCGGGCTGATCAAGTTCTAGCGTCGCTTTGCGTTCGCCTGTCGCATGTTTTCGAAGCGCCCCGCATCGTCGGGGCGCTTCGTGCGTTGAGGTGCGGCGGGCCGCCAGCCCGCACGGGCACACGCCGGGAAACATTGTCGCCCCAAACGGACGCTTTGACGGCGAAAACCGTACGTTTGGGGCGACAATGCGGTTCGGCGCGGTTCGGCGCGCGAAGTTGCATGCGCTGATGGGTTGCGTGGGGTCTGTACGCGCAGGCGCACGGACCCTTTTCATTTGCTATCATGGTTCGATACGTTTCAAACGCTTGAGAAGGATTACTCCATGTCATTGTCCATCGGTATCGTCGGCCTGCCGAACGTCGGCAAGTCCACGTTGTTCACCGCTCTTACCAACAAGGGCGGCCTTGCTGCTAACTATCCCTTCGCCACCATCGAGCCCAACGTGGGCGTGGTGCCCGTGCCCGACGCGCGCCTGGACGCGCTGGCCAATATCGACCATCCTACGCGCATCGTGCCCGCCACCATCGAGTTCGTGGACATCGCGGGCCTGGTGGCCGGCGCCAGCCAAGGCGAGGGCCTTGGCAACCAGTTCCTTGCGAACATCCGCGAAACGGACGCCATCTGCGAGGTCGTGCGCTTCTTCGGCGACCCCGACGTGGTGCACGTTGCGGGCAAGGTGGATCCGCACAGCGACGTGGATACCATCAAGACCGAGCTCATGCTGGCCGACATGGCCACCATCGAGAAAGCGCTGCCGCGCCTGGAGAAGGAAGCGAAGCGCGACAAGGACGGCGCCAAGAAGGTCGAAGTGGCCAAGAAGGTGCTCGCGGGCCTGGACGAGGGGCATCGCGCGCGCACGCTGGGGCTTGACGAGGACGAGCAGGCCGCCATTTACGATTTGCACCTGCTGACCATGAAGCCCATGCTCTACATCGCCAACGTGGACGAGGACCAGCTGGACGCCGAACTGCCCGAGATCGACGGGTGCCGCCCCGTGCCGATCAGCGCGAAGGTGGAGGCGGACCTGGCCGAGCTGGATCCGGAGGAGGCGAAGGAGTACCTGGAGGCCATGGGCCTTGAGGAAAGCGGCCTGGCCCGTTTGGTGCGCGAAGCGTACAAGCTGCTGGGTTTGCAGTCGTACTTCACCACGGGCGTGCAGGAAACGCGCGCTTGGACTATCCCCATCGGCGCGAAGGCTCCGCAGGCCGCGGGCGTCATCCATACCGATTTCGAGCGAGGCTTCATCAAGGCCGAGACGGCCTCGTACGAGGACTACGTGGGCCTGGGCGGCGAAAAGGGCTGCCGCGACGCCGGCAAGCTGCGCCAAGAAGGCAAGGAGTACGTCGTCCAGGACGGCGACGTCATGCACTTCAAGTTCAACGTGTAAGCAGCGCGATGATGCGATAAGCTGCATAACAGCCTTTCGTCAGGCGTTATGCAGCTTTTTTATTGGGGGAACGTGCGGAGGACGAACATGCAGACGAGCGAAGAGTTGGCGCCGTTGGGCTTCGGGTTCATGCGGCTGCCGGAAACGGAACTTTCGGACGGGTCGAAGGAGATCGACATCGAGCAGGTCAAGGAGATGGTCGACCTGTTCATGGATGCGGGCTTCACGTACTTCGATACGGCGCGCGGCTACCATGGCGGCAGATCCGAGGCTGCGTTGCGCGCGGCGCTCGTCGAGCGCTATCCGCGCGAATCGTTCCAGATCGCCACGAAGCTGCCGGCGTGGCTGGCGAAGGACGCCGATCATGCGCGCGCCATGTTCGACAAGTCCTTGCGCGAAACCGGCGCGGGCTACTTCGATTACTTTCTGCTGCACAACCTGGGGGAGGACCGCACCGCCCAGTTCGACGAGTACGGTCTGTGGGACTTTCTTGCGCGGAAGAAGGAAGAGGGCCTGATTCGCAATCTGGGCTTCTCCATTCATGACAAAGCCGACGTGCTCGAAGAGGTTCTGGCCGCTCATCCGAACATGGATTTCGTGCAGGTGCAGATCAACTACGCCGATTGGGAAAGCCCGACCATCGAATCGCGCAAGTGCTACGAGGTTGCGCGCGCCCATGGCCTGCCCGTGGTGGTGATGGAGCCCATCAAGGGCGGATCGCTCGTGAAGCTTCCCGATGCGGCGGCAAACCTGCTGAGCGCGGCGCAGCCCGACGCGTCCCTGGCCTCGTGGGCATTGCGCTTCGCCGCGTCGCTGCCGGGCGTGGTTTCCGTTCTGTCCGGCATGTCCGCTCCCGACCAGGTGCGGGAGAACGTGCGGATCATGCGCGACGCCCGGCCGATGGCCAGCGAGGAGCGCGCGCTGCTCGATCAGGTGCGGGCTATTCTGGACGGCATCCCTACGGTGCCCTGCACGGATTGCCGGTACTGCCTGAAGAACTGCCCGCAGGACGTGCGCATTCCGGCGGCGCTCGCGTCGCTCAACATCCTGGCGCTTTACCATGACGAGTTCCGCGCCCAGGAAAACTACGATTGGAACGTGTCGGACGGCCTCGCGTCGTCGTGCATTGCGTGCGGCGCGTGCGAAGACGTGTGCCCGCAGCATATCCCCATCGTCGAGGAACTGGCGCGCGCGGCAGAGCTGTTCGAGCGCTAAAGGAGGAGCATGGCAGCGTACGACAACGAAAGCGCGTACGATAACGAGAGCGCTCGCCGCGGCGGACCCGTTGTCGTCGGGCCCGGGCAGCAGGCGGGCGTCGAGCCTTTGGAGGATTTTTTCGCGCGCACGCGGCGCGTAGCGGTGGCGTTTTCGGGTGGGTGCGATTCATCGTATTTGCTTGCCGCCGCATTGCGGGCCGGGTGCCAGGTGAAAGCGTACGGCGTGCGCACGGCGTTTCAGCCTGCGTTCGAAATCGAGGACGCGCTTCGCTTGACAGGCCAGCTCGGAGCCGATTTCGAGCTGATAGACGCCGACGTCCTGTCGCACGCCGACATCTGCGAAAACGCGCCTGATCGCTGCTATCGATGCAAGACGTTCATCTTCTCGACCATTCTCGAGCGCATGGCGCGCGACGGGTACGAGGTGCTGGTCGACGGCACGAACACCACCGATGATCCGGCGAACCGCCCCGGCTTCCGGGCGCTTGCGGAGCTGGGCGTGATCTCGCCCCTGCGTCGCGGCGGGCTGTCGAAAGACGACGTGCGCGCCGCCTCGCGGGAGCTTGGCCTGTTCACCGCCGACAAGCCGAGCTTTTCGTGCCTGGCCGTGCACGTGCCGAAAGGCGAGGCGTTGACGGCGGATTCCCTGCTGCGGGCTGCCGAGACGTCGGGTGCCGCCCGAATCATGGCCGACCGCCGCTCCGGGGCGAGCATGGAGCGCATTTTGGAGACCGAGCGCTTGACCTTGCGAAAAATGGGCGAAGGCGATTTGGACGCGCTTCGGATCATCTTGCAGGACCCCGATGTCATGTATGCCTACGAAGGCCCCTTCGATGAGACTGGCGTACGGGAGTGGCTCGATCGGCAGACGGCGCGCTATCGTACCGATGGTTTCGGGCTTTGGGCCGTGGTGCTCAAGGAGACGGATCGCATGATCGGACAGTGCGGGATCACGTTGCAGGAATATCGAGACGCCCAGGTCATGGAGGTGGGCTACCTGTTCATGAAAGCGTTCTGGCATCGGGGGTACGCGACCGAGGCAGCCATCGCTTGTCGCGACTACGCCTTCGACGCCTTGGGTGCTCGCGAGGTGTATTCTTTGATTCGCGACACGAATGAAGCGTCGCAGGCGGTTGCTCGCCGAAACGGCATGACCTCGCGTGCAACGGTGGTGAAGCACTACCGCGGGGTGCGCATGCCCCATGTGACGTTTTCCATCACGAGGGAAGAGCGCGATGCTTTGGCCGACCGCCGCGCCTCGCAGTAGCTGCGGCGCTTTCTCCGGCGTTGCCCCAGGCGCATACTGAACGGATCGATTCAAGCAGACGAGGATACGGCGCATGCGCGCCGTGGGAGGCGGCGCGCTATGGCATACGTGTTCACGCACGCAACGGTGCTCGACGGTACGGAAGGTATGGCTCCCTTGCCGAACATGACGGTGGTCGTGGACGACGCCGGGTGCATCGACAAGGTGGGACCTGCAGCCAGCACGGTGCCGCCTGCGGGCGCGGAGGAAATCGACCTGGCCGGCGCGTACCTCATGCCCGGCCTGATCAACGCGCATGTGCATCTGTGCGGGTCGGGCAAGCCGCTGAGCGCGGGCGGCGCGGGTCGCCTCATAGACGGCGTGGTGGGAAACCCGGTGGGCAGGTGGGCGCTTCGCCACGTCCTGCGAAGCCACGCGCAGCAGCAGCTGGCAAGCGGCGTGACCACGGTGCGCTCGGTGGGCGATCCGGGGTTCGCCGACGTGGAGGTGCGCGACGCCATCAACGCAGGCGCGTTCCCGGGACCGCGGCTGCTTGCGTCCGGCGTGGGCGTTACCGTGCCGGACGGTCACGGCGCGGGCCTGTTCGCCCATGTGGCGAGCACGCCCGAGCAGGCGCGCGAGATCGTGCGCACGTGCTTCGCGCACGCGTGCGACCACGTGAAGCTGTTCATCACGGGCGGCGTGTTCGACGCGGAGGTCGAAGGGGAGCCGGGCGTGCTGCGCATGCCGCCCGACATCGCCCGCGCGGCTGTGGACGAGGCTCACAAGCTGGGCATGCGCACCGCCGCGCACATCGAGAGCGCCGAAGGCGTGCGCGTGGGCCTGGAGGCGGGGGTGGACACCATCGAGCATGGCGCCGAGCTGGATGACGAGCTGATCGCCCTGTTCAAGCGCAACGGCGCTGGACGCGCATCTTCGCTTACCTGCACCGTATCTCCGGCGCTGCCGTTCGTGAAACTCTCGCCCGAAAAGACGAAATCGACCGAGGTCCAAAAGGTGAACGGCCGCATCGTTTACGAGGGTATCGTGCGCGCCGCCCAGCAGGCATTGGAGGCCGGCATCCCCGTGGGTTTGGGGACCGATTCGTCGTGCCCGTACATCACGCACTACGACATGTGGCGCGAGGTGGTGTACTTCGAGCGCATCGTAGGCGCTTCGCGGCAGACGGCGTTGCACGTTGCCACGCTGGGAAACGCGCGCATTCTGGGCCTGGGCGACGAGACCGGCTCGATCGAGCTCGGCAAGTCGGCCGACCTTATCGTGCTCGACCGCAATCCTCTTGAAAACCTGGAGGCGCTGCGGGATGTGCGCATGGTCATGGTTCGCGGCGCGCTCGACCGCCATCCGCGCGTGAAGCGCCTTTCGCAGCTGGATGCGGAACTGGACGGCTTTCTGCCGAAGGCGCAGGCGTAGCTTCCCGCACGTCGCCCTGCATGTGCGGGACGGCGTGCAGGGCTTCGCTCAGACGGCGCTGGCTACATAGAAGGATTCGTCTCCGTCGTAGCGCACGGCGTAGGGGTGGACGCCGTCGTCGTAGGCGAACACCGTGCAGCCCACGCGTTCCTGCGAATCGGTCCAGGCGCTGGCAACCTCGATCTGATCGCCGACCAGCGCAGGGTCTGCGGCCAGGGGAAGGCCGTCTTCGCCGGAGGCTATGCGCAGCTGCAATCCGTCGGACAGGACGACGTTCAGGTGGGGAGCGGCGTTCGCTGCAGGTCCGGCGCCGGTTTCGGGGGTCGGGACCGCATCGGCGCTGCGGGCGGCTTCGGCGCTCGACATGCTCGTTGCGCCGCCCTCGTTCGGCGCGGCGGCCTGCATGCCTTGCTGAGCCGTGCCGCTTACGCCCAGGGCGATTCCGCCGATTCCCACGGCAAGCACCAGGCAGGCCGCCGCAGGAACCGACACGTTCCAGACGCGCCTTGCCTTGCGGTACGATTCGGTGTTCGCTCCGTTTTTGCCGAGCACCACCGTTGCGGGGACGAATGCTCTGCCTGACGCGTCGCAGTCTTCCAGGTCGGAATGGGGCTCGCCGTCCACGTATTCGTGTTCGTGTTCGCTCTCGTCTTCGTCTTCGGGTGCTTCGCGGGCTGAGACGATGACTTCCAGCATGCGCTCTTCGACTTCGGCGCTCGGGGCCATCCGATCGAATGCGCGGAACAGGGCATCGTCCAACGCGGCATCGGGCTTGTCGGTTGACTCGTCAAGGCGCTCGTCATCGTTCATTCCGCTCACCTCCCAACAGGGTCTTGAGCAGCGCGCGGGCTTCGCTCAAGTGGCTGCGCACCGTGGAAGCCGGCGTGCCGGTGATCTCGGCGATCTCGGCAGTGCGGTATCCTTCGTAATAATGTAAGTACACGCAGGTCTTGTACTTTTCCGGCAGATCGAGCACCACGCGAAGCGTTTCGTCGCTTTCGGCATGGGCGCGGTCGTCCGGCATGTCTTCGGGAAGCTCTGCCAAGCGCTTTCGCGCCGCGCTTTTCAATATGTCGCGGCAGTGGTTCTGGGCGCACACGATGAGCCAAGCTTTCTCGTGCTCGTCGTCGTTGAACGTGCGGGGCTTGTCGAGCAGCTTGAGGAACACGGTTTGCGTCGCGTCTTCGGCGTCGGCGGAGCTGCCCAGGTACGAATAGCACAGGCGGTAGACCGTCTTCGCATGGCGGTGAAACACCGCGGCTATGTCGAGCTCGTTCGTCAGAGCTGTTTCCTTTCTGAATCTAACACGACGGGAACAAGGATTATGTCGGGATGGGATGCGATGTATCCAGTATAGCGGCAACCATGCGGTTTTCGACGATCGCCGTGCACCTGTTCTGCGGTCGGCGGAACCTGTAGAAACGATTCCGAGAACCGTCCGAAGGGGAGCGCCTTGCGGTAAGATTTTCCAAGGGCCGCATTCTTCGATGCTCTTGTTGCAGCTGCGCGCCCGTCCGCTTGCCGTCCAAGGAGGATGTTTCGAACATGATGCACGCAGCCGCCGCGCAAACGGCGCTCAAAAGCCATTTTGGGTACGAGTCGTTTCGGCCGGGGCAGCAGGGCGTCGTGGACGCCGTCCTATCCGGGCGCGACGCGCTTGCGGTCATGCCGACGGGCGCGGGAAAATCGGTGTGCTACCAGGTGCCGGGCATCGTGCTGGGCGGATTGACCCTGGTGGTAAGCCCGCTCGTGTCGCTCATGGGCGATCAGGTGCGCGCCCTTGTCGAGGCGGGAGTTCGGGGCGCGTACCTCAACTCCACGCTTACGCCGGGCCAGCAGGCAACCGTGCTGCGCCGCGCGCTCGAGGGCGCGTACCAAATCATGTACGTCGCGCCCGAGCGCTTGTCCGATCCCCGTTTCGTCGAGTTCGCGCGCGAGGCCCACATCCCGCTCGTTGCGGTGGACGAGGCTCACTGCGTGTCGCAATGGGGGCAGGACTTCCGCCCGTCGTATCTGACCGTGGGCGATTTCATCGCCCAGCTGCCGCAGCGGCCCGTTGTGGCGGCGTTCACCGCTACGGCTACGGCGCGCGTTCGCGCCGACATCGCGCGGCTGCTCGATCTACGCGATCCGTACGAGGAGGTAACCGGGTTCGATCGACCGAACCTTTCGTTTGGCGTGGAACGTTTGGAGCCGAAGCGCAAGCTTGCGCGCATCGCGGCGTACGTGCTCGATCACCCCTTGGACAGCGGCATCGTGTACTGCTCCACGCGCAAGGACGTGGACAAGGTGCATGCGGCCCTTCTTGAAGCCGGCGTGCGCGCCGTTCGCTATCACGCGGGGATGCCCGCGGCGGCCCGTGCCGAAAGCCAGCGCGCGTTCATCGTCGACGACGCGCCCGTGATGGTGGCCACCAACGCCTTCGGCATGGGCATCGACAAGTCGAACGTGCGCTACGTTATTCACCACAACATGCCCGGCAGCATCGAAGCGTACTATCAGGAAGCCGGCCGCGCCGGTCGCGACGGGGAGCCTTCCGAATGCCTGTTGTTCTGGAGCGACGGCGACGTGTCCACGTGCCGCTTTTTCATCGAGCAGGAATCGGGAAACAAGGAGCTTGCCCCGGAGGAGGCGGAAGCCGTGCGCGCCAGTCGGCGCCGCTTGCTCGAGGCCATGTGCGGGTACTGCCATACCACCGACTGCCTGCGCGCGTACATCCTGCGCTATTTCGGGGAGCAATCGTCGCAGGTTGTTCGTAACGTCAGCGAGGAGGGTCCTGGTGCTGAAGATTGCGGGGAAAGCCCGACGAAGCGGCCTTCGGTCCGTGAGGAGGGCTTGGAGCCGCAAGATTCGGCGCCAGAGCCCTCCGTAGCGTCGAGTTCTTCCGACTGCCGGCAGGCAGTCGGAGCCTGCTGCTCGAATTGCGCCGGCGCCTTCGAAGCCGTGGACGTGACCGCCACCGCGCGGGCCGTCATGCGTTGCGTGCAGGAGCTGCGCGGGCGTTTCGGCAAGGGTATGGTCGTCGACGTTCTGCGCGGATCGAAGGTGGCGAAAGTGCTCGAGATGCACCTGGACGAGGCTGCCAGCTACGGCACCGTGGACGCATCGGTTGCCCAGGTCAAAGAGATCATCGAGCTGTTGGCGGCGGGAGGGTACCTGTCCATCACCGAAGGTTCCTATCCCACGGTCGGCTTGGGGCCGCGAGCGCGCGAGGCGGCGGAGGACGGCTTCTCGCTGACCATGAAGCGCGTATCCCGCAAGTCCGAGCGAAGCCAAGGTCGAAGCGCGGGCGGCCGTGCGTTCGGATCGTCGGGCTCGTCGGCGCTCGGCGAGGTCGATTCGAGCTTGTTCGAACGTTTGCGCGCGCTGCGCAAGCGCTTGGCCGACGAAGCCGGCAAGCCTCCGTACATCGTGTTCTCCGATGCCGCGCTGCGCGACATGTGCGTCAAGAAGCCTGCGAACGACGAGGAGTTCCTTGAGGTCAGCGGCGTGGGCGCCACGAAGCTTGCCCGCTATGGCCAGGCGTTTCTGGCCGAGATCGCCTCTTGGGAGCGCGGAGAAGAGTAGGCTCTTTTCGGCGGGGAGAGCGCTCGATCGGCTGTGTCGGTCGAGCGCCGACTGTTGCCGCCCCGTCATGCATCCGCCATGCTGCGGCGATGTTCGCGCGCTATGATGAGCGAAACCCTCGACTGAAGGAGTTCGCCATGGTCAACGTCGTCAAGAGCGCGAGCATGGGCTCGGGCGAGCACGGATGGTTGCACAGCAGGTTCCACTTCTCGTTTGCCGAGTACTACAATCCCGACAACATGCGGTTCGGGGCGCTGCGCGTGCTCAACGACGACGTGTTCGACGCGTACGGCGGCT
Organism: Paraeggerthella hominis; assembly: GCF_021044775.1. NCBI lineage: Bacteria > Bacillati > Actinomycetota > Coriobacteriia > Eggerthellales > Eggerthellaceae > Paraeggerthella > Paraeggerthella hominis. The sequence goes on from NZ_JAJNOQ010000003.1 coordinate 281,190, forward strand.
TCGACACCCACCCTCACGACAACATGGAGATACTCAGCTACGTGGTGCGGGGCGAGCTCACGCACCGGGACAGCCTGGGCAACGGGAACCGCTTGGGTCGTGGCGACGTGCAGTACATGAGCGCCGGCACGGGAATCCTGCACAGCGAATTCAACAAGACCGAGCACCCTTTGCGGTTCTTGCAGATATGGATTACGCCCGATGAGCAGAACCTCGATCCCGATTACGGGGATCGTCGCTTCGCCTGGGAGGATCGCGTGGGCACGTGGCTTCTTGTGGCGTCGGGGTCGCAGGACGGTCCCATTCGAGTGCACCAGGACGTGCGCATTTCGGTTTCCGCAATAGGCGAGGGCGAGGAGCTGCGCTACGACCTCGAGCCCGGTCGCCAGGCGTACCTCGTGCAGATCGAAGGCGAGGGCACGGTGAACGGATTCTCGCTTGAAGAGGGCGATGCCGCCGAGATCACCGCGGAGCGCGAGGTGGTCGTGCGGGCCATCGAGCCGTCGCATTACATCCTGCTCGATCTTGCAGCCGAGTAGGGGCGCCTGCTTGCTGTGCGGAGGAGGCCCGCAGCGGTTGCCGCGGGCCTCCTCCATGCTTTCGCGCAGGGGTTTTAGAGGGTCGGAGCCGCAGGCGCTTCGGGAGCCTTCGGTGCTTCGGGCGCTTCCGGGAAGGATGGCGGGTTCGAGGCGCTGCTTTCGCTGCCGCTCGCGCCGCCGCCGGAGAACGTGAGCGTCACGTCGCCGCTCGTCGTGTGGGCGCTCACGTGGCGCGAAGCCGTGGCGCTGCCCGCCGGAGCGTGCACGCTGCCGCTCGCCGACGAGGCTTCGATGGCGTACTCGCGATCCGATCCGACGAACGAGGCGCTTACGCTGCCGCTCACGGCATCGAACTTCGCGTCGACGGCGGACACGTTCGTTGCCAGGATGTCGCCGCTGCCTATATGCGCGTCGAGGGCGAGGGTGCTCACGCCCCGCAGCAGTTGGCTGCCGCTCGTGGTGTCGAGCTTCACGATTTCGGACGCCTCGATGTCGGAGAGATCCACGTTGCCGCTCATCGTGGTGGCGTTCAGCTGCGAGCACCGAGCGTTCGATATCAGCACGTTGCCGCTGGCCGTGCTCGTCGTGATGTCGTTGGCGACGAGGCGGGCGAGCTTGACGTCGCCGCTCGCGGTCTTCGCTGTGACGGAATCCAAGCCGTCCAGGCTCGTCATGTCCATGCTGCCGCTCATAAGGTCGACGTCGAGCGTGCCGACGTAGCTGCGCGGAACCTTTACGACGGTGGTATGGTCCTCGAACGATCCGATCATCATGATGCCGATGTACGATTCTCGCGACCCCTTGACGGTGATGGTGCCGCCGTCGTCCGTCACGTCGAAGCGCTTCTGTTCGTTCGTCCAGCACGTCACCTCGATGGCGTCGCCGTCGGTCGGCTCGATGCGCACGTTTTCACCCGCGTCGCGCAGGACGATGGCGGTATGGGGGTTTTCCGTTTCGGGGTCGAACGTCTTCGTGGCGGGGGTCCAGTCGCGGGACTCGGTCGAGAGGTTTACCGGGTCGAACCCGGCTGCCGCGAACGCGCCGAAGGAGATGGCGCAGCCGCTGACGACGAGGGTCGTTGCCACGATGAGCAACGTCTTCTTACCTTTGGACATGGGTTGCTCCTTCCGGTGCGGTCGGGTTGGCGTCGTTGTGCTGCAGCTTGATGAACAGGCTCTTTACCCAGCGGGCGAACGTGTGGGTGAGCCTGATGAGGCCCTTGCTGGCAGCGAGGACGCCGAACCAGGAGAACAGCCCTATGCCGGTGCCGGCAAGCCCGCAGCCGAAGATCCAGGCGCCCGAGATCGGGTATCCGGTGGTCGCGCACCAGGCGAGGCCGAACGCACCGATGGGCGCGCACAGCAGCAGTGCGATCACGGCGGCCCATAGCGCCACGACGACGCTCCAAATGGCCAGGTAGATGGAGAGCACCGTGATAGCGAACGCCAGCGCCAGCGTCACCCAGATGGGAGAGAACACGGCCAGCAGCACGATGTTGAGCGTGCGGCTGCCGGTGTTCGCCTTGGCGATGGCCTTCGGAATGGGCGGCGTTTCGGCGATGATCTGCGCTGCGATCGCGTCGACGGAGCCAAGCGCGGCTACGGCTTCGTGTTCGGTCATGCCGTCTTCGATCCTATCCTCGATGGCCTCCGTGTAAAAGTTGATCGACTGCTCCACTTCGTATGACGGCAGTTTGCCCAATGCTCGCCGCAGCTCGCGTGCGAATTCTGATTTGTTCATCGGTTTGCACCTCGTTTTACGTAGTCGTAGACGTTCATGACGTCATCCCATTCGTCCAGGAAGGTGTTCAGGTAGGCGGTGCCCTCCGGCGTGATCCGGTAGTACTTGCGCAAGCGCCCGTTGTGCTCGACTGCGTACACGGTCAGATATCCCGCTGCTTCCAATCGTTTGAGCAGGGGATACAGCGTCGATTCCGTGAGGTGTAGGCTTTCGGGAACGTCTTTGACTATCTGGTACCCGTAGGAATCCTGCCGATTGATCGACGCGAGCACGCAAACGTCGAGGAAGCCTCGCTTCAGTTGTGCATCCATTCGTATACCTCCTTTCGCCTTATACTATATGATACATAGTATAAGGCGTCAAGTGGTATGGAGGGCGTGTCGGAGCCGCTTTGTCCGGTGTCGGGGAGCGCGCTCGCCGGTATCGAGTCCCGTCCTTCGCCTTATCGGCGTCTTTTTCGCTGTCAATCGCCGCGGGAGCCGCGTCTCGGCGTGGGCGGGCGGGGCTTCCGCGGCGATTGGGTCTACGGATTTCATCCTCAAGCGAAGATGGTTCTTGAGAGCCTGGGCGCGAATCAAGCTTGCGATGCGCACTTTTGCCCTCAATGTTGCGCTCGGCTTGGTACGCCCCGATCCCGCCCCTGTGCGACCAGGTAAAATGTCCGCGGGGGTGCACGCTTCCAAGGGAGGGCGCGTCCAATGCGCGAACCATGCGCAACATTGAGGGCAAAACCGTGCAGAAAGCGTGACCATGGGCAGCGTCTGCACCCGCGCCCTTCACGCACGTCCCTTGCGCCCGCGCGTCTCCGCATGCCCCGCGCAGCCAAGAAATATCCAAGCGCATAGGGCGTATTTCGCCGCAGGGGCTGCGGGTTTGCTATTATGGTTCGGTTATGGTTTCACCTCTTCCACCCCCGTTGCCGCAAAGCGCGCGACGCGGGTGAAAACGAGAGAAGGAAAGAGCAAGCCCTATGACCCAGCATTTGACCGAACGCGACGTCCGCGACATCGCGGAGTACGCGCGCATCGGGCTTTCCGGTGACGAGGTGGCGCAGATGACCGTCGACCTCAACGCCATCGTGGACAGCCTGAAGCCCATCACCGAATACGACCTTTCCGGGGTCGAGCCCACCTTCCATCCCATCGGCGGCTTGTCCAACGTCATGCGCGAGGATGCCGAAGAGCCCGGCTTCTCGCAAGAGGTCGCGCTTGAGAACGCGCCCAAGCAGCAGGACGGCAGCTTCCTCATCCCGTCCATTTTGGGCGAAGGAGGCGATCGCTGATGACGCAAGCAAGCAACGTGTTCACCTGCATGAGCGTGCGCGCCATTCGGGAAGGTCTTGCCGCGAAGGAGTTCTCGGCGCGCGAGATCGCCGAGGCGTCGCTCGCTCGCGTGCGCGCGCTCGACGGCGCCACGCATGCGTACCTTGAAACCACGCAGCAGCTGGCCTTCGAGCAAGCCTCGAAAGTGGACGCCGCCGTGGCGGCCGGCAATCTGGCTGCGGCCGGCCCCCTCGCGGGCGTGCCGGTGGCGTTCAAGGACAACATGAACCTGGCGGGCACGCACACCACGTGCTCCTCGCGCATGCTGGCCAACTACGTGTCCCCGTACACCGCCACGTGCGCCGCGCGCACCATCGAAGCCGGCGGCATCCCGCTTGGCAAGCTCAACATGGACGAGTTCGCGTTCGGCTCCTCCACGGAGACCAGCGCATTCGGCGCCACCAAGAACCCCTGGGACCTCTCCCGCGTGCCGGGCGGCTCTTCGGGCGGAAGCGCGTCGGCCGTGGCTGCGGGCCTGGCCACCATCTCGCTCGGCAGCGACACGGGCGGCTCCATCCGCCAGCCCGGCAGCTTCTGCGGCATCGTGGCCGTCAAGCCCACGTACGGCGTGGTCTCGCGCTACGGCGTGGTGGCGTTCGGCAGCTCGCTCGACCAGGTAGGGCCGTTCGCGCGCTCGGTCGAGGACGCGGCGTACGCGCTGAACGCCATTTCCGGCCGCGACGCGCTCGACTGCACCAGCCAGGACGTGCGCACGGACTTCACCGCGAATCTGGCGGAGGGCGTGCGCGGCATGAAGATCGGCATCGTGCCGGCGTTCATGGACGCGCAGGGCTTGACGTCGGAAGTGAAGGCGAAGGTCGAGGAAGCGGCCGATCATCTGCGCGCGCTGGGCGCCGAGCTGATCGAGGTGGACCTGCCCAACGCGCAGGCCGCCATGAGCGCGTACTACGTGCTGGGCCCGTGCGAGGCGTTCAGCAACCTGGCGCGTTTCGATTCGGTGCGCTATGGCTACTGCGACCCGGACCATAAAGACCTGGGTGGCCAGTACGAGGCCAGCCGCGCGAAGGGCTTCGGTCCGGAAGCGCGCCGCCGCATCATGCTGGGCAGCTACTTGCTGTCCGCGGGCGTGTACGAGCAGTACTACTACCCGGCGCAGCAGGTCCGCACGCTCATCACGCAGGATTACGCACGCGCCTACGAGCAGGTCGATTGCATTCTCTCGCCTGTTGCCCCGCGCACGGCGTTCACGTTCGGCGAGGTGTCGGACCCCACGGAGATGTACCTGTCCGACATGTTCACCATCTCCATCAACATCGCCGGCAACGGCGGCATGAGCCTGCCGGTGGGGCTGGGCGCCGAAACGGGCCTGCCCGTCGGCGTGCAGTTGATCGCGCCGCCGTTCAAGGACGAGAACATGCTGCGCGTGGCCGCCGCGCTCGAAACGGTGTACGGGCCGGCTCCCGTGGCGCCGGACTTTACGGGCGAGGCTCCGGCTATCAAGACCGCTCCCGCGACCATCCCCGACGCCGCCGATGCGGTTCCGGGCGTCGATCTGCCGGGTTTGCTAACGGAGAAGGGCGCTGCCGACGGCGCTCCCTCGCAGGTGGAAAGGGCAGGTGAGTAGCCATGCGCAAGCTTGAAGAGGTCCTGCAGGATTGGGAGGCCGTCATCGGCCTTGAGATCCATGCCGAGCTCACCACGCTCGACACCAAGATGTTCTGCGGCTGCAAGCTGGAGTTCGGCGCCGAGCCGAACACCCACACGTGTCCCGTGTGCCTGGGGCTTCCCGGGGCGTTGCCGGTTCCCAACCGCTCCGCCATCGAGTCCATCGTGCTGGCGGGCCTGGCTACGAACTGCGACATCGAGAAGCACTCGATGTTCTACCGCAAGACGTACATGTACCCCGACATGTCCAAGAACTTCCAGACCACGCAGGGCCCCGTGGCCTTCTGCATGCGCGGGCATTTGGATTTGGACGTGGACGGCCCGGCTGCGAAGGAGCGCATCGACCTGGACGGGCTCGAGGTGGGCGAGAGCCGCGGCAACGTGACGCGCACGGCCGACGGTTACACCGCGCACGTGGGCATCACGCGCATCCACATGGAAGAGGACGCGGGCAAGATGGTGCACGTGGGCGGCGGCGAGGGCCGCATCGCCGGCGCTACGCATTCGCTGGTGGACTACAACCGCGCCGGCACGCCGCTGACCGAGCTGGTGACCGAGCCCGACCTGCGCACGCCCGAAGAGGCGCGCCTGTTCATGCAGAAGCTGCGCCAGATCTACCTGGCGCTCGGCATCTCGGACTGCTCGATGGAAGAGGGCAGCATGCGCTGTGACGGCAACGTGTCGCTGCGCCGTCGGGGCGCGAAGGAGTTCGGCGTGAAGACCGAGCTCAAGAACATGAACAGCTTCAAGAACCTCCACGACGGCTTGGCCTACGAAATCTGCCGCCAGGCCGAGGTGCTTGAAGAAGGCGGCCAGATCTACCAGGAGACGCGTCACTGGGATCCGTCCCAGAAGCGCACTATCGTCATGCGCGTGAAGGAGACGGCCGACGACTATCGTCTGTTCCCCGATCCCGATCTGGCTCCCTACGATCTGTCCGACGAGTGGATCGAGTCGGTGCGGGCGAAGCTGCCCGAGCTGCCCGCTCAGAAGGCAGCCCGTTTCGAGGACGCGTTCGGGCTCTCGGCCTACGATGCGCGCCATTTGGTGGATCACCGCGTCACAGCGAACTTCTTCGAGGAGTGCATGGAGGCGGCGGGCGCGGACGCAGGTAAGCTGGCGAAGCCCGTGGCGAACCTGGTCATCAACGATGTGACGGCGTATCTGAACGCGCACGAAGACGTTGATTTGGCATCCTCGCCGCTCACGCCCGCGCGCGCGATCGAGCTTGTGGGCTTGCAGGCTCAGGACGTCATCTCGTCCAAGCAGGCCAAGGAAGTGTTCGCAGCCGTGCTCGACGAGGACAAGGATCCGTTGGCCATCGTGGACGAGCGCGGCATGAAGCAGGTGTCGGACACGGGCGCCATCGAGGCTGTGGTGGACGCGGTTCTGGCTGCGAACCCCGACAAGGTGGAGCAGTATCGCGGCGGCAAGACCGGCCTCATCGGATTTTTCGTGGGCCAGTGCATGAAGGAGATGCGCGGCCAGGGCAATCCCAAGGTTATCAACGAACTGCTTGCAAGCAAGCTGGGCTAACGTGACGGGCCGTCGTTCTTCGGGGAGGAGCGACGGCCCGCGGACTTTTGAGAAAGGGGATGCATGGACATCAACGAAATGCTGGTGAATTTCACCGGCGAGGTAAGCGGGTACCTGTACACGTACATCCTGCTGATACTGCTCGTGTTCGTGGGCGTGTACTTCACCATTCGCACGAAGGGCGTGCAGATCCGTTACATCAAGGATATGTTCACGCAGTTGACGGAGAAGAAGCACGTTCAAGGGGAACGCTCCATCTCGTCGTTCCAGGCGCTGATGGTTTCCACTGCCAGCCGCGTGGGCACGGGCAACATCGCAGGCGTGGCCACGGCCATTGCCACGGGAGGCCCGGGCGCGGTGTTCTGGATGGGCTTGATGGCGATCATCGGCGCGGCTTCGGCGTTCGTCGAGTCGACGCTCGCGCAGATCTGGAAGGTGCGCGGCAAGGACGGCGAGTTCCGCGGCGGTCCGGCGTACTACATTGAAAAGGCGCTCGGCGCGCGCTGGTTGGGCATCGTGTTCGCCATTCTGCTCATCCTGTGCTTCGCCTTCGGGTTCAACGGGCTGCAGGCGTTCAACGCGACGTCGGCGCTCGAGTACTACATTCCCGATTACGCCACGAACGGTGCGGCGGTGGCCTGCGGCATCGTGCTGGCCGTCATGACCGCGTTCGTGATCTTCGGCGGTGCGAAGCGCATCAGCATCATCACTTCCATCATCGTGCCCATCATGGCGCTCGGCTATATCGCCATCGCGCTGTGGACCACTATCGTCAACATCGGCGAGCTGCCGGCCGTGTTCTCGCTCGTGTTCGCCTCGGCGTTCGATTTCCAGTCCATCTTCGGCGGATTCGCCGGATCGGTGGTCATGCTGGGCATCAAGCGCGGCCTGTACTCCAACGAGGCCGGCATGGGCTCCGCTCCGAACGCCGCCGCTACGGCCAGCGTGTCGCATCCGGTCAAGCAGGGTCTCGTGCAAAGCCTCTCCGTGTACATCGACACGCTGCTCATCTGCACGTGCTCGGCTATGATGGTGCTCGTGTTCTACGTGCAGGACCCCGAGGCTGCCGCGTCGCTCAACGGCATGCCGCTTGTGCAGATGGCCGTGAACAACTCGGTGGGCGAGATCGGCATTCATTTCATCACGTTCGCCATCTTCGCGTTCGCGTTCTCCAGCTTGATCGGCAACTATTTCTACGCCGAAAGCAACCTGCGCTTCATCAAGGGCAACAGCAAAGTGCTGTTGACGGTGTTTCGCCTGGTGTGCCTGGGCGTGGTGTTCTACGGTGCCGTCAATAGCTTCGACCTGGCGTGGAACCTGGCCGACATCTTCATGGGCTTCATGGCGCTGGTGAACCTGATCGCCATCTTGCTTCTGGGCAAATGGGCGCTGGCTGCGCTCGACGACTACACGCGCCAGCGCAAGCAGGGCGTCGACCCGGTGTTCGTGGCCGACAGCATTCCCGGTTTGCCGAAGACCGATTGCTGGCACGTGTCGGAGGTCGAGGATTACGGCAAGCCTCCGGTGCAGGAGTATCTGGACGAGGCGCTTGATGCGGAGTACGCAGGATTGAAGTAGCGAAGAGTCGGGCGGCTCGGTCGCCCGAGAACATGCACGGGAAGGGAAGCGACTCATGGCAGGCAACGAAAGGCGTCCGGGAGACTGGCAGCGCAAGGATCTGCGACAGAACGCGAACGACCTGGTAGAAGACGATAATCCTAAGAAGTGGTACGACCAGACGTTTTGGATCATCTTCTTCTTGGTGATATTCTGGCCGGTGGGTATCGTGCTGGTGTGGCGCAGCGATTGGCATATCGTGGTGAAGCTGCTCTGCACGGTGTTCGTAGCCGTAACCGTGTACTTCGCGTGGACCATGTCGCAAGCCGTGCAGGCGATGCAGGTTGGCTAAGCGATTCGCGTGCCGCCGTCGTTGAAACGGGCTTTGCGCAAAAAAGGGGCGGGATCCTGATTCGGGTCCCGCCCCTTTTCGTTGTTCGTTCCAATGTGTCCTATACCATTCCTCTATTTTCGTATTTCGTCTCCGAGGTGCACCAGGGCCATACGTCGTGGAGGTAGCCCCAGCCGTAGCCCACCCAGTACACGCTTTCGTGCCGCGCGGCCGTAACGCCGCGCATTACCCGGGATGTCTTGATGTCGTACACGTCTACCGAAACGGTGCGCACGTGGCGAACAGCTAGCTGGTCGCTCACCTTGTTGTAGCTCGCATCGCTTACCACCACATGGGCGGGCGGCGCTTCCTTGCTCTTCCACTGCACGAGCGGTTTCGGACGCCCCTTGGGGTAGTCGCCGGTATGGGTGTTGCTGGTGCGGGTCGCGAGCATAGTGAAGCCTAGCGCGCGCAGTTCGCTGAAGATGTTGCTTGCGTCGCTCATGTTCAGCTCGTAGTCGTGAAGGGGCCTTTGGTTGTACTTGATCTTTCGGATCTGGGGCAGGTTTGCTTCCATCTGCTGCCATTGAGCCAGATTGAGATCGCCGGTGAACGAGTACATCAGGACGTCTTCGCGATCTACGCTCTTCCCGAACGAAGCGTTTCCGAAGTATGCATCGTCGTACATGCGCCCGGAAAGCGGGCCGGTGTGGTTGTCGAGCGAATACACATGCTCGTTGATCAAGCAGCGTATTTTTTTGTTCGCAAGCGGCTCGGTTGCTTGGCGCAGCGGGGACTTCTGGAACTTTTCCTTATAGGTCATAGATTCTTGGTCCCACACGCGCTCTCGTTGCCCAACAAGCTTCTTCAACACCTGATCTGCCTGTTTCTTGAGGTCTTCTTTGGCGAGCGTGGCGTTGAGTTTCTCGGCGTCAGTGCCAGTGCCCTCGACTGCCGAAAGGTATGCCATGGACGACATGTAGCCGTACAGGTACGAGGTGATCATGCAGCCCAGGTACACGTCTTTGATCTCGAAGGTTTCCGGATCCCAGTTGTAGTACGTTTCGATCCAGTTGTAGTAGTCGCTCACCACGTCTTTGGTACCGGTTCCTGTGATCATGCTGCCCAGGTTCACCGTGTCGGCGTACACGGTGGTGCTGAGCAGCCCGTTTTTGGCGTCGATGGCTTGCTTGAAGTTCGTCAGCGTCTCCTGGTTCTCGTCCGTCAATTTTTCGAAGACCTCCGCGTCCGCGCCTCCGTTCGCCAGTTCTTCCTTTGTCATGCTCCCGATGGTTGCCGTGTACAGGGTTCCGTAGCTGTTCAGATGGTCCATGAGCCACTTCACCTGGTACCAGTCCGACTCGAAGCCGCCGCGCTTGTCGATGGCGCGCAGCTGGATAGCCAGGTTGTCAACGCTGGTTTCCATGCGCGTGAGCTGGCCCTTCATCTGATTCAGTTCGTCAAGCACGTCCTTGATGTCGTATTGGGGGCCGGTTTCCAGCAGCGCGGCGATGATACCCAGGATCTGCGAGATGCCCTGGCCGATGTTGGATGGGTCGGACGAGCAGAAGTAGCTGATAGCCGAAACCAGCTTCTCCAGCACCTCGAACACCATTTTCGCGGTGCGCATGTCGTCCTCTTGGCTGTAAAGCGCCGTTCCACCTACGATGTTGGCCAGCGATTCGTCGGAGAGGTTGATGGCGCAGGGTCCCTGGGCGATGCCCAGCTTGTTGAGGACCACGCCGTCGGCCAGGTCGACCTCGTGGCCGCACATGAGCTGCGTCATCTCGTTGAGGAACTGCTCCCGAGCCTTTTCTTTTTCCTCCTTTTCAGAAAGGCCGCTTCCGGCGTACGCGTCAACATAGGCGCCATACCAGCTTTTCACCGTGGCGGCGTCGATGGCGAAATCGAAATCGAAGCCGTTCTTGCGCACCTCGGTGAACTTCACGGCTCCTGGGTTCTTTTCCAGGATTCCCTCGTCTCCCGATTCGCTGGTGTCGTAGCCGGGGGGGAGGGTGGGGGCTTGACCCGGTAGGGTGATCTGGGAGTTGTTGGTCAGGCTGGAATCGGTGATATTCACGCTGCCGTCCAGTGCGCTGAACTCAACCGTGCTGTGCACGGTCAGGGAACCGTCCTCGTTTTCCGTGACGCTTTCCGCCTTTACCGTGCCGTACGGAACGGCTGCTGCGGCATCGGCGGTGGAGACAGCGTCTTCGGTAGCATCGTCTCCATCATAGTAATAGGGGTGCGCGATGGCGACGGGGGCTTCTCCGTCAAGGGCGGCTGGATCGACGGTAAGCTGGTCGTCGGCATCGAGGGCGGCGGACAGCGCCTTGAACTGGTTGAGCGGCGTGTCGGCGGTTACCGTCACGGCAAGGGTGCCGCGCGTCGCGTCGTTCGCGTCGACGGTAAACGACGCAGCGGATAGGGCTCGATCGCTGAAGGCGAAATGCGCAGCCTGCGCGCCTGCAGAGAACCGCCCGTTCTCGAGCGAAACGGGGAAGGTGAACGTGCTGTTTTCGTAGGAACCCTCGTCAACATCGAACGTGATGAGGGCCCCTTCGACGGCCAGCGTGGCTTCGCCGCTTGCGGCGGCGTCGGCGAACGATCCCGGGCCGAAGATCATGACTCCTCGCGCGCCCGGTGCCCCAAGGTCGCCTTCGAGGGTGACGGCGAGGGCCGATCCCTCGGTGCCGTCGAGCATCGTCGCGGTTCCGGCATGTTCGACGGCGGTGACGGACAGGTTTTTGAAATCGCCGTCGAGCGAGATGGCGTCGATGGACGGCTTGTCGGCGAAGGGCAGGCTGGACACCAGGTTGATCCGGGCGCGTTTCGCATTCGCCGAGGCGGCTGCTCCGTCGACCACTTCCACGTTCGCTTGGGAGAACGCGGCTTCCTGGTCGGTGGACCCAACCGTGAGCGTGGCGGCTACGGTGGCGCCCGGCACGGTGCAGGTTGCGGAACCTTCGAGGGTGAACGAGGTCACCGCGCCCTGTTCGCTCGCTTCGTCAGCGTGGGCTTCGCGCGGCACCAGGGGCGCCAAGCCCGCTACGAGCACGACGCTCATGAGCGCCCCCATGGTCCCCTTCGCCCGGCGGCTGCGCGCCTGCTTGCGCGAGAACGTGGCGGCCGCCAGCGCGATGAAGCCCGCAGCTGCAGCGGCCGCCAGCGCGATGCCGGCGGCGCTTCCGCTATCGCCCGTGGGCGCAAGCCGCTTGAACAGGGAGGATTCGAACAAGACGTTCAGCTTCAGCTCGATCGTTTCGCCAGCTGCCAGCGTGTCGGCCTCACGAGCCGTGGCATCGCCGTCGCGAGCCAGCTTCACGCCCTGCGGCAGTTGGGCTTCCAGCCGCACCTTGTTCCAGGTGACAGGCGTGTTGTTCGCAACGGAGAACGTGACGACGGCCTGATCGCCGGGTTCGTACGCGTCCTTGTCGAACGAGCCGACGATCTTCGGGATGGGCGGGTCGTCGGCTCCTGCTTCCTCGGCGTACGCATGCGCGGGAAGCGCGCAGGCGACGGCGATCAGGAGCGCTGCGATCATCGCAAAAGCAAGCGGCATGGATGCGGAGGCTGGTGTGGGGCGCGTCATGGTGCCTCGATTCTATGGCAGGGCGGACCGTTTTACTGGTAAACGCATCAGCGATAGTATAAAACACCAGATGCGTACAGAAGGCGCCGGATCCGCAGAAGATCGTCTCCGGCGCGAGGATTTGTCTTCTTTCGGGTCGCTTGCCGGTTGCGTTTGGTCGCGATCGCGCGCGGCGTCCCGCAAACGCCTCGTGTTTGGGATGCGTGGGATTTTTGACGTTTGCCCGATTACCCTCGCATCGAATGCTTCTTGTGCGCTATCATTTCGGGCGAAAAAGGTGATCTGGTCTGTACGAGTTGCACAAGGATGCTGATATGACGAATTTTTTTCACGGCCGCACGGCTGTTCTGGCGGGGCACGGGTTCGATGAGAATGGCCCCTATCTGTTGATTAACGATGTGGACCGAGCGGAGCAGCTGCGCTTTTCGGTTCTGGGCAAGACTTTCTCGCTCAAGCGACTGCCGCGACGTCGCTGCGTAGGGCGTTTCGACTTGGAAACGCAGGTGAAAAGCACGTGCCCGCTCAACGTGGAGCTGCTGCCCGATGCGAAGGAAACCATGTGCCCCGCGTGTATCGAAGCCACGGGCTTCAACCCTTCGTTCTACTATGCCGACTTTATTTCCGCCCAGCAGCGCGCTTACAATCTGACGCCGCATTTCACGTACCTGGCCTATTTCTCGCCCCAGCACGTGAAGGCCGGCATCTCGTCTGAAACGCGCGGCATCGAGCGCTTGCTCGAGCAGGGCGCTCGTGCGGCTCGCATTGTGGGGCGGTTCGGCTGTGCGGACGATGCGCGCGAACTGGAAGCCGCGCTGTGTTCGCAGCAGGGCATTCTGGAAACCATGCGCGCTTCCGTGAAGACGAAGCTGCTCGTCGAGGCGCGGTTCGACTTTTCCGAGGCGAAGCGCGTGCTTGACGCTACGGCGGAGCGCTTGGGCCTTGAGGACGCCGAGCCGGCGCAGGATCTTTCGCCCTACTACTTCGGCGGCCCGTCGCCTGACGTGCACGACCTGCAGATTCCCGATGGGCACGAAGGCGAATGCGGCGGCCGTTGCATCGGCATGGTGGGCGGCGCGCTCGTTTTCGAGCAGAGCGGCACCAACTACGTGGTGGCGGTGAAGGATTGGGAGTCCCATGAGGTCGAGCTTCTAAAGGATGAGGTCATCTGCGAATACGCCTTCGAGCCTCAGCAGTTCTCGCTGTTCTAGGTTGTTCGCGGGCCGCTGTGCGGGCGGCGGCGCACGCGCTGGCGGGAGAGCGGTGGTCGTTTGGGCGGCTGACCCGCCTCCTGCTTGCGCCGCTGGCAGGCGAAGCGAGGCGCAGGGGTGCGCCATCGGTTCGTTTTTGGCTTCGAAGGGGTGTGCGTCCCTTTTGTGCATGTGCGGGTGTTTGCGATTGCCGCGCGGAGGTCTTGCCTCGATGCTGCCGGAGTGGACGAAGGCCCTACGTGTGATTGCGTGCTCGCGGCCTCCGCGCAGAGGCATTGCGACTCCTGCGCAGATGCCTTGCGCACGAAAAATCCCGTTTGCTGGCAGGTTTTGACGTTTAGGGGTCGTCAGGGCGAGCGTCCTGTCCGCCGCTGTGCGGCTTGCTTTGCGTTTCGCCTGCTCATAGCGCTGGTCTGCTGCATCGCGCGTTCGCGGGCGTTCGTCCTGCTGCTTTCGAAGACCTCAAACCGTCAAAACCTGCCAGCGAAGGCGGTTTTTCGTGCGCGCCCCCTTGCTTCGAGTTGCAAATGCCGTGTCGGTCCTTCTTGCTGCTGCTCGTGAATAGCGAGCAGGCTCCGCCGCCGCGCGCACGCGTCGAAGCTGGCGCTTCTGGCGACATGCCTTGTCGCCGCTTGCACGCAGCGCATCGCTGCTTTTGCCGGTAAACCGCTCTCGATGTGCCGTTCGCGTCGTAAAATGCAGGCAATCCCATATTCTTCTTGCTTTACTACTCTACTGTGATAAAGTACGACGCACGGGGCGGGTTCGCGACCGCAGCGTGGAGGCGCGCGGGGCAACGCAAGCCGCGCAGCAACGCAAGCCGCACGGCAACGCAAGCCGCGCCGCCACGCAGCGCGCCCGCGGCCACAACGCCGCAGCGCGCCATAACGAACAGGTGCAATGCCAAGACGAGCAGGGAAGAGGAGCCGATGAATTTCGCAACGCCGGCAGGTTTCAGAGACGTGCTGTCAGAAGAAGCGCAGCAGCGCGAGCTCATCGCACGCGCCGTGCAGGATCGGTTCGCTTCGTGCGGATACGCGCCCATCGAAACGCCCACGCTCGAAGCGATGGACGTCATGCGGGCGAGCGGCCGTCTGCCCGGATCCCCCTTCAAGTTCTTCGACTCGCAAGGCGACCTGCTGGCCATGCGTCCCGACGTAACGTTGCAAGTGGCGCGCATGGTGGCCACGCGGCTGCCGGGCCAGCCCGGGCCGTTCCGGTTCCGCTACATGCAACGCGTGTTCCGCGAGGCCGAAGTGGAGCTGCAAGCCGCCGCGCGCGAACTTACGCAGATGGGCGTCGAGTGCATCGGCGTGTCGGGCCCCGAGGCCGATGCCGAGGTGGTGGGGCTTCTCGCCGAGGCGCTTTCCCTGGCGGGCGTACGCGATTGCACCATGGCGCTTGCCACGGTGGGCGTCCTGCGCGCGCTTCTGGAGGCAAGTGGCGCGCCCGCTTGGTGGAAGGAGCAGGTGCTCGATGCGTACCACGCCTCGAACTTCGTGGAGCTCGATCGCTTGACAAGCCCCGAGGGGGCGGTCCCGCCGGTCGATCCCGTCTCGAATCCCGATCGCTTCACGGGTCGCGTCGCGGTCCCTCCGGTGTTCGCCGCCGCCATCCGCGCGCTGCCGCGCGTCCGCGGCGGCCGCGAGGCGATCGACGAGGTACGTGCGCTCGTGGCGCCGTTGGGTTGCGAAGACGGCCTGGACGACTTCGCTCGCACGTACGACCTGCTTGCGCAAGCGGGGCTCGGCGCGCGCATCCTGGTCGATTTCTCGGTCATGAGCTCGTTCGATTATTACACGGGCATCGTGTTCGAGGCGTACGCGCCGGGCGTGGGCGCGCCTTTGGGCAGCGGCGGTCGCTACGACAACATGATCGCCGCGTACGGCCAAAGCCGTCCCGCCGCCGGCTTCGCGTTCTTCCTGGAGCAGGCGATGGCCGCTGCCGCCCGCGAACGGGCGGCGGTGCCCGAGGACGAGCGTCCCCTGCGCGTCGCGGTTCCCAAGGGCTCCCTGAACCCGGGCACCATCAAGGCGCTGGCCGATGCGGGCCTGGATGTGTCGGGCCTTGCCGATTCGGGGCGCCAGCTCATCATCAGCAACCCCGGCGTGGATTACGTCATCGTGCGGCCCACTGACGCGCCCGTGTTCGTGGCGCTGGGCGCTGCCGACTGCGGCGTCTGCGGAAAGGACTCGCTTCTGGAGGCGTCCCCCGACGTCGTGGAGCTGGTGGACCTGCGGTTCGGAGCGTGCCGCTTCGTGGTGGCCGAACCTGCCGGCGCGGCCGAGGCCACGGCGGCGCACCATCGCGAGCTGGGATCCATCCGCGTGGCTACGAAGTACCCGCGCATCACGCAGGCCCACTACGCGAAAACGGGCACGCAGGTGGAGATCGTGAAGCTGCACGGCAACATCGAGCTCGCCCCCTTGACGGGCATGGCCGAGCGCATCGTGGACATCACGGCCACCGGCACCACGCTCAAGGAGAACGACCTCGTGGTGGTCGAAGAGGTGCTGTCGTCGACCGCTCGGTTCTTCGCGAACGCCTGCGCGTTTCGCACGGACGCTCGTATCGTACAATTGGCCCAGGCATTGCAGCAGGGCGCGGATGCGCCCGCGTCGCAGCAGAATGCAGAACAGGAGTAAGCCCATGCGTCGTGTTACCCTTGTACCCGGCGAAGTATTCTCGAACGCCCACCTCAAGCGCACCGGCGCTTTCAACGCCGAGGCCCTTGCGGCAGCCACCGACATCATCGCGGATGTGCGCGAGCGCGGCGACGCGGCCTTGCGCGACTACACCGAGCGCTTCGACGGCGTGCGCGTGGATGATTTCCGCGTGCCCTATGCCGACATTGCCGAAGCGGTGACCCGCGTCGACGACCGCACGGTCAAGGCGCTGCGCCAGGCAGCCGACCAGATCCGCGACTTCCACGAGCGCCAGCGCCAGCAAAGCTGGTTCACCGTGCGCGAGGACGGCGCGCTCGTGGGCAGCAAGGTGGAGCCTTTGGAGTCGGTGGGCATCTACGTGCCGGGCGGCCGCGCGCTCTATCCGTCCACCGTGCTCATGAACGCCCTGCCCGCCGCCGTGGCCGGCGTGCCGCGCATCGTGTGCGTTACGCCTCCCGCTCCCGGCGGGGGCGTGGACGCGGCCATTCTGGAGGCCTGCCGCATTTCGGGCGTGACCGAGATCTACACGGTGGGTGGCGCGCAGGCCGTAGGGGCGCTGGCGTACGGAACCGAATCCATCGAGCCGGTGGCGAAGATCACGGGTCCCGGCAACGCCTACGTGGCGGCTGCGAAGAAGATCGTCTCGGGCGATGTCGGCATCGATATGATCGCGGGCCCGTCAGAAGTGTGCGTGGTGGCCGACGCCACGGCCGATCCGGCGCTCGTGGCCATCGACCTCATGGCCCAGGCCGAGCACGACCCCTTGGCGGCGTGCTACCTGGTCACGTTCGACGAAGCGTACGCCGACGAGGTGGAGCGCATGGTCGAGCGGCACCTGGAGTCCTCCACGCGCGCCGAGATCACGGCCGCGTCCCTTGCCGACCAGGGGCTCGTGGTGGTGTGCGACAGCATGGACCAAGCGCTCGAAGCCGTGAACGTCATCGCGCCCGAGCACCTGGAGCTGCACGTCGACCACGCCTTCGATCTTTTGGGCGCCATTCGCAACGCGGGCGCCATCTTCCTGGGCGCTTGGACGCCCGAGGCTGTGGGCGACTACGTGGCCGGCCCGAACCACACGCTTCCCACGGGCGGCACGGCGCGCTACGCGAGCCCGCTCTCGGTCGACGAGTTCGTGAAGAAGTCGAGCGTCATCCAGTACTCGTCGGCTGCGCTCGCTCGCGATGCGGAAGCCGTCATGACCATCGCGAGCCATGAAGGCCTGTGGGCGCATGCGAAGAGCGTCGAGATGCGCAAGAACCTGCTGGAATGCGGGAACGTGTTCGGGGCCGGGGACGGCGGTGCCGATGCGTAGCGTACGCCTTCCTGCCCCGCAGCTGGCGAGTCTTTCGCCGTACGATCCGAAGTACCTGCCGGCCGAGGCGTTTTTGTCGGCGAACGAGAATCCGCACGACGTGAACCAGGACATACGGCACGAGATCATGCGCGAAGTGAAGCGCCTGCCGCTCAATCGCTACCCGGATCCGCTGGCCAACGACCTGCGTGACATGATCGCCGAGGCGAACGGTCTGGATCGCGATCAGGTGCTCGTGGGCAACGGAGGCGACGAGCTGCTGTTCAACATGGCTCTGGCGTGGGGCGGCCCCGGGCGCACGTTTTTGAACCTGCCGCCCACGTTCTCGGTCTACGACAACAACGCGCGCCTGACGGGCACGACGGTGGTCGACGTGCCGCGCCGGGCCGACTACTCCATCGACGAAGAGGCCGTGCTGGCGCGGGTGGCACAAGGCGACATCGATTACTTGGTGGTGACCAGCCCGAACAACCCCACGGGACAGCTGGCCGGCGAGACGTTCATGCTGGAGCTGCTCGACGCGACGGACGCGCTCGTCATGGTGGACGAGGCGTACTTCGAGTTCTCGCGGCAAACCATGCGCCCGTATCTCGATCGCCACAAGAACCTGGTGATCCTGCGCACGTTCTCGAAGGCGTTTTCCCTGGCGGGCGTGCGCATGGGCTATCTTCTGGGCGACGCGGACGTGGTTCGGGAGTTCGCCAAGGTGCGCCAGCCGTATTCGGTCGACGCGGTTTCGCAGGCGGTGGCTCGGGTGGTGTACGCGAACCGCGCGAAGTTCGAGCCCGGCATCCGGCGCATCATCGAGGAGCGGGCTCGCGTGATCGAGGGCTTGCGCAAGATTCCCGGCGTCAAGCCGTTTCCGTCGGATGCGAACTACGTGCTGTTTCGCATGGAGTCGGCGGCGCAGACCTGGCAGGCGCTGTACGATCGCGGCATCTTGGTGCGCGATCTGTCCCGGGCTGCGCATTTGGAGGATTGCCTGCGCGTGAGCATTGGAACGCCGCAGGAGAACGATCGGTTTTTGCGCGCGCTGCGCGACATCGTCATGGAGAAGAGGTAGCTATGGCCGAGCGGGGCATGCGACGTGCGCGGGTCGAGCGCGCGACGAACGAAACGGACATCAAGCTGTCCGTCGACCTGGACGGAACGGGGCGCGCCGACGTGGAGACCGGCATCGGGTTTTTCGACCACATGCTGTGCGCGTTTGGGCGGCATGGGCTGTTCGATCTGGAGGTACGCGTCAAGGGCGACCTGGAAGTGGACGGGCACCATACGGTGGAGGATGCCGGCATCGTGCTGGGGCAGGCGTTCGCCCGCGCGCTTGGCGACAAGCGCGGCATCCGTCGCTTCGGGTCGCTCATGCTTCCCATGGACGAGGCGCTGGTGTTGGCGGCGTGCGACCTTTCGGGGCGCGGGCAGCTGCACTGGGACGTGGACGTTCCTCCCGTTATGCTGGGAACGTTCGACGCAACGCTGGCCAAGGAGTTCTTCATCGCGTTCGCCGCGAACGCCGGCGTGACCTTGCACGTGCGCAAGCTGGCGGGAGAAAACGTCCACCACGTGCTGGAGGCGGCGTTCAAGGCCGTCGCGCGGGCGCTGCGCGAAGCCGTCGAAGCCGACCTGCGCGCTGCGGGCGCGCTGCCCACCACGAAGGGCGCCCTGTAGAGCGTCCCGACCGGCGAGCGGGCACCATACGCCCGCTTTCCGGCCGACCCGTATTGGCAAGCAGAGATTGGAATGCTTGAAACATGATAGCCGTTGTCGATTACCATAAAGGGAACCTGAAGAGCGTGGCGCGCGGCCTGGCTGCGGCCGGCGGCGATGCGGTCGTCACCGACGATGCGAGCGTGATAGCCCGCGCCGACGCCGTGGTGCTTCCGGGGGTGGGCGCGTTCGCCGATGCATCGGCCTCCATGCGCGCGCTGGGGCAGGCCGACGTCGTGCGGGCCCGCATCGCCGCGGGCGTTCCCTTTCTGGGCATTTGCCTGGGACAGCACCTCATGTTCGAAGAGGGCGTCGAAGGCGCGCCCGAGGCCGATGACGAAGCGTCGTCGAACAATGCGCCCGGCCTTGCCGTTCTTCCCGGCGTGGTGGCCAAGATGCCCTCCGTCGACGCGGCGGGCCGGCTTCACAAGGTGCCCCATGTGGGCTGGAACACGGTGGAGGTGACGGATCCGGCCTGCCCTTTGCTCAAAGGCGTCTCATCGGGCACTTATTTCTACTTCACGCACAGCTACGTTGCGCCTTCTGGACCCTTCGTTGCAGCTGAGACCACGCACAGCGTGCCGTTTCCCAGCGTGGTGCAGTACGGGCAGGCGGCGTTCGGCGTGCAGTTCCATCCCGAGAAAAGCTCGGACGCGGGCGCAGCACTGCTGCGCAATTTCGTCGACATCGTGAAAGGGGCGTAGCATGCATTTGCTTCCCGCTATCGACATCCTGGGCGGCAAGGCCGTCCGCCTGGCAAAGGGCGACTACAGCCAGGTGACCGTGTACAACGACGACCCCGCCGCGCAGGCGCAGCTGTTCGAGGAAGAGGGCGCGTCCTGGCTGCATGTGGTGGACCTTGACGGCGCGAAGTCGGGAGCGCCCGAGAATATTGCCATCATCGAGCGGATTCTCAAAAAGACCCTGCTCAAAGTGGAAGTGGGCGGCGGCGTTCGGTCGCTCGACACCATTGCGCGCTTGGCGGACGCGGGCGTGTCGCGCATCGTGCTGGGCACATCGCTCGTGGCCGATCCGTCGTTTGCGGAGGCCGCGATCGACGCGTACGGCAAGCTTTTGGCTGCTGGCGTAGACGCGAAGGGCGGGGAAGTGGCCGTTTCCGGTTGGCGCGAAGGCTCGGGCGTTGCCGCCGAGGAGCTGGCCCGCCACGTTTCCCAGCTGGGATTTCGTCATCTCATCTACACCGACATCGCGCGCGACGGCATGCAGACCGGCATCGAGGCGCAGGCGTACGTGCGCATGGCGCAGGCGTTCGGGCACCCCGTGGTCGCGTCGGGCGGCGTTGCGGGCGTAGCCGACATCGAGCGCTTGGCTCCCGTTGCTGCGAGCATCGAGGGCGTGATCGCGGGCCGCGCCATCTACGAAGGCGCGCTTTCGGTTGCCGAAGGGGTGCGCGCCTGCGAGGCTGCAACGCGCGCTGCCGAAGCGGCGGCCGTGCAGGCGAACCCGTGCGGCGTCGCCCTGCCGACGAAGCCGGCCATCGGCCCGGATGAGCCGCATCCGGCGCCCGTCATGCCCTGTTGATCCATGGCCACCGCCGCAGGTGCGGCGTACGATGCAGTCAAAAAGGGGATCGACAAGCTGTTCAAGGGCAAGCAAAGGTAGGACGGACGAAGAAGGATCGCCGGGCGCTTCTTGCCGACGGCGCGAACGACGGGTAGGAAAGGACAGGCATGCTAGCAAAACGGGTCATTCCCTGCATGGACGTCAAGAACGGGCGCGTGGTGAAGGGCGTCAACTTTGTGAACCTGCGCGACGCGGGCGACCCCATCGAGCTTGCCCAGCGCTACGATCAGCAGAAGGCCGACGAAGTCATCTTCTTGGACATCACCGCCACCAGCGACGACCGGGCCACTACGGTGGAACTGGCCAGCCGCGCGAGCGAGGAGCTGCACCTGCCGTACTGCGTGGGAGGCGGGTTTCGCAGTGTGGCCGACATGCGCACCATGATCGCGGCCGGTGCCGACAAGGTGTCGGTGAACTCGGCCGCCGTGGCTGATCCCGACCTGATATCCCAGGCTGCAGCGGCGTTCGGGTCGCAAGCTATCCTGTGCGCCATCGACGCGAAGAGCGTGGCGGGCAATCCGAACAAGTGGGAGGTGTACGTGGCTGGCGGCCGTAAGGCAACCGGCATCGACGCGGTGGAGTGGGCGCAGGAGGCGGTTCGGCGCGGAGCAGGGGAGATCCTGCTCACCAGCATGGATCGCGACGGCAGTCGCGACGGGTTCGACTGCGCCCTCACGCGCGCCGTGGCGCGGGCGGTGAACGTGCCCGTCATCGCAAGCGGCGGCGTGGGCAAGCTGGAGCATTTCGCCCAGGGGATCATCGAGGGAGAGGCCGACGCCGTGCTGGCCGCGAGCGTGTTCCATTTCGGCGAGCTGACGGTGCGCCAGGTGAAAGAGCACATGCGCGCGCAGGGAATCCCGGTAAGGTTGTGATCATGGACGTTTCCGCTCTTTCGTACAACGAGGCCGGCCTTGTGCCGTGCATCGTCCAAGACGCCGACACGCTTGAAGTGCTCATGATGGCGTGGATGAGCGAAGAATCCCTGCGCCTGACGCTCGAGCGCGGCGAAACCGTGTTCTGGAGCCGCAGCCGCCAAGAGCTGTGGCACAAGGGCGCCACCTCGGGAAACGTCCAGAAGCTGGTCGAACTGCGCTACGATTGCGACGCCGACACGCTGCTCGCTCTGGTGAACCCGGCCGGCCCCGCTTGCCACACCGGCGCGCGCAGCTGCTTTTACCGGGTTGTGGAATAGGGCTGCGGCGACGGCCTTTCGTCTGCGCCCTTCGCCCGGCCGCGCGCTGATCCGTAGCCGTACCTCCATCGCAAATACACGCATCGACCTCGTTTTTGCTTGAACGATATGATGACATGCGCTACCATAAAGCCAGTTCTTTTGCCTTTCAAGGAAGAAAACCCATCACATTGCATCTCATTCACGGGACTCATGCGCGCCTTCGCGCGCGTTTCACACTGATACGTCACAACATAAGGAGGACTGGGTGAAGTTTTTTCTGGACACCGCTGACCTGACCGAAATCGAGGAAGCGGCTAGTTGGGGAGCGCTCGCAGGCGTGACCACGAACCCCACGCTGTACGCGCGCACGGGCGGCAAGCTGTCCGATTTCCACAACCACATCAAGCGCATCTGCGACATCGTGGACGGACCGGTTTCCGCCGAGAGCGTAGCCATGACGCGCGACGAGATCGTGCGCGACGGCCGCGAGCTGGCCGCCATCGCCCCGAACGTGGTCGTGAAGGTTCCCACCATGGTCGAGGGCCTGGCCGCCACGCGCACGTTGGCCGACGAGGGCATTCCCGTCAACATGACGCTGTGCTTCAGCGTGCCCCAGGCCATCCTGGCCGCGCGCGCCGGCGCTCGCTACATCAGCCCGTTCGTAGGTCGCTTCGACGACATCTCCGACGACGGCCTGGACCAGCTGAGCAAGGTTGTTGCGGCTATCGGCAACTACGATTACTCCGACAACACGGTCAACCACGAGCAGGTGGAGATCATCGCCGCTTCCATCCGCAGCGCGAACCACGTGACGCAGGCGGCCCTCATGGGCGCCGACATCGCCACCGTTCCGTTCGGCGTGCTCAAGAAGATGGTTCAGCACCCGCTGACCGATCGCGGCCTGGATTCCTTCATGAAGGACTGGGAGAAAGTGCAGAACGCATGAGCGAAAACGAAGCATCGACTGCGGAGGGCGCACCCGAGGCGCCCTCCGCTCCCACTCCGCGTCGCCGCCGTTCCACAAGCGTGAGGACGAAGTCCGCGGCCAGCAAGGCGGAGAAGTCGGCGGAGCCCGCGAAGGCGGATGCGGGCGAAAAGCCCGGCAAGGAAGCTCCGGCGGCCCAAAGCGACAAGGCCGATTCGTCCGCGTCCGAGCGTCCCGCTCAGGCAAGCAAGACGCCTCGCAAGTCGACGAGGGCGAACGGCAAGGACGCGGCTTCGCAGCCTTCCGGCTCGACGAACAGGCGCCCGAACCAAGGGCAAAGCCAAAGCAACAAGGGCGGCTCCAACCAGAACAACCGCCAGCGGCAGAACAACAACAATCGCCAGAAGCAAGGCGGGCAGCAGAACGGCGGCAACCAGAACTTCCGCCGCCAGCGCCGTCCTCACAGCAATCAGGGCGGTCGTGAAATGCAGCCCAGCGTGTCGCGCGACGATCTGAACAAGCTCAAGGTTGCCGAGCTGCGCGAAAAGGCAGCGGAGCTGCAGATCGACGTGACGGGCCTCAAGAAGGCCGAGCTGGTCGAAGCCGTGTTCGAGGCAAGCGTCAAGGCCGAGGGCTTCATCGAGGTGTCCGGCATCCTGGACATCCTGGCCGACGGCTACGGCTTCCTGCGCACCCAGGGCTACCTTCCTAGCGAGTCGGACTGCTACGTGGGATTGTCCACCATTCGCCGCAACGGCCTGCGCAAAGGCGATCTGGTAAGCGGCCAGACGCGCCCCGCGCGCGAGAACGAGAAGTACGCGGCCATCCAGAAGGTCACGTCCGTCAACGGCACGCCCATCGAAGAGCTGGGCAGCCGCGTGCGCTTCGGCGACCTCACGCCGGTTTATCCGGACGAGTGCCTCAGCATGGAGCACGGCAAGAACACCGTCACGGCGCGCGTCATCGACCTGGTCAGCCCCATCGGCAAGGGTCAGCGCGGCCTGATCGTCAGCCCCCCGAAGGCGGGCAAGACCACCATCCTCAAAGACATCGCGGCGGCCATCAGCGCGAACAACCCCGAAGTGCACCTCATGTGCCTGCTGGTGGACGAACGCCCCGAAGAAGTCACCGACATGGAGCGCTCCATCAAGGGCGAGGTCATCTCCTCGACCTTCGACATGCCCACCGAAAACCACATCGCCGTGTCCGAGCTGGTCATCGAGCGCGCGAAGCGCCTGGTGGAATGCGGCAAGGACGTCGTCGTGCTGCTGGACTCGCTCACGCGTCTGGCGCGCGCCTACAACCTGGCGCAGCCGGCGTCGGGCCGCATCCTGTCCGGCGGCGTGGACTCGACGGCGCTCTATCCGCCCAAGCGCTTCCTGGGCGCCGCGCGCAACATCGAGCACGGCGGAAGCCTGACCATCCTGGCGTCGGCCTTGGTGGACACGGGCTCGAAGATGGACGAGGTCATCTTCGAGGAATTCAAGGGCACGGGCAACATGGAGCTCAAGCTTGACCGCAATCTGGCCGATCGCCGCATCTTCCCGGCCATCGATCCGGTGGCGTCGGGCACGCGCAAGGAAGACCTGCTGCTCGATCCGCAGGAGGCGCCGCTCATCTGGGCCGTTCGCCGCATCCTGGCCAACACGAACAGCACCGAGCGCGCCATGGACATGCTCATCAAGTCGCTCAAGCAGACCGAAACCAACCAGGAGTTCTTGGTTCGCACCGCCAAGAAGGCGCAGCATACCAAGGCCGACGGCACGGTGGAGTTCTAAGCGAGTTGTCATGCGTTCGCTACCGAAGCGAAGCTTCGCCGTTCTATAATGAGCGCATGATGAGGAACCGCGTCCCTTGGGCGCGGTTCCGTGATGCTTTCGCTTGATCGACCCTGCAATTCGTACCAGGAGGGCCCATGTCCCAGGAAAACAACAATTGGCAGCAGCAGGTGTGGCAGCAGCCTGCTGCGCCTCAGCCGTCCCCGCAGCCTGCCGGCGGCTATGCGCCGCAGCCTTACGCGCCGCAGCCGCAGCCCAAGAAACGCGGATGGATCGTGGCGCTCGTCGCCGTCGTGCTCGTTTTCGTGCTCATAGCCATGAGCATGTGGTCGTGCACGTCCATCATGTCGTCGTCCATGGGCTCGCTTGGAGCCGTCGGGTCTCTCGGCGAAACCTCAATGTCCGAGGCTGACTTCCTGACCTCGGATGCGGTGGGGGTCATCGACATCGACGGTACCATCCAGTACGACGGCACCACCTCGTCGCCCGAAGGGTTGAAGGCCCAGCTCGATCGCGCTGCGCAGAACACCTACATCAAGGCGGTCGTGCTGCGCGTGAACTCCGGCGGCGGCACGGCTACTGCCGGCGAGGAGATGGCGGCGTACGTCAAGAAGTTCTCGGAAGATACCGGCAAGCCCGTGGTGGTGTCGAGCGCTTCCGTGAACGCGAGCGCGGCCTACGAGATTTCCAGCCAGGCCGACTACATCTTCACGGCCAAGACCACGGCCATCGGCGCCATCGGCACGGCGCTGCAGGTGACCGACCTTTCGGGGCTGCTGGAGAAGCTGGGCATCAACGTGGACAACATCACGTCGTCTGAAAGCAAGGATTCCAGCTACGGCACGCGCCCGCTTTCCGAAGAGGAGCGCGCTTACTACCAGAACATGGTCGAGCGCATCAACGAAACGTTCGTCCAGACCGTTGCCGAGGGCCGCGGCATGAGCGAAAGCGACGTGCGTGCGCTGGCCACCGGCATGACGTTCACCGGCATGGACGCCGTGGAGAACGGGCTGGCCGACGAAATCGGCACCAAGGAGGACGCGCTGGCGAAGGCGGCCGAGCTGGCCGGCGTCTCGCGCTATTCCGCGGTTGAACTGAAAACGACGAAGAGCACCCTGTCGAGCCTGCTCGACCTTATGTCCGAAAGCAAGAGCCTGTCCGCCGGCGACCTTGCCGCCGCTTTGAAGGAGTTTGAGAACGATGGCAACATCGCCCAGTAACATCGAGCGTCCCTCCTGGCCGAAGAGGGCCGTCGTCACGGCCGGCATGCCGTACGGCAACAAGCCGCTGCACTTCGGCCACATCGCGGGCGTGTTCGTCCCGGCCGACGCGTTCGCCCGCTTCCTGCGCGATCGCATCGGCGCCGCCAACGTCCGCTTCATCAGCGGAACGGACTGCTTCGGCTCTCCCATCAACGAGGGCTACCGCAAGCTGGTGGAGGCCGGGGAGTTCGACGGCACCATCGAGGAGTACGTTCGCAAGAACCACGAGGCGCAGAAGGCAACGCTCGATTCCTACAACGTCAGCCTTTCCATCTACGAGGGGTCGGGGCTGGGCTACGCGAAGTGCGTGCATCAGCTGATCAGCGAGAAGTTCATCGAGAAGCTGCACGAGAACGGCCATCTTCGCAAACGCGCCACGCTGCAGTTCTACGATGCGGAAGCCGGCACGTTCCTGAACGGGCGCCAGGTGGTGGGCCGTTGCCCCGTGCAAGGCTGCAAGTCCGAGCACGGCTACGCCGACGAATGCGACCTGGGGCACAGCTACGCGCCCGAGGACCTGATCGCGCCGAAATCGTCGTTGACGGGAACCACGCCCGAAATGCGGCCGGTGGAAAACTGGTACTTCGACCTGCCCGCGTTCGGCGGCTTCCTTCGCGACCACGTGGCTCGCCTCGAGGCCGATCCCGAGGTGCGCGCCATTGTGCCGAAAACCATCAAGGAGTTCCTGGTTCCGCCCGTGGTCTACATCAAGAACGACGAGCGCGCGGCGTACGAGCAGATCGCGAGCGATCTTCCCGCACACGAGCTGCGCGAACCCGAAAAGGGAAAGCAGAGCTTCGAGATCGAGTTCGCCGACATCGAAGCGCGCGATACGGCGCGCGAAGTCTTGACGCGCGCGGGAATCCGCTTCCGCACGGGCAAGACCTTGGTGCCGTTCCGCATCACGGGCAATATCGAATGGGGGGTCAAGGCCCCGGTCATCGAAGGTTTGGAAGGCTTGACCGTGTGGTGCTGGCCCGAAAGCCTGTGGGCTCCCATGTCGTTCACCATGGCCGTGAACGACCAGATGGGCTTGCCCAGGGGCAGCTGGCGCGATTGGTGGTGCTCGGAGGATTCCGAGGTTTACCAGTTCATCGGGCAGGACAACCTGTACTTCTACGGCGTTGCCCAGCCGGCGCTCATCGAGGCGCTGCGTCCCGGTGACATCTTGGCGCCGGGCGAGACCGACCATCCCATTCGCCAGACGAACCTCGTGGCCAACTACCATATCCTGTTCGGCGACAAGAAGGCATCGTCGTCGGGCGCGGTCAAGCCGCCTACCGCCGATGCGCTGCTCGAGCACTACACCGTCGAGCAGCTGCGCGCGCATTTCCTGGCGCTCGGCCTTGACCAGAAGTCGGTCGGCTTCAAGCCGAAGCCGTACCTGGCCACGGAAGAGGAGCTGGCCGATTCGCGCGTGGCGGACCCCGTGCTCAAGGAAGGCGCGCTTCTGACCAACGTGTTCAACCGCCTTGCCCGCAGCTGCTTCTACGAAGCTCAGAAGAACTTCGAAGGCTATCTGCCGCTCGGCGCCGTGTCGCCGGCCGTGCTGGACAAGGTGAACGAGGTGCTGCGCGTCTACGACGCCACCATGCATCGCGTCGAGCTGCATACCATCATGTCGATCATGGACGAGTTCATTCGCTGGGCGAACAAGTACTGGTCCGACGGAATCCGCGCGGTCGAGAAGGGCGGCGACGACGCGATGCGCCGCCAGGTGCTCGTGGACTCGTTCTTCTTGCTGCGCGTCGCCACGCTGCTCATGCATCCCGTGGTGCCGGCAGGGGCCGAGAAGATCTGCGACTACCTGAGCTTCGAGTTCGACGACTTCTTTAGCTGGAACTACGATTTCGAGAGCTTCGACGAGCTGTGCAGCGCTGGCGAGATCACCGAAGGCCGCCACCGCATCCGCGAGCTGCCTCCGCGCTTCGACTTCTTCGAGAAGCATCCGTCCCAGTACAAGTAGCGCGCCATGTTCCGCCGGTCCTCGAACCGGCGGAACGTTTCTTTGCCGAGTCCCTCCGTTTGAAAGGATGTTTCTTGTTGAAGGTCGATGCATTTACCGACGGGTCCGCGCGCGGGAATCCGGGGCCGGGCGGCTACGGCGCCGTGCTGCGGTTCGTGGATCGCAACGGGCGCACGCACGAAAAGGAGCTCTCGCAAGGTTACGAGCGCACCACGAACAACCGCATGGAGCTTCTGGGCGCTATCGTGGCGCTCGAGACGCTTAAAAGTCCCTGCGAGGTCACGCTCTACACCGATTCGCAGTACGTTGCCAACGCGTTCAACCAGCACTGGGTTGACGGCTGGCTCAAGCGCGGTTGGAAGAACGCCAAGAAAGAGCCGGTGAAAAACGTGGACTTGTGGCAGCGCCTGCTGAAGGCGAAGGAGCCGCATCGCGTGGAGTTCGTGTGGGTCAAGGGGCATGCGGGGCACGCGGAAAACGAGCGGTGCGACCAGCTTGCCACGGCGGCCGCCGACGGGGCGGGGCGCATCGCCGACACGGGTTTCACGGGATAGGCCGGGATTGACGGGCGGCCGCAGCATGGTGCGTGCTGTGGCCTTTCTGTAACGATCGATCGAACGCCCGGCCGTCATGCGCTCGATTTGCTACACTGGTTCGCATTGCATGCACGTTTTCGGATGGCAGGTGGAGGTACCCACATGCAGCAGAAAGCACGGGGCGGTCGCGCGAGGGGCGCGCTCGTCGGATTCATGGCAACGGTGCTTGCCGTATCCCTTATGGTTCCGGGCATCGCCCTGGCAGATCCTTCCGCAGCCGAGAAGCAGGCGGAGGCTCAGGCGGCTTTGGCTTCGCTCAATTCCATGCAGGAAAAGCTCAGCAAGGCGGCGGACGCGTACGACGACGCGCTGGCCGCTCAAAAGGACGCCGAGGCGAAGCGCGATGACGCGCAGGCTCGCATCGACGAGGCTTCGGCTCAGATCGCCGATTTGCAGGATCGCTTGGGATCGCGCGCTCGCAGCATGTATCGTTCGGGCGGCAGCTCGGCGCTCGACCTGCTTTTGGGGGCCACGTCGTTCAGGTCCTTCGCGACCAACTGGGACCTGCTCAATTCCATCAACGAAAGCGATGCCGAGCTGGTGCAGCAGACGAAGGATCTGCGTGCCGAGGTTCAGGAGCAGGAAGCCGTGCTTGCCGAGCAGGAGCGCATAGCTGCGCAGAAGGCGAGCGAGGCTCTGCGCACGAAAGACGAAACCGCTTCCACCATGGCGGCCATGCAGTCGACCTACGATAACTTGAGCGCCGAAGCTGCGGCGCTCGTCGAGCAGGAGCGCGCGGCGCAGGTGGCGGCCTACGAGGCGCAGGCCCAGGCCACGGTAGACGCGTCCGCCGATCAGGCGCAGCAGGGCTCCAATAACGGCAACGGCGGCAACAACGGCGGCGAATCCTCTGGCGGAGGCAGCGTCAACCCGCCTGCTCCCGACTACGACGAGCCTATCGCGGGCTCGGTGGTGGGCCGCGCGTACAGCCAGCTTGGCAAGCCGTACGGCTACACCGATCCCAGTTACGGCGCAGGTCCGTCGTCGTACGACTGCTCGGGCTTCGTGTCGTTTTGCCTGAGCGGCAGCTACAGCCGCATGGGAAGCACGCTCACGTTCATGAACTGGCCCCAGGTAAGCGATCCTCAGCCGGGCGACGTGGCCGTGAACGCCGGGCATTGCGGCATCTACATCGGCGGCGGCCAGATGATCCACGCGGCCACGTACGGCGTGGGCGTGGTGCAGGGTCCCGTGCAGCCCGGCATGATCATCGTGCGACCCTGGTAAACGATCGTTCATTGTCGACGAGGCGGGGAACCCGGAGGCGCTGACGCGCCCTTCGGTCTCCTCGCCTCGCGGTTTATCCGGAGAAGAGCCTAGCGAGCGGCGTTCTTGATGACGGTGCGCAGCTCGTCGATGCCCGTTCCCTTTTCGGAAGAGCACACCACCAAAGGCACGTCGGCATGCAGCTTCAGCTGCTTTTTCAGGGCTGCCTTCTGCTTCATTTGCTGCTGTCGGGATAGCTTGTCGGCTTTCGTCAGCACCACGGCGAAGGGAAGTTCCGCCTCCTGCAAGAACTCGATCATGTTTTCATCCAGGCTTGAAGCGGGGTGGCGGATGTCCACCAGCGACACCACGAGCGCCAGGTTGCGATCTTGGTTGAAGTACCCTTCGATCAGCTCCGACCAGCGTCCCTTCTCGGATTTCGCCACCTTGGCGTAGCCGTAGCCCGGCAGGTCCACGAACCGTACGCCGTCACACGAGAAGAAGTTGATGGTGGCCGTCTTGCCCGGCGTTTGCGACACTTTCGCCAGGCTTTTGCGATTGAACAGCTTGTTCAGCAAAGACGACTTGCCCACGTTGGACCGGCCGGCGAATGCGATTTCGGGCAACGTGGACGCCGGCAGCTGCAGCGAGGTGCCGAACGATTTCTCGAACGCGACGTTGTTGATGTTCATGCTGGGCTCCTTGCGGTTCCGTCCCTCGCGTTGCCTGCGCAAGGGGAGGGTGCGGATGTTGTTGCGTTCATGGTAGCGGAACTGCGCCCATCGTGCGCGGAAAACCCCAAGCTCTCCTTGACGTCGCTTCGCTAGGAGCGCTTCCTGCCCGTGTACATGGCCATGGCCATGCAGGCTATGGCGGCCCAGGCCCAGAACGTATGCTTTTTCATGAGGTTCCTTTCAACGATCGATTCATATTAGTTAGCTTTAATTGACTTTTACCGGAGCTCTCATTATGCTAGAAAAGTTAACTTTAAGCAACTGTAAAGGATGTTGCGAACGATGCGCGCGAGCGCAAGAAAGGGGCATGCATGGACTTCCCGAAGAAGAGCGGCTGGCTGATCGGGGCGGGCGTGTTGCTGGGGGCGGTGGGGGCGAAGGCCCTGACGGGTCCAACGGCTAAGAAGTGCTACGTGCAGGGCGTTGCGAAGGGGCTGCAAGCGAAGGCCGCCTACGAGGGCATCGTCGAGCAGGCCAAGGCCGAAGTCGACGACATCGTGGCCCAGGCTTCCTACATCAACGTGCAGACATCGCTCGCTGACGAGCCGTCCGCTGCCGCCGACGAGCCGTCTGCGGTCGAACCGGCGAAGTCCAAGGCGGATTCGGCTCAGGCATCAAAGAAGTAGCCGCGATGCAGTACGCCATTGCGAACGAACTCCCGGGCCGCGTGCGCGTCAAGCTTGCCGGCCCGGTTCCCTCCGCCGACCTCGACGCACTGTATCGGGTGCTTGCGGCTATCCCAACGGTGGAGAAGGCGTCGGTCTATCCGCGCATCGGCAGCATCGCTTTGACGTACCGCCCGCTCGAGGGAGCGCGGGACCTGGTTTTGGAGCGCCTGTCCGCCATCGATGCGAAATGCATCGACGAGGCTCGATCCGGTTTCGGCCTTGACCTCGCCCCGAGCTCCCAGTCGCTTCTCATGGACCTGGCGCGCCTTGCGGGCCTGTACGTTTTGCGGCGCTGGTTCGTGCCCCGGCCGCTTGCCGCCGTTGCGGCGGCGTGGCGTTACCGGCGCTTCCTGGGGGCGGGTCTGCGCTCGCTCGGGCGCTCGCGCCTTGACGTTGCGGTGCTGGACGCCGCTGCTATCGGGACGTCGTTTCTCAAGCGCGATCCTCGGACGGCCGGGCAGACCATGTTCTTGCTCGATGTGGGCGAAACGCTGGAAGAGTACACGCGCTCGCGCTCGGAAGGTGCCCTTGTCAGCGCGTTGCTCGATCTGCCCGAGACCGCCCAGCTGCTTCGCGACGACCAAGAGGTGCAGGTGCGCGCGTCCGATCTCGAGCCGGGGGATTTGGTTGTCGTGCGCACGGGCATGCCCGTATGCGTCGACGGACGCGTGGTGCGCGGCGTTGCGATGGTGAACCAGGCCTCGCTTACCGGAGAGCCCCTTGCCGTCGAGCGCGCCGAGGGCGACGACGTGTTCGCCGGCACCGCCGTGGAGGACGGCCAGATCGTCGTGCAGGTTCGCGCGAAGGCTGCCGAAACGAAGCTGCGCTCCATCGTGTCGCTGGTCGAGCAGTCCGAGGCGAACAAGGCGCAGGCCCAGTCTCGGATGGAGCGTCTCGCCGACGGCATCGTTGTGTGGAACTTCCTGCTGGCGGCGGGGGTTGCCCTGGTCACGGGCAGTTTGACGAAGGCGTCGGCTGCGCTCATGGTGGACTACTCGTGCGCGCTTAAGCTGACCAGCTCGATCGCCGTGCTTTCGGCCATGAGCCAGAGCGCGAAAGTGGGTTTCGCCGTCAAGGGCGCGAAGCACTTCGAGGCCATGGCCGCTGCCGATGTGATCGTGTTCGACAAAACCGGAACCTTGACCGAGGCTACGCCGGAGGTGGCGTGCGTTTTGGCTCTTGACGGCTGGAACCGGCGCGAGGTGCTGCGGTTGTCGGCATGCCTGGAGGAGCACTTTCCGCATCCCGTGGCGCGCGCCGTGGCGCGCGCGGCGGCGCAGAAGAACCTCAAGCACCGCGAGCGCCATGCCGAGGTGGAGTACATCGTGGCGCACGGAATAGCCTCGTCGTTGGGCGGCAAGCGCGTGGTCATCGGGTCGGAGCATTTCGTGATGGGCGACGAAGGCGTTGCCGTGTCGGAGGACCAGCGCGCGAGGATCGCTTCCGAAACCGAAGGGCTCACGCCGCTGTACCTGGCGGTCGACGGCGAGCTGGTGGGCGTCATCGGCGTCTACGATCCGCTCAAGGAAGGCGTGGCGCAGGCGGTGGCCAATCTGAAGGCGCTGGGATTTCGCCGCGTGGTGATGCTGACGGGCGACGGGGACCGCACGGCGGCGCGCATCGCGCGGGAAGCGGGCGTGACCGAGTACCGGGCCAACCTGCTGCCCGAGGACAAGCATGCGTTCGTCGAACGGCTCAAGGCCGAGGGACGACGCGTGGTCATGGTGGGCGACGGCGTGAACGACGCGCCCGCGCTTTCCGCAGCCGATGTGGGGATCGCCATGGGGCAGGGGACCGCCGTGGCCAAAGAGGTCGCCGACATCACGCTTGCGGGAGGAGATTTGGGGGCTATCGTGGAGCTGAGTCGCTTGAGCAAGGGTCTGACGCAGCGTCTGGATGCATCCTTCAGAGAGGTCATGCTGGTCAACTCGGCCTTGCTCGCGGCGGGCATCGGCGGGGTTCTGACCCCGCAGGCGTCGTCGCTTCTGCACAACGCGTCCACGGTGGCGCTCAGCTTGCGCAGCGCAGGCGCGTACCGCTCGTGACCGCATGCGTGCGGCTGTCGAGCCGGCCGGTCGGACGCCGGCTCGACAGCCGCGAGCGTCAACCGCTTCTCGCGAAAGGACGTGCATGTATGCGGTCTTCGAGAAGTGCTTGCATTTCATTTTCTCTGTGGTAAGATTCAACGGTTTCTAATTACACATGCTTGCGCGACCTGATCCGCCAGTGGCCAACCGAAAAAGGCTGCGGATTCGGGGATGACCGCAGGCAGAGGACTAACGAATGGAGAAAGTCATGACGAAAGTCGGCATTAAGTCGCTGCTCGACGCAGGCGCACACTTCGGACATCAGACCCGTCGCTGGAACCCCAAGATGAAGCCGTACATCTTCGGCAGCCGTGGGGACATCTACATCCTCGACCTCAAGCAGACGCTCGTGGGCCTGGACCAGGCGTACACCTTCGTGTCCGAGATCGCTCGCAAGGGCGGCACCGTGCTGTTCGTCGGCACGAAGAAGCAGGCTCAGGAAGCCGTCGCTGATGCTGCCAACAAGTGCGGCATGCCCTACGTGAACGCTCGCTGGCTTGGCGGCATGCTGACCAACTTCGTCACCATCCGCTCCCGCGTGACCCGCATGGAGGAGCTGGAGGCCATGGAGGCCGACGGCCGCATGGCGATGCTGCCCAAGAAGGAGCAGATCCTGCTGCGCAAGGAGCTGTCCAAGCTGCAGACCAACCTCAACGGTATCCGCAACATGAAG
This sequence comes from Paraeggerthella hominis, assembly GCF_021044775.1. Lineage (NCBI taxonomy): Bacteria > Bacillati > Actinomycetota > Coriobacteriia > Eggerthellales > Eggerthellaceae > Paraeggerthella > Paraeggerthella hominis. The sequence continues at coordinate 314,979 of NZ_JAJNOQ010000003.1, forward strand.
CGCGTGCCCGACGCCGTGTTCGTGATCGACACGAACCGCGAGGCCATCGCCATCCACGAGTCCCGTCGTCTCGACATCCCCGTGGTGGGCACGCTCGACACGAACTGCGATCCGGACGACGTCGATTTCGGCATTCCCGCCAACGACGACGCCATCCGCTCGGTTCGCCTGCTGGCCGACTTCATCGCCGATGCCGTTATCGCCGGCGTGGGCGCGCCTGTGACGGTTGCCGAGATGGCCGCTCCGGCCGAGGCCGAGGCTGCTCCGGCAGAGGTTGAGGCTCCGGCCGAGGCCGCTGCTCCCGCTGCCGAATAACCTGCTTTTCAGATGAACGAATGCGCCGCCGGTTTCGAAACCGGCGGCGTTTGACAGACCAGGGCCGCGCTTGCGCGCGGCGCATAGAGAAAGGAACAACGTGGCTGCTGTTACCGCTTCCATGGTCAAGGAACTCCGCGAGATGACCGGCGCCGGCATGATGGAGTGCAAGAAGGCGCTCGTCGAGGCCGACGGCAACCTGGACGCCGCTGTCGACGTCCTGCGCACCCGCGGTCTGGCCGCTGTTGCCAAGAAGGCCGGCCGTGCCACCAACGAGGGCACCGTCATGGCGCTCGTGTCCGAGGACGGCAAGGCTGGCGCCGTTGTCGAGCTGAACTGCGAGACCGACTTCGTGGGCATGAACGACAAGTTCAAGGCCTACGCCGAGAAGATCGCCAAGGCTGCGCTGGCCGCCAACCCCGCCGACATGGAGGCCCTCAAGGCCGCCGACGCCGAGGGCGAGACGGTGGAGGCTGTCGTGACCGACGCCATCCACACGCTGGGCGAGAACATCCAGCTCTCCCGCTTTGCGGTGGAGCAGGGCGGCGCCGTGTCGTCCTACATCCACGGCGGCGGCAAGATCGGCGTGCTCGTGCAGTTCGAGGTCGAGGGCGTCGATCCCGCGTCCGCTGAGTTCAAGGCGTACGGCCGCGACGTTGCCATGCAGGTTGCCGCTGCGTCTCCCGTTGCCGCGAACCGCGACTCCGTCGACCCGGCCATCGTCGAGCATGAGAAGGCCATCTACATGGCTCAGGCTGCCGAGTCCGGCAAGCCCGAGGCCATCCAGGAGAAGATGGCCGTCGGCCGTCTGGAGAAGTTCTTCAAGGAGAGCACGCTTACGGAGCAGGCCTTCGTCAAGAACCCGGATCAGACCGTTGCCGAGTACACGGCCGAGGTCGCGAAGAACCTGGGCGGCGAGATCAAGGTCGTCGACTTCAAGCGCTTCGTCCTGGGCGAAGAGGCGTAAACCCTCTTTTCCTTACCGGTAAAGCTGGGACCCGAAGCTTCGGCTTCGGGTCTTTTTTGTGCGTCGGAAAAGATGTGCTCTCGCGTGAAATCCGATGGGGGGTCCACCAAACCATCTCAGCCGCCGTCATTGTCGATCCAAAAACACGTTTTTTCGTCCAAAAACGTGTTTTTGGATCGACAATGCATCCGGATGCCACTCGTGTTTCGATGCCGTCGCCCTGGCTTGCTGGGGAAGGGGCGTGCGATTCGACCGCGACCAACATTCCCCCCATGCCGTTCTGCTTTCGTTGTGAAGGGCCGCATTATGCGGGCCTTCACTTTCTATAATGGACGCATTGCGAACTGAACGCGCCGTCTCACGGCGCGCATCCATAGACGAGTCAAGCCGAGGGCGCGCACCTCGGCGTTAAGGAACACCCATGGCAGAAGAGATCATCATTGTCGAAGGCAACGGCGTGCTCGCGGGCGAAGTGGCCGTGTCGGGCGCCAAGAATTCCGCGCTCAAGCTCATTGCCGCCGCCTTGCTCGGCCAGGGCAAAACGCTCGTGCGCAACGTGCCGCTCATCTCCGACATCAGCATCATGTCGGAGGTGCTGCGCCGCTTGGGCGCAACCGTGGAACGCGACGGCCATACGCTGATCGTGGACACGACCGACGTCGAGCAGTTCGAAACGCCGTACGACCTGGTATCCAAGATGCGCGCGAGCATTTCGGTCCTGGGTCCGCTGGTCGGTCGGTTCGGGCGGGCGCGCGTGGCCATGCCCGGCGGGTGCCAGATCGGCGCGCGCAAAATCGACATGCACCTCGTGGGGCTCGAAGCGCTGGGCGTGGAGTTCACCATCGACCACGGATTCCTGGAGGCGCGCACGCCGAACGGCTTGGTTGGAGCGGACGTCGTTTTGGATTTCCCCAGCGTCGGCGCAACCGAGAACTTGCTTATGGCGGCCGTGACGGCGAAAGGCACGACGGTGCTCGAGAACGCCGCGCGCGAACCCGAAATCGTGGACTTGGCGAACATGCTGGTGTCCATGGGAGCGAAGGTGGCCGGGGCCGGTTCCTCGATCATCGAGGTGGAGGGCGTTCCGCTTTCCTCGCTGCATCCTTGCGACCACACGACGGTGGGCGATCGCATCGAGGCGGGCACCTTCTTGGTGGGCGGCGCGCTCACGGGAGGCCCCGTTACGGTACGCGGCATCGATCCGTCGTATCTGCGCGTTGCCCTCATGAAGCTTGCCGCCATGGGCTGCGAGGTGCAAACCGGAGCCGACTGGGTCACCGTCAGCCGTACGCGCCCCCTTGTTCCCATCGATATTCAGACCCTGCCGCATCCGGGCTTCCCGACCGACCTGCAGGCGCAGTTCATGCTGCTGGCCGCGCGCGCGGAGGGCGTGTCGGTCATCACCGAGAACGTGTTCGAGAACCGCTTCATGTTTGCAAGCGAGCTTATCCGCATGGGGGCCGATATCACTATCGAGGATCATCATGCGCTGGTCAGGGGCGTTGCGGGCCTGCAGGGCGCCGACGTGTCCTCCACCGACCTGCGTGCGGGCGCGGCGCTTGTTCTTGCGGGAGTGTCTGCCGAGGGGCAGACGCGGGTGCACAACATCGGCCATATCGACCGCGGCTACGAAGACTACGTTGGCAAGCTGGGCGATCTGGGGGCGTGCGTTCGCCGCGCGCCCGTCGACGGTATGCCGGATATCCGCGGTTAGCGGAGGCCGCACATGGTCAAGCGCCGTAAGGGCTTTTCGGCAACGCAGTCCAAAATCACCTCGCGCCGTTTGCGCACCGCTACGCTGGGCACGCACGTGCCGCGGCGTTCGCGCGGGCGCATGAACGCCGATTCCGTCGGGTTTTCGAGCGCGCGCAAGCAGAAGCGCGCGGCGCGCGGCTACGTGGAAACCATTTTGCCGAACACGTCGTCCGGGGAGAGCGCTTCCCAGTTCTCTCGTCGCGTGAGCAGGCGCGAGTTCTCCCATGGCATCCAGCGCCGCGCGCGCATGCGGCGTCTCGTTGCGGTGGTCGCGTGCGTCGTTTTGGTGGCGGTCGTTGCGGCGGGCGTGGGGACGTTCGCGTTCTTCGGTTCGCTCGATTCCAAGATAGGCCTCAAGAACTCGGACGCCTCGTCGGCGCTTGTCGCTCCGAAAGAGGCAGCCGACGCCTTCTACACGTTGGTCGCTGCAGATTTGGACCCGGTGGGGGCGGCGAACGCCCAAGCCGGGCCTGATGCGCTTGCCCTGGTGCGGGTGGACCGAGCTGCGCGGTCGGCGGTCATCGTGTCCGTACCCGCCACCTTGCAGGTTCAGCTTAAAGACGGAAAGCCCCATCAGCTTCGAGACGCCGCTGTGCAGGAAGGCGATGCGTCCCTGATCAAAGCCGTGTCGAACTTCGCCGGGGTGAACGTGTCGCATCTGGTCAAGATCGATGCCGGCGGCGTGGCGAGCTTGGTCGATGGACTTGGCGGCGTGCAGGTGAACGTAGCCGAAGAGGTGGACGACCCGGCGGCGGGCGACGTCTACCTATCTCCGGGGGAGCAGACGCTCGACGGCAAGGCCGCCCTTACGTTTTTGCGTGCGTCGAACTTTTCGGGAGGCTTGCAGGTGCAGGCGGCCAACCAGCGCGAACTGCTTGCGGCGCTGTCCCTTCGCCTGCTTGACGAGGGGTCGCTTTCCTTCTTGTCCACGCTGGACAAGGTGGGGGGTTCTTTCGGCACCGACATGGGAGCGAAAGACGCGCTGGGCTTGGCCGATGCGCTGCGGGGCATGGACGCGTCTACGGTGAAGGGCGCCCTCGTTCCCGGTTACGAGACAACGCGCGATAGCGTTTCCTATTACGTGGCTTCAACCGACGCATGGTCGTCCATGATGGAATTGGTGAAGCAGGGGCAAGACCCGGTGGTCGAGAAGAAGATCGCCTCGGTCGATCCGGCCAGCTTCACCCTGACCGTCCGCAACGGCGGAGGCATTACCGGCGCGGCGGCCCAGATATCGCAAACGCTTGCAGGCATGGGGTTCAAGGTCGAGGAAACCGGCAATACCGATACTGCCGCTTACGCCGAAACGCTGGTCATCTACAAGGACGGCGCGTTCGAGCCGGCCGCGCAAACCGTGGTCTCCGCGCTGGGCCTTGGCCGTACGGTTGCCGACGCGGGGTTCTATACGTTCGACACGGACGTGCTGCTGGTTCTGGGGAAGGATTGGAAGCCTTCTTCGTAGCGCCATGCGCCTCGTCGATGTTTCCTCCGCATTTCCCGGCTTCGGCCGTGCGCGCCAAGGCTCTGTGGTAGAATCGGCACCTGATAACACCCATTCAGACGAAGGAGCGATTCCTATGGTGGATAAGAACGACGTGGCGGCTGTGCTCGAGCTCATTCGCCCCAGCCTGCAGGCTGACGGCGGCGACGTGAAGCTCGTCGACGTTGCCGAGGACGGCGTGGTCACGGTCGAGCTGCAGGGCGCGTGCAAGGGCTGCCCGATGTCTCAGATGACGCTCGCCAACGGCGTGGAGCGCATCCTGAAAGAGCGCGTCCCCGGCGTGACGAAGGTCGTGCCCGCGGCTGAATAGCCGTGAGCGTTCGGGATTGAAGGGAAGGCGGATATGGCGAACTGCTGGGAACTGCGCGGATGCGACGAGGAGATGATGTCGCGTTGCCCGCACAACATACCCGGAGAGCCTTGTCCTGCCGACTGCCGCTTTGCAGCCTGCGTGCGGTCTACGCATGAAGTGTGCCAGGACTTCAACGTATTGTTGAACCCGGAGCGCGACTACGATGCGGCCATCAAGGAGATATGCCGCTTCTGCACGCACTTTTTAACGCACGGGCCGCACATGGCCGATCGCAAAGAAGGCTGCGTGGCCCGACAGGGCAACCCGAACCGGTTTCTGCTCTAGCCCCGTTCTTCGCTTCGCGCGTTACGGTTGCGTTAACGTGCTCGCGTCGAGGCGCAGGAACGGGTATCGTACATGCTTGGATTCGAGCGCGGCCGCACGGCCATTCGTGCGGCCGCGCTCTGCATGCTGTCGGCGCGTTGCGGGCAGCTACTCGAACGATCGCGATGAAAGGACGGCTCGATGACCGAACAGGCGCATGGCACGCTCAAAGTGAAGACCGGCTTCGCCGAGATGATGAAGGGCGGCGTCATCATGGACGTCGTCAACCCCGAGCAGGCGAAGATCGCCGAGGATGCGGGCGCTGTGGCCGTTATGGCCCTCGAGCGCGTCCCTGCCGACATCCGCGCGCACGGCGGCGTGGCGCGCATGAGCGACCCCACCATGATCGAGGGAATCGTGGAGGCCGTGTCCATCCCCGTCATGGCGAAGTGCCGCATCGGGCATTTCGTGGAGGCGCAGGTGCTGCAGAGCCTGGGCGTGGACTTCATCGACGAGAGCGAGGTGCTCACGCCGGCCGACGACGAGTACCATGTGAACAAGTGGGATTTCGACGTGCCGTTCGTGTGCGGCGCGCGCAACCTGGGCGAGGCTTTGCGCCGTATCGCCGAAGGCGCGGCCATGATCCGCACGAAAGGCGAGCCGGGCACGGGCAACGTGGTGGAGGCCGTGCGCCATATGCGCACCGTGACGACTGACATCGCCCGTATCAAAGGCTTGCGCGACGAGCAGTTGTTCACGGCTGCAAAGGAGCTGCAAGCTCCCTACGAGCTGGTGAAGTGGGTGGCCGAGCACGGGTGCCTTCCCGTGGTGAACTTCTCGGCCGGCGGCATCGCCACGCCCGCTGACGCGGCGCTCATGATGCAGTTGGGCTGCGACGGCGTGTTCGTGGGCAGCGGCATTTTCAAGTCGGGCGACCCGGCCAAGCGCGCTCGCGCCATCGTGGAGGCCACGACGAACTACGACGATCCCGACACTGTCGCGCGCGTTTCGCGCAACCTGGGCGAGGCCATGGTGGGCATCGAGATCTCCGACATCCCCGACAACGAGCTGATGGCGCAGCGCGGCTGGTAGAGACGCGTCGCGTGAACCTATGAGGTCTGGCCATGCAACCTATGAATAAAACCATCGGCGTCCTGGCGCTTCAGGGCGCGTTCCGCGAGCATCGAGCCATGCTCGACGGGCTGGGAGCGGCCACGCGCCTCGTGCGCTGGCCGCACGAGCTCGACGGTTTGGACGGCTTGGTGCTGCCGGGCGGCGAGTCGACGGCCATCGCGAAGCTCTTGGCCATCCACGGCATGTACCAGCCGCTGCGCGATGCGTTCGCGAAGGGGATGGCCGTGTTCGGCACGTGCGCCGGCGCTATCCTCATGGCGCGCGACATCGAAGGCGCGCGGCCCGATCAGGAACCGCTCGCTCTTATGAACGTGCGGATCCGGCGCAACGCCTACGGCCGGCAGATCGACTCGTTCGAGACGGCGGTGCCGTGGGCCGGGATCGAGGGCGGCCCCGTGAAGGGCGTGTTCATCCGCGCGCCGAGGTTCGCCGATTGGGGGCCGAACGTGGAGGTCCTCAGTGCCGCCGAGGACGGCGAGCCGCTTGCTGTGCGCGAAGGGCGCGCGCTCGCCGTGGCGTTTCATCCCGAGTTGACCGACGATGCGCGCGTGCATGCGTTCTTCCTCGACCGCGTAGTGGGCGAGGGGCGCGCCTCGTGCTGATGTGAAGCCCGTCGGCGTGGGCGTCGTTCGGCGTTCGCGTCGGCGGGCTTCTGCTACAATGAGGACAAAAGAAGGCGGGCAAACGAGCGAAGGAGCGTGAACCGATGAGTCGAAGCGCAATCTGCCCTGCATGCGGCGCGAACGATCTGGACGTATGTCGCTACGATGCCATGATGGTCCTGCGGACGGACCTGGCTTTGTTCACGCTGCGCTGCCCGCACTGCGACGCCTCGGTTTCCATCGTGCACCCCATTCCGCCTCAGCTGCGCGACGAGGTTCGCTTCGCCGCTATCGAGGTGGGGGCTGGCATGGGCCAGGAGTAGGCCCTGTACCTCGCTTCCGAAGGCGATCGCTTCGCCTCGGATTTTTGCGAAAGGAACTTCATGCTCAACAACATCTACCAAAGCCTTGACCCGGTTGCGTTCGCTATCGGGCCGTTCGCGGTGCGCTGGTACGGCATCGCCTACGTGCTCGGGTTCGTGTGCGCGGCGCTTGTGGTATGGCGCGTAGCGCGCCGATGGCGCGTGCGCGTGGACGTGGATTCTTTGCTTACCATCATGTTCTGCGTGATCGTCGGCGTGATCCTTGGAGGGCGCTTGGGCTACGTCTTGTTTTACGGCGATGGCTACTACCTGGCTCATCCTGCCGAGATCCTTGCGTTCAACCGTGGCGGCATGAGCTTTCACGGCGGCCTGATCGGGGCGCTTCTTTCGGGTATCGTGGCGGCCAAGCTGACGAACATCCCGTATTTGACGCTGGCTGATCTGGGCTGCATCGGCGCTCCGCTTGGCCTGCTGTTCGGTCGCTGCGCGAACTTTGTGAACGGCGAGCTGTGGGGTGCGCCCACCGACGTCGCGTGGGGCGTGGTGTTCGGTGGGGCCGCTGGAACGATGCCGCGCCATCCCTCTCAGCTGTACGAGGCGTTTCTGGAGGGAATCGTTATCTTCGCCGTGCTCTACCTGCTCTCGCGGATGCGTCCGGCTCGCCCGCGCGGCACCTTCCTGGGCTTGTTCCTGATCATGTACGGATGCTTCCGCTTTCTGGTTGAGTTCGTGCGCGAACCGGACGTGCAACTGGGCTACTTGTGGGGCGGGTGGCTTACCATGGGGCAGCTTTTGAGCGTTCCGTTGATCCTGGTAGGTGTGGGCGTGTTGGTTTATGCGATTGTCGTGAAAAAGCCTCAGCAGGGTCTTCCTGAAATGCAACAGAGTGAGTAACATTTAAGGAGGCAAAGGGTACGGTGCTTGGCAAGCGAGGCGTTTCGACGACGTTACGGTTCGGCTCCAAGCATCGCGGTGCGCTCGCCGCGCATCGGCCCTGCGCTATCATTGGGAAGAAGCAGGTAGACCTGTACGCGAAGCTAAAGGGGGCCCGAATATGGATCTCAAGTTTTACAAGTGCATGCACTGCGGCAACATCGCTGTGAAGCCGTTCGACGCCGGCGTTCCGCTGGTTTGCTGCGGCGAGAAGATGACCGAGCTCACCGCCAACACCACCGACGCCGCGCTCGAGAAGCACGTTCCCGTCGTGAGCGTCGACGGCGCGAACGTCCACGTCGAGGTGGGCAGCACGCTGCACCCCATGACGCCGGAGCACTACATCACCTTCATCTGCCTGGTTACGAAGAACGGCTACCAGATGCGCGAGCTCACCCCCGAGGATGCTCCCGTTGCCGATTTCGCCGTGGCCGAGGGCGACGAAGCGCTCAAGGTGTACGAGTACTGCAACCTGCACGGCCTGTGGGTCGCCGAGGTGTAAAGACGTTTTGCAATCGTTTCGAGAGCGCCCGTTCCGTGCAAGCGGAGCGGGCGCTTTGCGCTATCATGAAGGAAAACGGCGTACGACGGGGAGGCTATGGCTAGGCGAACGAAAATCGTGTGCACGTTGGGGCCGGCGGTCGACGACGAGGGCGCGCTGCGCGACCTCATTGCGGCGGGCATGGACGTGGCGCGCTTCAATTTCTCGCATGGATCGCACGTCGAGCACGCCGCGCGCATGGAGCGCTTGCGCGCGGTATGCCACGAGGTTGACTCCCCGTGCGCGGTGCTGCTGGACACGCGAGGACCCGAGATTCGCACGGGTCGCTTGGCGGGCGGCGCACCGGTGCAGCTTGCCTCGGGGAACCGGATCGTGCTGACTGAAGCCCAGGTAGAGGGTACGGCGCAGCGGGTTTCTCATACGTGTCCGGGTTTGGCGGACGTGGTTGCGCCGGGCACTTCCGTGCTGATCGACGACGGGCTTATCGAGTTGCGCGTGGATGCAACGGAGGGTTCCGACATTCTGTGCACGGTTCTTAACGCGGGCATGCTGGGAGAGCGCAAGTCCGTGAACCTTCCGGGCACTTCGGTTCCGCTTCCGGTTATGACCGATCAAGATCGCGATGATTTGCTGTTCGGCGTTCGCCAGGAGGTCGATTTCGTCGCGGCCTCCTTCGTGAGGGACGCGCGCGGGGTGCGCGAGATTCGCGATTTCCTGGACCAGCACGGCGGAGCGGGCATCATGCTGATCGCGAAGATCGAGTGCTCGGAGGCTGTGGAGAACATCGAGGAAATACTCGAAGCCGCCGACGGGATCATGATCGCGCGCGGAGACTTGGGCGTGGAGGTTCCCGCGTACCGCGTGCCGCATATCCAGAAGGAAATCATCCGCGCATGCAACCGTGCGTCGAAGCCGGCTATCACGGCCACGCAGATGCTGGATTCCATGATTCGCAACCCGCGTCCCACGCGTGCCGAGGTTGGGGATGTGGCGAACGCCATCTACGACGGCACCGACGCGGTCATGTTGTCGGGCGAAACGGCGTCGGGAAGCTATCCGGTGGCTGCGGTGCGCATGATGGCGCGCATCGCCGAAGCCAGCGAACCGTACCTGTTCGAAGAGCGCGCGCCCGACCGGCGACGCGTCCATGCGCGCGTCGCGTTGGCGGTGGGCATGGCGGCCGTGCAGACGGCCGAGAACGTGGGCGCCTCGTGCATCGTCGCCCCCACCATGTCGGGGCGCACGGCGCGCCTGGTGTCGAACCTGCGTCCGCGCGTGCCCATCTACGCGGTTACGCCATTTTCGCGCGTCATGCGTCAGCAGCAGTTGAACTGGGGCGTCGTCCCTATGATCGGCGACGTGCAGGGCGATATGCGCTGCGTTATCGACCATGCGCACGCCACCGTGCTGCAGCGCGGTTTGGTGAACCCAGGGCAGTTGGCCGTGTTCACGGCAGGCGATCCTTTGACCAGCCCGGCGGCGGGTACGGACGCGCAGGGAGCCGAAACGGTAGCCGCCACCAACGTGATGTACGTCGTGCGGATTCGCAATGACGAAGAGCAGCCGGGCGTTGGCGCGCCGTCGCCGGCGCATGAACGATAGGAGAGGCTATGGGTTTTTTCGATGATGCTCAAGAGATGCTCGATCGGGGCGTCTCGGCTGCGAAGGGCGCCGTTTCCGGCGTCGCCGTGGAGCAGCAGCAGTTCGCGAAATCGTTCGTGCGCCTGTGCGCCGACGGGTGGGCGCAGGGGTGGCACGAAAGCAACGGCGGCAACCTGTCGTATCGCATGAAGCCCGAAGAGGTGGCTTCTTGCCGATCGTTTTTCTACGACAACCCCAGCTCATGGGTGCCGCTCGGTCTTCGCGCGGAGAATTTGAGCGGCGAGTTCTTCATGGTCACGGGCGCGGGCCGCGTCATGCGCAACGTCGCGCTCGATGCAGACGGCAACGCCGGCATCGTGGAGATTGCTCCTGCGGGCGACGCGTGGCGCATCGTATGGGGGTTCAAGGACGGCGGCCGCCCCACCAGCGAGTTCGCCAGCCACTGCGCCGTTCATTCGGTGCGCAAGGATGCTTCCTCAGGGGCGGACCGCGTGCTCTACCACGCCCATCCGACCCAGGTCATAGCCTTGACGAACGTGTTGCCGCTTGACGCGCGCACGTTCACGCGCACGTTGTGGAAGGCCATGCTCGAAAGCATGGTGGCGTTTCCGGCCGGCGTCGGCGTGGTGCCGTGGATGGTTCCGGGCGGCCCGGAGATCGCGGACGCGACCGCCGCCGCAATGCGCGATCACGGCGTGTGCGTATGGGCGCATCACGGGCTGTTTTGCGCGGCTCCCGGCTTCGACGCTGCGTTCGGCGTGGTGCAGACCGTGGAGAAGGCTGCCGGGGTGTACGCACAGGCGCGTGCGATGAACGGGGGCGGCGACCGGTTTCTCAATACGATTCCCGACGAGGGCCTGCGCGGCATTGCCGCAGCTTACGGCCTGCCCGTCAACGAAGCGTACCTGTAAGGATCCGCGCCGGCTGTTTTCGATGCGTTTCGCGTTTCGACGGGCTGCCGTATCGTGAAGTTATTCCGCAAAGAAGTGGTATTCGGACTGCTGGTGTGCTATAGTGCAAAGGCTTGTCTTCACCTTGGTCGGAAACCAAGGTCAGTAAAGGAGAACCAGAACCATGAAACAGGGAATTCATCCGGAGTACGGGGAGTGCACCGTCAAGTGCAGCTGCGGCAACACGTTCACGACGCGCTCCACGAAGTCTGAGCTGAAGGTCGACATCTGCAACGTCTGCCATCCGTTCTACACCGGCCAGCAGCGCTTCGTCGACACCGGTGGACGCGTCCAGCGCTTCGCCGACAAGTTCGGCGCTGCCGCCAAGGAGAGCGTGGCCGAGCGCGAGGCAGCCAGGAAGGCTGCGCGTGCCGCCGCCGTCGCCGAGGCCGAGGCCAAGAAGAAGGCCGAGCGCGAGGCGAAGGCCGCCGAGAAGGCCAAGCGTGCCGAGGAGTTTGCGAAGAAGTCCGAGGCCGAGGCCAAGAAGGCCGCCGAGGCTGAGGCTGCTGCCGCCGAGGCTGCTCCGGCTGAGGCTTCCGCCGAGGAAGCTGCCGCCGTCGACGCTCTCGTCGAGGAGGCGCCGGCCGCTGAATAGCGTGCCGAACGCATAACGCGAAACGCGCACAGCAAGGGCCGCATCGAAAACGATGCGGCCCTTGTGCATGCAGAAGCGTTCCGTACGGCCCGCATGCGGTTCGCGTGCGGGCCGTACTGCTTCATCGATTGGCTCGGCGTGCCTCGATGAACTCCTCGCCCCGAAGAAGCTCCACTTCCAGGAGGTCTCCTTCCTCCCAGCCTGCTTCGCCGATAGGGGATACGCGTTGCGCGTTCGACGTCATGCAGGCGGCCAGCTCGCCGGCTTTGAAGTTGAGAAAGCGGGCCGTGTAGCCCTCGCCGTCGCGCTCCACCTGCACGCGCGCGATGTTCGCCATCTTCGGGATGCTCGACTTCGCTGCATCGGCGCGCGCCTGCACCGTGGGACGACGATGCAGGGGGATGTCCAGCATGCGCTCGATTACGGCTTGCAGGCACCATTCGGATCCGAAGTAGGCCGCCATAGTCGGCCCGGGCAGGTTGACGACCGGCTTTTCGTCCACCACGGCCATCATGAGCGGGCGTCCCGGAACGGCAGCGATATAGTGATGCACCACGCGTCCCCGCCGCTTGATCAGGCGGGCGTTGAAGTCCTCCTCGCCAAGCGCGGAACCGCCGTTGATCACCACCAGGTCGGCAGTCGAGAGCGCTTCCTCGAACGCCCGCTCAAGGTCGGCGGGATCGTCGTGCACGAGAGGGAACAGCACGGGTTCCGCTCCGTACTCGATCAGCAGGTGCTTGCACATGAGGCTGTTCGCGTCGACGTTCTGCCCGCGGTACGGCTTGATGCCGGCGGGCACGAGCTCGCTGCCCGTGGGAATGAAGGCGACGCGCGGCTTGGCGCGCACGGGCACCATGGCAACGCCTCCCATGGCAAGCGCGGCCAGATCGGTGGGGCGGACGATGGTTCCTGCGTTCATGAGCGCATCTCCTGCGCGCAGCGTCGATCCTGCGGGTCGTACGCCCGAACCGGGCTCGACGAGCGCGTCCTTGTCGAGTATCACCGATCCGTCTTCCTGGATAGCCGCTTTCTCAATCATCACCACGGCGTCGAACTCGTCGGGGAAATCGTCGCCGGTATCGGCGCGCGCGTAATCGACGCCGAGCTTCCAGCTGCTCGTGTCGGGCAGTCCGTTCGCGAACGCGGCAGACTTCACCGCGATGCCGTCGAACGAGGACGCGCGCACCACCGGCAGGGTGTTCGCGGACGTCAGGTCGCGCGCCAGCACGCGGCCTACCGCATGGTCGAGCGTTACGTATTCGGTGCGCCGCACCGGCTCCCATGCGGCGAAGAAATCGTCCAGAGCCTCTTCCTTCGAGGGGAATCCATCGAGTATCTTTTCTCCCATGCGCCTCTCCTTGTCCGGTTTCCCTTGTGCGTCAGGAGAGCCCGGCGTACCGGGCTCTCCTGCGGTTCTTCTATACGAGCGCGGCTGCTATGCCTTAGGCTGCGCGTGCGCTGCGATCTGATCGAACTCGGCCTTGCTCAAATCGTAGCCGTAAAACGTCTTGAAGTAGCCCGACACCGTTTCGTACAGATCGTTGTCGTACTTGTCAGGATAGAGCAGGCGGGGAAGCCACTGCATGCCCAGCACCTGGTTGACCGTAGGCGGGTTGTTCAGCCAGTTCCACGGCGTACTGGGCACCTCGTAGTAGGATCCGTTCTTGACGGCCGTCAGCTCTGCAAACGCGGCATCGGAACCTACGGAGTCGTAGATGCTTCCTCCTGCGAACAGGATCAGCTGCGGATCCCACAGAGCCAGCTGCTCCATGCTGATCTCGACGCCCGCGCCGCTGCCGGAGACCTTGCCCAGGTCGGCCACGTTGTTGGCAACCAGATCGACCACCTGTCCCTGATAGGAGTTCTTCGCGATGGTGTTCGTCCCCTTGCCACCCAAAAGGTAGGCAACGTTGACGCGATCGGACTCGGGGATGGTGCTCATGACGGACACGGTTTCGTCGTAGGCTGCCTTGCAGTAGTCGGACAGCTCCTTGCCGCGGTCCTGCATGCCCAGAAGGTCGCCGAGCATTTCATAGGCTTTGCCGTAGTCGCTCATCTTGGTTTCGATGACCACCACGGGGATGCCCAGCTGCTGCTGCAGCGTGTCCAGGTCTTCCTTGATGCCGTCTTTGAGCTCGCCGGTATCGATGAGGATTTGGGCCCCGGAGGCGGCGACGGCCTCTTTGTTGAGGTCGCCCTTTGCGCCGAACGCCGCTCCCGTTACGGGCAGGTTCGCATAGTCCGCTCCCAGATACTTCGCCTGATCCGCGGTAAGCTCGGTCGAGATCGACACCAGCTTGTCGGGGGCCATTGTGAGCAGCACCTGTGTTGCGGTGTGGCCGGCCGGCGCAATGCGGTCGATTTGCGCCGGCACCTCGACCGTGCGCCCCGCCGAATCGGTGAACGTGCGGGTCTCGTTTTGCGCGGGCTGATCCTGCTTCGCGCCTTCGTCCGCGCTCGGCGCTTGCTGGGCGCAGCCGCTTGCGACGAACGCCAAGCCAAGACATAGCACGCATGCGATCAGCAAGCGCGCGGTCCAGGGCGCTTTCTTCGTTTTCGTAGTCCCTCCCATGGGAGCCTTCCTTTCCATTGCTTCTTGAGCCTACCGTTCTATCTCGCGTACCGGCACGCAAACGCGCACCTTGTCGCCGTATAGGGAGTTGACCTCCACGTCCACGTGGTAGATGGCGCTTACCAGCTCCTTCGTGATGACCTCTTTGGGGTCGCCGAAGGCGTGCACGCGGCCCTCGTTGATGACGAGGGTGCGGTCGGAGTAGAGAAAAGCCTGGTCAGGCTGATGGGTTGATTGCACGATGCTCATGCCTTCGCGAGCAAGCTGACGTACGGTGGACAGCACGCGCACCGTGTTGCCGTAGTCCAGCGCGCTGGTGGGCTCGTCCATGACGATGGTGCGCGCATTCTGGGCGATGGCGCGCGCGATAAGGACCAGCTGCTTCTCGCCGCCGGATATCTGCGTGTAGGGGCGGTGTCCCAAATGCGCCACGCCCACGCGCTCGAGCGCTTCCCAGGCGCGGTCCGTATGCTGGCGTTTCGGCGTTCCGAACAGCCCGACGTCGCCTCCAGCGCTCATGAGCACCACGTCGAGCACGTCGTAATCGTACGTGGACGAGTGCGACTGCGGGATGTAGGCCACCTCGCGCGCCCGTTCGCGAATGGGGAGGTCGCGCAGGTTCTTTCCATTCACGGTGATCTCGCCTGTCCAGGCGGCGTTCAGGCACAGGATGCAGCGAAACAACGTGGATTTCCCTACGCCGTTGGGTCCCAGCACGTTCACCAGCATGTTGTCGGGGATGGAGAAGCTGACGTTGTGCAGCACCTCGCGGCTTCCGTAGGAAAAGCTCAGGTTCTTGACGTCGATGCTCATAGCTTCTGCTTCTTCCGGGTGATGAGGTACAAGAAGAACGGCGCGCCTACGAATGCGGTCAGTATGCCGATGGGTATCTCCGCGGTTGCGACCAGCCGGGCGATGTCGTCCACTATCAGCATGAAGCTGGCGCCCATGAGCATGCTCGCCGGCAGCAGTTTGCGGTAGTCGCAGCCGATGACCATGCGGGAAAGGTGGGGGATGACCAGGCCGACCCATCCGATCATGCCCGATACGGCTACGCTGGAGGCGGTGATCAGGGTTGCCGCCAGGATGACGATGAGCCGTGTTCGACGCGCGTTCACGCCCATGGTGGAAGCTTCGTCGTCGCCCATGGTCAGCACATTGATGCGCCAGCGCAGGGCGAACAGCGCTCCCAGCCCGACTGCCATGGGGATGGCCGCCAGGGCCATGTCGCTCCACTTGGCTCCAGTCAGGCTGCCCATGAGCCAGTACGTGATGGCGGCAAGCTGGTTGTTGGGATCGGCTATCAGCTTGGTGAACGAGACGCCCGCTGAAAACAGCGAGCTGACCATCACGCCCGCCAGCACCACGATGAGCAGGTGATTCCCTCGGGCTCGCGTGCCGATGAGCAGCACCAGCATCACGGCTGCGATAGAGAACAGGAAGGCGGAGGCGGAAACGCCGAACGCGCCCATGCCCAGCAGAATGGCGCACGCCGCTCCGAACGCCGCGCCTTGCGACGCTCCTAGTATGTCGGGCGATACGAGCGGGTTCTGAAACGTTCCCTGGTAGGCTGCGCCCGCTGTGGCGAGGCTGCATCCCACCATGACGGCCAGCACTATGCGCGGCAGGCGCACTTGGAAGAAGAGCGTTTCCTGCTGCGGGGTCCAGAACGGATCCACGGGAAAGGCTAAGTTGGCTAGCATTCCCACTGCTTCTACCGGCGTGATGGGATAGCGACCCAGCATGAGCGAAGCGAGCGCGCTTGCTATGAGCAGGATGCCGAGCGCGAGCAAGAGGGCGTTGGCGCGACGCGCGTTTCTTCGGGATGCGCAGCGGGCGGCGCGCATCCCGAGATCAAGGTCACGGCTGCTGTTCGCCTCTTTGCCAGGCGCGGTCGCCTTCGATGCGTCGGGCGGGTCGTTGAGCTCTCGTGTCTTCATAGTCCCCCAATGAAGAATAATATTGTTTCTCAAATATATACTAGAATGAGAATATAATCAAACAAATATAAATGGTGCCGAAGCTGGCGCGCGGGCTGCCTGAAGCGGGTTGGGGGTCGGTAGCGGAGGGTCGGCGGGGCGCGGGTCGTGCGGGAGGGCGGTCCGTGCTGCGTCCGGAGCGGGTGGGGGGGGGTTGCGCGAGCGGGCGGCCGAGTGGTCGGTCGAGCGGGCGAAACGGGCGGGGGCGGCCCGACGAGCGATCGGTCCGCGTGGGCGAAACGGGTGGGCCGCCGACCGGCACGGGGGGCCGGATGATGCTGCCGGCCCGCTTCGCGCCCCGATTTCTCCTTCAGCAGAAAATTATGCGATCCGTGGTAGGTTTTGACGGTTTGGGGTCGTTGGGTTGGCTGATCGATCTTGCTTGTATGTGGGTCTATTGCGTTTCCGCAGGTGAGCGAGGTGACGTGAAGCTAAGTGTGCAAACCCGCACGCCCAGCACCTGTCAGGACGACCTCAAACCGTCAAAACCTACCACGGATCGCGGTTTTTCTTGCGCGCCGTCTTCGTGCGCGACGGGCGCAGCGCTTGCTCGCGCGCTCGTCCAGGGCAAGCCCGCACCGCGCTGCCCTCGCGTGCGGCGGACGGCGTGCTTGAGGGTTGCCCCACGGTGCGCGAGGTGGGATCTTGCTACGCGAGCTCCCGCGTGATCGACGTCATTTGGAGCGCTTCGCCGAAGAACTGCCCGGCTCCGCTTTTCACGGCGAAGCGGGCTTTCTCGGGATCGGCTACGACGCTGCCGGCCAGCATGTCGACGCCGCGGTCGAACAGCTGCGTCGACATGACCACGCTCGGGCCCACCATGACGGTGGTCGCGCTCTTCGCCAGGTCCAGCAAGCGGGGCGCGGTCTTGTTGATGATGGTCACGCCCGTTACGAACGCGTAATCGGCCAGGGGGACGACGTATTCGCAGGCGGGGTCGGGCGTGTCGAGCGGCTGCGAGCAGTTTCTTTCGAGCACCGTCAGATTGGCGTATTCGGCAATGCGGTCGACGTGGGGAAAGTGCCCGACCACCACGACGTTGGCGTTGCCTTGCGCCGCGATGCGCGGTCGGTACAGCTCGAACGCGTCTTTGCTTCGCACGGTTCCGTCCGGACGTTCGACGGGTTCGTCGTAGACGGCTCCCAGCGGATCGAGCAGGCGCTTCTGGGCGTAGTAGGCGTTGAGAGCCGCCACCCCAAGCGTGGCTTCCTCGAAGCACCATGACTTCGCAAGCTGGGCCATCGTGCGAAGCGAGCATCCGCGCAAATCGTTTTTGGCCTGGCGCCTCGCTCCGCCTTTGCAGGTGAAGCTCACGCCCATGCCGCAGTCGGCCTCCACGTACGACCAGTGCGTTCCCAAACAGTAATCGCGCACGGCAAGATCTTCGGGGATTCCTTCGATCAGCAAGTCGTAGAATTGCCACGGGGATCGGTTTTCCAGCGTGCCGGAGGAATCGCCCGTCTCCGCTTCGCGTGCGTTCGAGCAGGTGCTGTTCTCGGAGCGTTCCATACGGCTCTCCTTGTTCGCAGGTTTTCGTGTCGAAGCGCCTTTGCGTGCAGCGCGTCGTTTATATTGTACCTATTGGCGTATAATACACCGTTGAGAAGAATCAAGGAAGGGGCGCCGACCATGCTGTTCCTGCTAACAGGCGACGTGCAGATAGGGAAGACCCGCTGGCTGGAGGCTGCGGTGAAAGGACTTGTCGCCCAGGGCGTTGCGGTGGAGGGCGTCTTGGCCCCTGGCGTCTGGCGAGGGAGCGAAGCCGGAAAAGCCGCCGGTTGTTCTGCGGCGGTGGGAGCCGAAACTCTGGAAAAGATCGGTATCGACAACGTCTTGCTTCCGGGCGGCGAGCGGGTTTCCTTTGCCCGGCGGCGCGATCTGGCTTTGGCCGAAGGAACGTTTCGCGAAGAAAGCCAGAGCGCTCGCGCGAAGCTTGCCTGGGAGATATCGGACGATGCCCTTGCGCAGGTGAACGCTCATTTCGATAGGCTGAAAGCTGCTGATCCGCCGCGCAGCCCAGGTTTGCTGGTAGTGGACGAGCTGGGGCAGTTGGAGCTGCTGCGCGGCGGCGGGCTGACGTCGGCCATGGACGTGCTTTCGCAGGGCCCTTCGGCCCGAAGCGCTCACGCCCTCGTGGTGGTGCGGGCATGGCTGCTCGAAGCTGCTGCCGAACGGTTCGGCGATGTTTGGGACGGTGCGAAGATGCTCGCTCCCGACGGCGAGGCTCGTTCGACCTTGCGTTCGGCATTCGATCTTGTTTGAGCAAACGATACCAAGTATCATCAAAATCGACCGATCGGTATTAGACGAGACAGGACCGCGGGCAGGCGCATCGCGGCGGGAAGGTGCCATCATGATCGATAAATCGGCCTTTCATAGCTTGAGCTATGGGCTCTACATCGTTGGCGCGCAGCATGAGGGAAAGCGCTTCGGATGCGTTGCGAACACGTTTCAGCAGGTGACGTCTTCCCCTATGCAGGTGAGCGTGACGTTGAACAAGGAAAACGCTACGACCGAAGCCGTGCTCGAGTCCGGTCGTTTCACGGCAACGTGCTTGTCCCAGGAGGCGACGATGGAGCTTATCGGCACCTTCGGCTTCCATTCGAGCGCCGATGTGGACAAGTTCGCTTCGTGCGAGACGGCCGAAGACGCGGCGGGCGTTCCCTACGTGGCCGAACAGTGCGTTTCGCGCTTCTCGGCGCGCGTCGTGCAGATCGTCAACCTGGGCACGCATATCCTATTTGTGGGCGAGGTGGAGGAAGCGGAGAAAACCTGCGCGGGCGATCCGATGACGTATGCCTATTATCATCTGGTCAAGGGCGGGAAAACGCCACCGAAGGCATCGAGTTACCTGGGCGAGGAGCCTGCTTCTGCGCCCGGTGAAGGCGACGCGAAGCCGAAGTTCGCTTGGCGATGCACGGTGTGCGGCCACATGGAGTACCTTGACGAGCTGCCGGAAGATTACGTGTGTCCCGTGTGCGGCGTGGGCCGGGACATGTTCGAACGGGTCGCCGTGTAGATCGAGGGATGCGGGGCGAGGCGAGGGCGGGTTTGCTCCGCCTCGCCCGCCCTGCTCGTTTTCCCTACGCGTTGCAACTGGATGCGGGGCAGCGGGCCTCGCATCCAGGGCATGCGTCGCCCGTCCTTTTCAGCTCCTTGGCAAGCAGCGCGGATTCCTTGCAGGCTTGCGTGATCAGCATCGAAAGGCCCCGGTACAGGTTGCTGTTCGATTTTTTCAGGATCAGGTCGCGCCAACCTTCCACCCAGGAGTTCGGGTGCTCTTCCAGAAAATCATGTTGATCGGACATCGCCCGCTCGAATCCTTCTTCGTTGCCGGCGTCGAGGCTCTCCTTTGCGATGCGCGCCAGATGCGCCGCAAACAGCAGTTCGGAGGCAAGATGGTCGTCCGGTTCGTGCTGAAAGCCCTCTACCTCCAGGTTGTATGCTCGGTACGCTGCTCGTACTTGCAGCGTTCGCTCCTGAAACACCATGCGCTCGCGGCTGAAGTGCACCGATTCCCAAAGGGGGGCGGCTACCTTTTGGGCGCCCACGAACAGGCGCGTGTAGTCGACGCGGACGGCTTCGAAGTCGCTGTCGGAAAAGGGCGTCGCGCAGGCGTCCATCCAGGCAAGGAGCAGATCCTGCGGCTGCCTTGCCCGCGCGCCGTCTACGAAGGGTATGGACTCGAACAGGCGCTCTTCGACGACGCGGGCGAAAAGATCGCGATCCGGCATGTCGTACAGCAGTCTTCCGAGCAGCGTGAGCAGGGCTTCTTCTTCTGCGAGCCTTGATCGGATGGCATCGGTGTCCATGTCGTCTCCTATCGAATCGTCGACGCAAGGGGCTTCGGGCGATCCGCAGCCCCTTGCGCGTTGGGATTATTGTTCAAGCGAGAGAGGCCGTCCTGCGCCCTCTTCGAACACAGCGTCTTTGTGCGTGGCGATCGCCACGTTGGGAAGCGTTTCCGACGAAGGGGGCAGCGGTTGCACGTCGGCAACCTTGCCGTAGGTGCTGCGGAGCTCTTCGATCTCGCCTATTGCCAGGGCGCGCTGCGGGCAGATTCCCACGCATGCAGGCTCTTCGCCAAGGGCGAGCAGATCTTTGCACAGATCGCACTTGCGCGATTTCTTTTCAGCTTCGACCAGCTGGCACGCGCCGTACGGGCAGGCTGCATTGCAGGTACCGCACCCGATGCACTTCTCGGGATCGATGGTGACGATGCCCGTGTCCGCGTCCTTCGAGATGGCCCCTTGCGGGCATTTGGCGAAGCAGGCGGGGGAGTCGCAGTGCCCGCACGAGAACGATACCGAGTACGAGAACACGCCTTGCGGGGTGAAGCAGTTCAGCGCCTCGTCTTTCTCCCACGTTCCGCCGCACATCATCCGCACGCGGCGAAGCCGAGCGCCCACGTCGAGGTTGTTCTTGTCCTTGCAAGCGAGTTCGCAGGCCTTGCAGCCGGTGCACGAAGCGCTGTCGATGTAAAAGCCCATTTGAGACATGATTAGTCCTCCTTAAACACTTCGCGCGGTTCCCAGGTGTAATCGGGGGCGAGCGGCGTTCCCGTCCATTTCTCGACCTTCACGATGCAGCTGTTCCATGCCTGATGGCCGTATCCTACGCAGTTGGGGCCGTTCAGCACGTTAACGCTGCCGGCCATGTCGATGCCGGTCTCCTCGTCGATCTCCACCCACGAGCCTTGGCCGAGGCCCAGCACTCCGGGCATCATGATCTCGGTGACCAGCAGCGGGCGCAGGCTCTTGCCCCACTTCGAGGTGATGAGCACCGTCTGGCCCGTTTCGCACCCGATGTCCGCGGCGTCGAGCGGATTCATGTACAGCGGGTGGTCGAACGCCTCGCGCAGATTGGGGACGTCGGCGAACGAGGAATGCGAATGGCGCGGAATGTGCAGGCTGACCAGCTGATAGGGGTATTCGCCCTTCACTTTGCCAGCCCAATCGGAAAACGTCTCCTCGTATCCTTCGATGCCGGGTTCGTATTTGGCGATGGGCGGGATTTCGGTCCATCCGCATGCCTTTACGCGCGCGGCGGCGTTCGGCGAGCAGATCTCGAGCTTGCCCGTTTTCGTGGTGGCTATGGGATTCGCTTCGGGATCCTTGCGGAAGGCTTCCAGCACCACGTAATCCAGACCGTCTCCTTCGGAGCGCTCCACCGTGTAGATGCCGTCGCGCTTGAAGTCGAGGATGGGCACGCGACCTTCTTGGGGCTTGCCTTCCACGCCGAGTTCTTTCAGGTCGTCTTCCGTGACGCTGACCAGGTTCTCTACGCCGCTTCCATCCTTTTTGGTTGCGGTTGCGGCGGCAACCCAATCGAAGACCTGCTGCTTGAGCTCGAGCGGGCGCACTTGCTTCGGATCGACGCCGATGTGCTCTGACAGCTCTGCGGCAATGTCCACGTCGCTTTTGGCTTCGAACAAAGGCTCGCATACTTGGCTCGTCCACAGTACTTGCTCGCGATACGCTGCGGTGAAGTCTCCGTAGCGCTCCCATTGGGTGGTGACGGGCAAGACGATGTCCGCATAGCGGCAAGCCGTGGTCATCACGATGTTCTGGGCTACGACGCAGTCCATTTTGCGGTAGGCTTCAATGGCCAGCATGGTCCCCGGTGCCTGGTTGATGATGTTCTCGTGCGTATCGTAGATCATGTGCACGTTGCAGGGGCGCTTCTTGCCCAGGCCGGTGGTGAACTCGCCGGACAGAATGCCCGTCCATGCCTCGTTGATGTTGATGCGGTAATACGGCTCTTCGGGCAGCTTGTACATGCCGTTGGGCACGCCGTACTCGATGGAGTCTCCGCCGAGGGGGTTCCAGATGGGCGCGATGTTTCCCGACGTAGTCCATGAGGGCTCGCCGAGTATGGTGCCGCCCTGCAGCAAGGTCAGGTAGCCGCCCTGCAACCAGGAGTGGCCGGCGTCGGATCCGGTGCAGCAGCCCGGCTTGCCGATGCAGCCGGCCATGGCTCCAAGCGTCATGATGGCCTGGGGCCACGTGGTCCCGTTGGTGGTGCGCGACGGCGCGGGAGACATGATGATGGACACGCGCTCGGTCTGCGCGATCTGCAAAGCAAGATCGGTGATCACGGCGGGGCTTACGCCGCAGATCTCCGCTGCCCATTCCGGCGTTTTCGGCGTATTGTCGTAGGTGCCCAGCACATAGTCTTTGAAGTTGTCCTCGGGCGCCGCTCCTTCGGGCATGTGGTCTGCGTCGAATCCGACGGTGCAGCGGTTCAGGAAATCCCAATCGATGAGCGGCTTTGCAGCGGGGTCGTCGTGGGTCAGCAGCACGTAGGCCATGGCGATGGCAAGCGCCGTGTCGGTGCCCGGTCGCACGCCGACGAACTGGTCGGCAACGGCTTGGGCGGTGGCGTGGCGGAAGATGTCTATGCAGATGAACTTCGTTCCCGCAGCTTTGCATTGCATGTAGTCGTAGGTGGGAAGACCGGTGCGGCTCCAGGCGGGGTTCGATCCCCACAGTACGATGATCTGGGCTTTTCGCAAGTCCATGCGATCGTTCGTGTCTTCGGCCAGGCCGTATATCTTGGCCATCGACCCCCACGCGCCCGAAGAGCAGGCGCCCCAGTGCTCCAGGTACCCTCCGTGCAGCGCCAGCATGCGCCCGATATCCCAGTTCCCGAACAGCGAGGCCACGTAGCCCGGCACGAATATCGCATCGTGTCCGTACGCGGAGGTGATGCGCTTGATCTCGCCGGCGATCAGCTGATACGCTTCGTCCCAGCTGATGCGCTCCCAGTCGTCCTTGCCGCGCAGCGCCCCGTTGGCGTTGTCGCCGCCACCGGGCTGCCAGCTTTTGCGCTTCATGGGGTACTTGATGCGATCGGCGCCGAATACCATGCCGCGCAAAGCCCGTCCGCGGGCGCACGACCTGAGCTGCGGGCAGTCGGGGGAGTCCGCGTGGGTTTTGTCCGTTCCCATGCGGACGCAGTCGCCGTCCTGCACGAACACCTTGTTGAAGCCTTTGCTGCCGCAGTCCGCCCAGCAGTTGCAGGGGATCCAGGTTCCTTCCGATGCCCCCTTCGCCGCTTCTCCTTCCGGCTTTTGGTTGAATCCTGCGCAGCCGGTCGTGCCGAGCGCGGCGGTTCCCGCTACGGCGACGCCCGTCCATTTGAGCAGGTTTCGACGGGTGATGCTCGATCTTGCTTCCGCCGTTTCGTGCGTCGATGCTCCCATGTTCCCTCCTATCGTCGTGCGGCCGCCCCCTTGCTGCGGCCGCTCCAACCCCTTGCAGGGTTCGCGAAGATCATAGAGACGACGGTGCTGCGGTGCCAATGGCCGAAGGCTCTGTATTGCAGAACGGATCGGAATGGAAGCATGCGAGCCGAATTCGGCTTGTTTTGCGGTTTCGATTATTCTCGAAACGGATGGTCGTATTAGCAAATCAACGAAATCGGAAATAAGGAGCCCGCTTGCGGGGCATCGCTCGCGTCGATGCTAGAATGGAGCGCGAGGGGAGGGAGTTTCGGCTCTTGGAGCCGGAGTGCCGCCATGCAGTATTTCGACAGACAGATCGGGCAGGACGACCTTGCGCGGCTCATCGCCGACCTCGCTTCCGTGCGTGCGGAAAAGGACAAGGTCAACCGAAAGAAGCGCTCGGGGGCGCCCTACGAGCCCAAGTTGCTGTGCCCGCGCAACTTCGTTTTGAGCAGCGAGACGGCTGCGGTTGTCGCTCGCGCGGAGATCGCGGTGGCGAAGTCCGACTGTCTGGTCGAGGGGTCGGCCTATCCGCTGCGGCGCTTGCTGTCGCGCGTGGAGGGCGTGGCTTCGGTGCGCACTAACGGCGTGAAGCCGAGCTACCGGGCGTGCTGCTATCTGGACCTTGGCTCCTGGACGCATGCGCCGGCGGGTTCTGCCCGGCTTGTCAAGAACGCAGCCCGCATGCATGCGGGCTGCACGTCGGCTCAACTTGATGCTTCGTACGCCGCTCATTTGGTGGAGGGCGCAGTGAACTTCATACTTTCCGACGTTTCTCAAGACGGCGATATAACGGCCGCGCATCTGGAGGCTTTGTACCGCGGCATCAGCGAAGGGTCGTATTGGGAGAAGGAAGCCGGCCTTCGTTCATGGGATTATAATCATCGGCGCAGCCCCGACGTGGATCTTGACATGTATCGGCCTCCGACCGCGGCGCAGCTTCCTCGGTTCATGAAGGACCTCGTGCAGTTTTGCAACCGCAATTCGTATTCGCCTATAGCGCGCTCGGCCATCGCCCATTACCAGCTTGAGGCGACCAAGGCGTTCATGGCGGGATCCGACCAGATCGGTCGTATTCTGGCTATCCTGATCTGGCGCAAGGCGGGGCTTATCGAGCATTACATGCCCCCGTTCTCCATCACGCCGGCCATGACCACCATGCGCCATACAAGAAGGCTCGAACCGTATCTGACCGAGCATGATTTCGTGGATGCGGGCGAACTGCTTGCCGTGGACGAATGGGTGTACCACTGCGCGCGAGCCTGCGAGCTTTCCGTGCGCATCGCGAAGGTGTGCTGTCGAGAGGCGTCCGCTTTGACCGACTCATGGACTGCGCAGGTCAAGGGAAACGGGATAGAGTTGCGCAAGTGCGTGCGGAAGCTGATGAACGAGCTGATAGGAAGCCCGGTCGTCAGCATCCCCTTTGCAGCCGAGTTGATCGGAAGCAGCTTTTCCACCGCCGCGCGCGCTGTTTCCGATTTGGTGGAGGCGGGCGTTTTGCGTCAGATGGGAGGCGGCGGGCGCAACCGCGTGTTCGAGGCAGCCGAGGCGATCGCGCTGTTCACGCGGATAGAAGGCGCCTTTTTGCCCGAAACGCCGCTGTCGCGCGAATTCTTGATCGAGCAAAGCAAGGGAACGATCGCGTAGCCGGCAAGGCGGGGGCGGCAGGACGCTGCCTTGGCTTCCTGCCTTGCCTTGCCGGCTACGCTTCGGCCCCTTATTTGTTCCAGGCGAGAAACGCCCAGGTGACGGTGCGCGGCTGGCGCAGGCGCAGACGTCCTTGCGCAACGCCCTTCTTGTCGGGCTGCCCGGCGTGCTCGTTGTCCACGAGGTTGTCTTTCGCCCATGCGCGCAGCTTTTCGAGCGCGTTTTCGCGCACATCGTCGTCGACCAGGCCCGTTGCCGCGTCGTTCACCATGCGCGCGAACGCCTCGTAGGCGTCTTCGCGAGAGTCGAAGGTGTCCTCGCGGGCGCTTTCGATGTAGGACAGCTCGGGCTTGAGGCCCTCGTTCGCCAGGATGTTGAAGGCGTACAGGTAGTCGTGCCCCCTTACCTGGTCAAGGCCTATGTCGGCCAGCAGGCGCTCGTCGGTGCGCGGAGAGGCCCCGGTTGACAGCGTGATGCAGACGCGTCGGCGCGCCACGTCGGTCAAGCGCAGCAGCGAGTCGCGCAGGTCTGCGGTGGCGATGGACCGAGAAGCTACGGCAACGTCGGTCATGCCGGGACGCACGCCGAAGCTGGCCCAATCGTCCTCCCAGCTCATGCGCTTGGGAAACACCGTTCGCACGCCCAGCTCCGCAAGCTCTTCCCCCATGCGGTCGAGCATGCCCTGCGAGAAGTCGGCGGCTACCACCTTGTGCCCCGCCTTTCCCAGTGGAATGCAGAGCGCGCCCGTGCCGCATCCCATGTCGAACACCGTCTCGCCCGGTTGCACGTCCGCCAGTTCCAGAAATCGTTCGACGTAGGGGTTCGGCGCGTCCTTCGTGGAGAAGGTGGACGCGCGCTTGTCCCAGTACGAGGCATCGTCCACGCGGCGGCGCAGCTTCTGCAGCGCCTTCCATTCTTCGTTCCAATCGTGCGTGGTAAGCAGGGGGACGAACGGTTCCATGGCATGCCTTTCGCGTGAAGGGCCGCTTGCCCAGCGGGTGCGCAGCCGTCGGTTTCGGGTACTATGGTAAAGAACGATACCGCATCGCGCACGGGTGGAGTGCGTGAAAACGGATTATTTCTAACAGAGGAGTATTCGTCCTATGCACGTTGAACTGCTGTACCATACGCCCGATCCCGAGCGCGCCATCGCAACGGCCGCGCGCCTGTGCTACGCGCCCGTCGGCGCTGCCGAGCTCATGGAAACCATGCCCGAGGAGCGCGTGCGAAGCGTGCTTTCGACCATCATGGCAAGCGGGCATTTCTCCACGCTCGAACACGCCAGCTACACCTTCGCCGTAGACGGGGTGTCCCGCGCGCTCACGCACCAGCTGGTGCGCCACCGCATTGCCAGCTTCAACCAGCAAAGCCAGCGCTACGTGAAGTTCACCGACGGCCTGGCCACCGTCAAGCCGGAGAGCATCGCGGGCGATGCGCAGGCCGAAGCCGTGTTCGACCGGGCGATCGAGGCGGCTATCGAAGCGTACGAGAAGCTGCTGGCCGCCGGCATTCCCGCGGAGGATGCCCGCTACCTGCTGCCCAACGCCGCCGAAACGAAGATCGTCATCACCATGAACGTGCGCGAGCTGCTGCACTTCTTCTCGCTGCGCTGCTGCAACCGCGCGCAGTGGGAGATCCGCGACATGGCGCATCGCATGCTCGAGCTGGCGCGTCCGACCGCACCGTTCGTGTTCATGGACGCGGGCGCGCCCTGCATCCGCGGGAACTGCCCTGAAGGAAAGATGACCTGCGGAAACCCGTATCCGCGCGTGAAGAGGGGCTGACGTGGCCGAGCAGAAGAGCGATCTTTCGCGCGCGTTCTCGGAGGACGGCGCGGTCAAGACCCATGTGGGAGGGCAGGCCCTTATCGAGGGCATTATGATGCGGGGCCGGTACAACTGGTCGGTCGCCGTGCGCGAACCTTCCGGCGGCGTGTACGTGGAAGAGCACGACCTGGCGTCGGGGCAGGGCAAGAACGGCTGGATGTACTGGCCGCTCGTGCGCGGCTGCCGGGCTATGGTGGAGTCGCTCGTCCTAGGCTACAAGGCTCTCGAGATCGCGGCGCTGCACGCGTTCGCGGACGAATCGGACGAAGAGGGGGTTGCTGCCGAGGGGGTCGGAGGGGTCTGCCGCTCGGACAGTCCTGCTCGCACGAACAGCCCGCAGGGCTGTTCGGCTCGTGCGGAACTCGCTTCAGATCCCTCCGGCCCCCTCGTCGACGGATCTCCGTCGTCCGATTCGTCCGCTGGGAACCCTGCGGCCGATCTCGAGGGGCTTGGACCCTCGCTCGCTGGCGGGGGCGGGGAGGGCGGGGAGAAGGCGTTTTCCTGGAAGGACGATTTCGGGCGACCGGAAACGGTGATCGACGGGCTGGGCGCCCAGAGGACGCTTGACGTGGTGGAGGAGCCTGCTTCTTCCGCTCCCGTCCAGGACCCTGCGCCGAAGGACGTCGAGAAAAAGTCGTTCATGGACGAGGAAGTCGAATTCGGCAAGAAGGAGATGGCGGTGTCCATGGTGCTCGGCCTGGTGCTGGGCGTGGTGCTGTTCATCGTGGCGCCGGCGGCGCTCACGAACCTCATCGTGGGCGAGTACGATTCCAATACGGTGCTCTGGAACGTGGTCGACGGTTTGCTGCGCGTGCTCGTGTTCGTGTTCTACCTGTGGCTGATCGGGCGCATGCAGGACATCAAGCGCATGTTCGGCTACCACGGCGCCGAGCACAAGACCATCCACTGCTACGAGCACGGCCTGCCCCTTACGCCGGAAAACGCGCGCAGCTTCCCCCGCTTGCACGTGCGCTGCGGCACCGCGTTTCTCATCATGGTCATGATCATCGCCATCTTCGTGTACACGGTGACGCCCATCAACGCGCTCATCGACGCATGGGGCGTGGCCGACGGCGCGCCCAAGCTGGCGCTGGTCA
This sequence comes from Paraeggerthella hominis, assembly GCF_021044775.1. Taxonomy (NCBI): domain Bacteria; kingdom Bacillati; phylum Actinomycetota; class Coriobacteriia; order Eggerthellales; family Eggerthellaceae; genus Paraeggerthella; species Paraeggerthella hominis. Next base: position 343,120 of record NZ_JAJNOQ010000003.1, read on the forward strand.
TTTTGATCCGCATCCTGCTCATGCCGGTCATCGCGGGCATATCCTACGAGATCACCGTGAAATGGGCGGGCAGCCACCCGGACAATCCCATCGTCAAGGTGGTTCTGTGGCCCGGCATGCAGATGCAGTACCTTACCACGCGCGAGCCTGATGACGGGCAGATCGAATGCGCTATTGCGGCCATGCAGCGCGTGCTCGAGCGGGAGGAAGCAGAGGACGCGAAGGCGAACGCCGCAGCGGAGGCTCCCACGCCTTCCGCGGCGTAGCGCCGGTTCGGCACGCGCGGTCAACGAACGAAAGGGCATATCTTGGGAGCGGCTATAACGGCGCAGGACCTTCGGAAGTCGTTCAGGCTTTCCGCGAAGCAGCGCAAGATCGAGCGAACGGACAGTCGGATGAAGACGGCTGTCGACGGCTTGTCGTTCGAGGTGCAGCACGGCGAGATCTTCGGGCTGCTGGGTCCGAACGGAGCCGGCAAGACCACCACGCTGCGCATGCTGGCGGCCTTGGTCAAGCCCGATCAGGGCGATGCGTTCATCGACGGAAAGTCGGTCGTGTCCGACCCCGTGGGCGTGCGCAGCTCTATCGGGTTTCTCACGAGCGACCTCAAGTTGGAGGACGTGTTCTCTCCCGATTACCTGTTCGACTTCTTCAGCGAGCTGCATCGCGTTGATCCCGCCGTGCGCGACGAACGCAAGCGCGCCCTGTTCGAGCGCTTCGGCATCGATCGTTTTGCGCAAACGAAGGTGGCCGATCTGTCCACGGGCATGAAGCAGAAGACCTCGCTTGCGGTGTCGGTCGCGCACGATCCGTCGATCATCGTGTTCGACGAGCCCACCAACGGCCTTGACGTCCTTACGGCCAAGACGGTCACGGACTTCTTGGTGGAAATGAAAGGGGAGGGCAAAACCATCTTGCTGTCCACGCATATATTCACCCTGGTCGAGAAGGTGTGCGATCGCGTGGGCATCGTGATCGACGGGCGCATGGCCGCATGCGGCACGCTGCCCGACGTCACGCACGGGCGCTCGCTCGAAGACGCGTTCTTCGATTTGTACGCGGCGGCGGTTCGGAGGGAATCATGAGCAACGGCGCTTTCACCATTACACGCAAGGAGCTTGCGAAGTTCTTCAGCAACCGCGTGTCCGCGCTGGTTTCCATCGTTTTGCCCGGTCTGCTGATATTCGTCGTGTGGACGGTGATGGGCGATGCGATGGGCAGCATGTTCCAGCCCGATGCCGCCAAACGGCCCGTGGTTGCCGTGGTGAACGAACCCGCCAGCCTTGAAGCGCTGGCGGACGCGGCGGGCATCGATGTCGTGAAGGAGGGTTCCTTGCCCGACGCCGATCGGATGCGCGAGGCCATCGAGCAAGGAGACGTCAAGGCGTTCGCCCTGTTCCCCGAAGGGTTCGACGAGTCCGTCGCGGCCTACGATCCCGCTTCGGGCACGGCGGCGCCTCGCGTGGAACTGTACCGCAATTCCACGGATCCCGATTCGGTGCAGGCGTTTTCCGCGCTCAAGGCCGCGCTCGACGCCTACGAGTCGTCGCTGTCGAACCGGTTCGACGTGAACGTCGGCGATGCGTCCTACGATGTTGCCGAAGAGCGCGACGTGGCCGGTTCCGTCGTGGTGTCGATCGTGCCCATGCTGTTGCTTATCTTGCTGTTCACCAGCTGCATGTCCGTGGCGGCTGAGTCGGTTGCCGGCGAAAAAGAGCGCGGCACCATGGCAACGCTTCTGGCGACGCCGGTTCGTCGGCGCGACATCGCATTGGGAAAGGTGCTCGCCGTGTCGATCATCGGCTTGCTGATTGCCGCATCGAGCGCGATCGGCATATTCGCGGGGCTGCCCAGCATCATGCAGGGCAGCGTGAGCATGAGCGTGTACGGCGTTTCCGACTACGTCTTGCTCACATTGGTCATCGCGTCCACGACGCTGGTCGTGGTCGTTCTCATCACGATGGTCTCGGCGTTGGCGCGCACGACCAAGGAAGCGTCCATGTACCTGACGCCGCTCATGATCGTGGTGATGCTCGTGGGCGCTTTGGGCATGTTCGGGGGCGCAACGCAGACGGAGCCGCAGTTCTACCTCATACCGCTGTACAACAGCGTGCAGTGCATGATCTCCATTTTCACGTTCGATTTCCAACCGATGAACGTGGCGTTGTGCGTAGCTTCCAACCTCGCGTACACGGGGGCGGGCGTTCTGGTTTTGCAGCGCATGTTCGACAGCGAGCGCCTGATGTTCGCGCGCTAGGCGCTTCGTCGTTCGAAAGAGAGCCGTTCGAGGGCTTGGCGGAAGGGATCGGCTTGCGGTTCTTGTCGGTTTCGGTTTGCCGGCGGGTTCCCGGCGTCCTGTCGATGCGCAGAGGCTAGAGGACGAAGAAGCCGCTTTTGCCCGCTCGCTTCGCTTCGTACATGGCCTTGTCCGCCTGGTCGTACAACTCCAGGTAGCTCTCGCCGCCCCGTGCGCGCACGGCTCCGATGCTCACGCTGAAGGGAAGACCCGCCTCGGCTGAAGCGGTCGCTACGCGCACGAGCAGCTCTCGGCAGCGTTTTTCAAGCGCATCCGCGCTGACCATCCCGGCCAGGCAAACGGCGAACTCGTCGCCGCCGAAGCGGCAGACCAGGTCGTCTTCGCGAAAGGTTTCCTTCATCATGCTGGCCAGCAGGCACAGCGACTCGTCGCCCGCCTTGTGCCCGTAGGTGTCGTTCACAACTTTGAAGTCGTCGATGTCCACTACGACGAACGCGCCCACGTTGTTTCGGTCGACCAGCGTTTGCGCTTCGTTTTTGAACGCGCCTACGCCGAGCAGCCCGGTCAGGCCGTCGCGTTCGGCAACCGCTTTCAGGCGGTCTTTTTCGGCACGGGTGATCTCGAGGGCTTTCGCGCGGTTTCGCGCGTAGCCTATCGACAGCGCGATGATGACGCTTGCCACGACAAGGCTGATCAACGCGATCTCTTTTACGTGCGCTTCGGCGAATTGCACGAAGGTCATCTGATTCTCCTGCAGGGCTTCGGCGTAGATGCTGTCGTTGACTATCCCGACGGGCATCTGCCGGATCGCCTCGTTGAACACGCGCAGCAGGCGATGGTCGCTCGAGGACGCGAACGCGAAGCAGATGCTGTTCTCTTCGTTGGGGTTCATGTAAGCGGTGACGTTGGGATAGCTTTCCATGTTCTCGAAGTAAGGCCCGCTGTAGCCGTCTGCGTACGTGTAGTCGGCGCGCCCGGTGTCGACGGCTTCGACGCAGTCTTCAAGCGTGTTGCAGACGAGCGCGTTCTCTCGGTCCGCTTCTTCGCAGGTCGCGCTGCGGATCAACGCGGCGCGACCTTCTGTCAAATTGGAGGCGTTGACGCCGCTGCGAGTTACGATCCATTGGTAGGACGAGAGGTACGGGGTGCTCAGCGACAGGTTGTGCTGGTGGGCGAAGGGGAAGTCGTGCACGATGCCGGCTATGGCGTCCAGGTCGAACTCCTGGATAGCTTCGTCCCAGTTGAGTTCGCCCGTAACGGGGACGATCTCCAGGGAGAGCCCCGTGTACTCGGCGATGTAGTCGAGCACCGCTTTCGAGGCACCCACGGGCAGCCCGGTTTTTTCGTCGACGTCTTGGACGGGCGCCGCGCCCGCCAGATACCCGACGCGGATCGTGCCGGCTTGGGCAACGAACGCGCGCATGTCCTTGGCAAGCCCGGTCGATCCCTGGTGCGTGTCGAAGTGCTTCGCGTACAGGTCGTGCTGCAGCATCGGCTCGGCCCTGTCGATTTGAACGATGGCCTCGTTGAGGGACGCGACGATGTCTTTCTCGCCTTTCGAGGCGGCGAAGTAAAACGGATTGGAGGCCATGGACGCCACGACGTGCATGCCTTCGATGGGCGATATGTCCACGCCGGTAAGCACGTCGGCTTTTCCCGACAGCACGGCGTCTATCTGCGCTTGGATGCTGTCGCACTCGACGGCTTCCATCTGGATGCCGTTTGCGTCGCAAAACATCTGGGCGCCGGAATGGGACTTAGGGGATGGTCCGTTGAACGCGATGCGGAGTTTTTCTTGCAGGTAGATATTGGTTTCGGTCAGATTGTCGTTGGAGCTGGCGGCCAGCAGGGCAGAGGTGGCCGCTCCGTACGAGTTGGTGGCGTAATCGAACTGCTGCGCCAGCGAATCGTTGTACGCCATGGCTCCCATGATGTCGATCTCGCCCGCTTCCATCATGGCCAACAGGGTGGTGAGCTGCTCGTTGATGCTTCCTTCGGCCTCGACGAATTGATAGCTCCATCCGGTGTACTGCGCCACTTGCTCGAGGTAGTCGTAGGTGTAGCCCGAATAGGAACCGTGTCCGTCCGATTCCGACAATCCCGGCTGGATCGGCCAGCCTACGCGTATGATGCGGTGGTCGGATACGGCGTCGGCGGATCCGTCGTGCGCGATGGCGGTTGCAGGCAGCGAGCACGCCGCGATCATGGCGACCGTCGCGATGGCGGCCCACGTCCTTGCAAGACGCGAAAGCATGTTTTTCATGCACCGGCTCCTCGCCCGATTCGGTTGCGCCGTTTCCTCAAACGATGAATTAGTATAGCAAAGGTAACGATTAAAAGTAATCGCTCGGTCGCATTCCCTTCGCTGGCGGGCTCGCAGCGGCAAGCGGTGCGGGTCGGGGCGGGGTTTCGCCTCGGGTTGCACGGCCGTTTACCTTTCGAGCGAGCCGTCAAGGTTTCGTAACCTGTTCTCCTCTCAGGGGCGTGGTCGCTTTGATACCATCGAAGCATTCAGATCATCGATGGAGGGTGCAAGGCGCGTTCGCGTCCGGCCCCCCGCAGGGCGAAAGCGTAGGTGCGGGGCGTGCAAAACGCAATTTCAGTTCAAAACATCGTGAAGAACTTCGGCGCGGTCGAGGCGCTCAAAGGAGTTTCGCTCGAGGTGGCTGAGGGCGAGAAGGTCGTCGTCATCGGGCCGTCGGGTTCGGGCAAAAGCGTGCTGATCCGGTGCATCAACGGGTTGGAGGTTCCCGATTCGGGGACCATCGTGGTCGAGGGCATGAACCTGGGCGATCGCAAGGTGAACAGCCGGGCGCTCGCGCGCGACGTGGCCATGGTGTTCCAAAGCTACAACCTGTATCCCCATAAAACCGTGCTGGAGAACGTCACGTTGGCGCCCATCAAGGTGCTCAAGGTGCCGAAGGCCGAGGCCGAGAAAACGGCGCGCGCCTATTTGGAGCGCGTGGGGTTGATCGACAAGGTGGACAAGTACCCCGATCAGCTGTCGGGCGGCCAGCAACAGCGCGTGGCCATCGCGCGCGCTCTCAACATGCATCCCAAGATCATGCTGCTCGACGAGCCGACGAGCGCGCTCGATCCCGAAATGGTGCAGGAAGTGCTCGACGTCATCAAGTCCCTGGCGGAAACGAACATGACCATCGTCATGGTCACCCATGAGATGGGCTTGGCGCGCGAAGCGGCCGACAAGGTCGTGTTCATGGAAAACGGCCTGGTGGTCGAGCAGGGCAGTCCTCGGTACATCTTCGACGAAACGGACAACGAGCGCATCAAGAGCTTCTTGTCCAAGATCTTGTGAGGCGCATCGTGATCACAAGACGGACATTCTTGCGCGCATCCGCCCTGGGGGTAGGGTCGATCGCGCTGTGCGGGGCGGCGGGCTCGCTTGCCGGGTGCGCGTCCGGCGCGGACGTGCTGCGCGTGGGCACCAAAATCGACGTGCCCTCGTTCGGCTTCCAGAATCCTGAAACGGGCACCATCGAGGGCATGGAAGTGGACATCGCGCGCGAATTGGCGCGTCGCATCAAGGGCAGCCCCGACGCGTTGCAGGTGACCGGCGTGAACGTGACCACGCGCGGGGCAATGCTCGACAACGGCACGCTCGACGCCACGTTGGCTACGTTCACCATCACCGAGACGCGCAAGAAAAGCTACAATTTCTCGCGTCCGTACTACACCGACCATATCGGCGTGCTGGTGAAGAAGTCCTCGGGCATCGCCGATCTTGCCGGGCTTGACGGCAAGACGGTGGGCGTGGCGCTTTCCGCCACGACTCGCGAAAAGCTTGCGCAGGCCGGCGACGAGATTGGTATCCACATGCGCTTCGCGGAGTACTCCACCTATCCCGAAATCAAGATAGCGCTGGTCACGGGGCGCGTTGATGCGTTTTCGGTAGACCGGTCGATCCTGAACGGCTATGTGGACGACTCGACCATGCTGCTTACCACGCAGTTCGCTCCGCAGGAGTACGGCGTGGCCACGAAGAAGTCGAACGTCGAGCTGGCGGCGCAGGTGGACGACGCTATCGCCGCCATGCAGGCCGACGGCACGCTTGACGAGCTGTATGCGCGCTGGGGCCTTTCCGAAGACGGGGTTTCAGGCGGCGTCGCGGCTGCGCAAGGGGGCGGATCGCATGCTTGATATCTTCGCTCCGTTCAAGTGGGAGGCGCTTTTCCAGCGTTGGCCCGACATCTTGTCCGCATTCGGCATGACCGTTGGCATTTCCGTGCTCGCGCTGCTTATCGCACTGGTTCTGGGCGTGGTGTTCGGCGTGCTGTCCGTGTCCCGCATACCGGTGTTTCGCTGGATCACGCGCGTGTACGTGGAGGTCGTGCAGAACGTGCCCCTGCTTTTGCAGGTGTTCGTGTTCTACGCTATATTCCCGCTTCTGGGATTGTCGCTTGCGGCGTTCTGGATCGGCGTGCTGGCCATCGGCATCTATCATGGCGGCTACATTTCAGAGGTCGTGCGTTCGGGCATCGGTTCCATCCATCGCGGCCAGTTCGAGGCGGCGAAAAGCCAGGGGTTCTCGTACTGGCAGACCATGTTCGTGATCATTTTGCCGCAGGCGATTCGCATCATCATGCCGCCTTTGGCGGTGCAGGCCGCCAACCTTGTGAAGAACACGTCGGTGCTCGCGTTGATCGCGGGTGGCGAGCTTATGTACTTCGCGAACTCGTTTGCGGGATCCACCAGCTACTACGGTCCCGCTTACGTGGTTGCCGCCATCCTGTACTTCATCATCTGTTTTCCGTTGTCGCGCTTGGCGCTGTATCTGGAGCGTCGGACGCGCGCGCATCGGCACGTGGCTACCGGGGACGCGACGGAAGAGCTGTCCGAGGACGTGCTCGAAGTCACGCCGGGATCGCACGACATCACGGGTCGTGCGGCTGCCGACGCCATGGCCGGCGGAGTCGACACCATGCTGGGCACGGTCGATATAGCGCCTGCTCGCGTGGCTCCGTCGCCGCGCCATCCGCTGCACGTGCTGGGCGAAGACGCAGACGGGGCGATGCAAGGCGCGCGTGGGCCGTTTGAGCAGGCGTTCACCGGAAAGCAAGCGGCTGAGATCGCAGACGACATCGGCCGGGAGATCGCGCAGGAGATCGTCGCGTCGTGCGCAGGCGACGAAGCGTGCGCACGACGCGCCATGCACACGAGGACCGGTCGCTCGAGGGCCCTGCGCCGCTTGGAGCAGCGACGCGCTGCCGCTCGCGAAGAGGCGGAGCGTTCGGAGCGCAAGGGTGCGACCGATGAAGAAGGACGGGAGGAGGACCGATGAGCGATATCGCCGCTCTGTTCACGTGGGTGAACATGCGCTTTCTCCTGCAGGGTTTGGGGATGACGCTGCTCATATCTGCGCTCGCCATCGCGTGCTCGGTAATGCTGGGAACTCTCATCTCGGTTATGCGCACGTCGAAGAGCCGCGTGCTGCGCGGCGTTGCGACCGTGTACATCGAGGTGTTCAAGAACACGCCGCTTCTGCTGTGGATCATGTTCACGTTCTTCGTGGCGCAGCTGCCGCCCATCGGCGCAGCCGTCCTGGCCTTCACGCTGTTCACCAGCGCCAGCGTGGCCGAGATCGTGCGCGGCGGCTTGGCGAGCGTGCCGTTCGGGCAGTACGAGGCCGCGAAGAGCCAGGGCTTTTCCGGGGCGCAAACCTATGTGCTGATCATCTTGCCGCAGGCGCTGCGCAACATGGTTCCGGCGCTGCTTTCCCAATTCGTGACCACCATCAAGGATACGAGCTACCTGTGGGGCGCCATGGCTCTGCAAGAGCTCATGGGCCGCGGCATGATCCTCATGAACAGCTACAACTCCACGGCTCAGATCTTCGCCATCTTCGGCATCATGGCTCTGGTGTACTTCGTGGTGTGCTTCACGCTGTCCCAGATCGTGCGTGCGTACCAGCGAAAGATCAAGCAGGCTCGCACCGCGTAGCGTCTTTGCGCTTCGGGGCGGGTTCCAGACACGCCGACACGGCCGGGGCGCGAGTTCCGGCCGTGTCGCTTTGGCGCCGTAGGGCCTTCTACTGCAGGGATCCTAGCAGGGGCAGGTACTGCTGGGCGCTTTCGGGAACCGTCAGCGTGATGCGCTGCCCGTAGGCTTCCACGGTCACGTAGCCGGGGTTGTCGTACGTGGTGACCGACGCTTCCACTCCGCCGTACGTGCCGCTGAACGAACCCGTCGGCGACGCCTCTGCGGGCAAAGAGGAAGCTTTCCAGCTGTCGATGTTCAAGCTGGCCACGGCTTCTTCCACCTGCGCCGTGCTCAAACCGGTTGCGTTGGCGATGGCCTCGCTGTTCGCGGCAAGGGCGTCTTGCACGTTCGACTTGATGCCCGATGCGTCGATGGCCGCGTTCGCGGCATTGTTCTTCACGTCGCTGACCAGCGATGAGACCGGATCTGAGGCAGAGCCTCCGCTTGGGGAAGGCGCCATGAGCAGGGCGACCGAGCCGGCTATGAGCAGGGCGATGAGTCCTAGGAATACGCCGAGAACTTTCTTCATCGAAGGTGTCTCCTTTCGAGCTCGGGCTACGAGGGCGCCGCCGGTGGTGCGTTTTCTGGATCGGATGGAGAACGGCTGTTGGGCTGTTCGGCGGCCATCCCGAACCATAGCCTATACGAGAATCGATCGCTTCATGAAACGTCCGCGCCATCTTCAGAGCCTGGGGACGAAATCCCCACTCGATTTCCGGAACTGGCCCTTCGGCCGCGAAGCGCGCGCCGTGCGACGCCTGCCGCACAGCGGGCCAGTGCCCGCGCGAAGGGCGTCGGGTTCGTTTCGGCTTGGGTAAAGTTCTCCTCCCTTCGCTCAAAATCGTGTATGCTAGCGTCTATTGCGTCGCGGACGGCGCGTCGCAAGCGCGCTTTTGCGCGTTTTCATCCCCGCACACGTTAATAAATAGGTGGGGCAACCGTGTGAACGATGCGAGGCCGCCAAGGCGGCTGGTTAGACAGGAGGGAACCGCGTGAAGCTGGTGGTAACCGAGAAGAACGACGCGGCTCAGAAGATCGCCGATTTGCTCGGCGTGAAGAAACCGAAGGCGGACAAGGTGTACTCCACGCCGGTGTACCGATTCGACGTCGAAGGCGAGGAATGGGTGACCATCGGCCTGCGCGGCCACATCCTGGAGCCCGATTTCACTCCCGCCATGGTGTACAAGAAGCGCGGCGGCTGGCAAGGCGTCACCGAGGAGGGGGAGACGTTTCCCGCGGACCTGCCCGACACGCTTGCGAAGCCCCCTTTCAAAAAGAAGAAGCCCTTCACCGAGGACGGCGTGGAGCTGAAGGCGTGGAAGATGGATGCGCTTCCGTACTTGGTGTACGCGCCCATCAAGAAGCTCCCCAAGGAAAAAGAGATCATCCGCTCCTTGAAGAACCTAGCGAAAAAGGCCGACTCCATCGTGATCGCAACCGACTTCGACCGAGAGGGCGAACTGATCGGGAGCGACGCCCTCAGCTGCATGCAAGAGGTGAACCCGACCGCGCCCGTGTCGCGCGCGCGGTATTCGGCGTTCACGAAAGAGGAGATCACGCATGCGTTCGACAACCTGGTCGAGCTTGACGTGAACCTGGCGAGCGCCGGCGCGTCGCGCCAGGACATCGACCTTATCTGGGGCGCGGTGCTCACGCGCTACCTGACGCTCGTCAAATTCGCAGGGTACGGCAACGTGCGCTCGTCCGGTCGCGTGCAAACGCCCACGCTCGCGCTCATCGTGGCGAAGGAGCGCGAGCGCCTTGCGTTCGTTCCCGAGGACTACTGGGTGATCCGAGGCGCGTTCGGGGCCGAGCCCGACGCGTTCGAGGCACCGCATGCCACCGCGCGCTTCAAGAGCGAAGCCGAGGCCAACGCCGTCATGGCTCACGTCGACGGCGCGGCAAGCGCCACGGTGGCCTCGATCGAGAAGCGCAAGCGCACGGTGCAGCCGCCGGCTCCGTTCAACACCACGTCGCTCATGGCGGCGGCGTCCGCCGAAGGCCTGAGCCCTGCGCGCACGATGCGCATCGCCGAGAGCCTGTACATGGACGGCTACATATCCTATCCGCGCGTCGACAACACGGTGTACCCGTCTTCGCTCGATTTGGCGGAAACCGTGAAGGCTATTTCCGGGAATCCGGCTTACGCGCCGTATTGCAAAGAGCTGTTGGCGAAAGACCAGCTCACGGCTACGCGCGGCAAGAAGGAGACGACGGACCACCCGCCTATCTACCCCACGGCAAAAGCCACTCCCGACGATCTGGCGCCCGCCGACTACAAGCTGTACAACCTGATCGCGCGCCGGTTCCTGGCCACGCTGTCCGAACCTGCCGTGGTGGAGGGCACGAAGGTCACGCTCGACGTGAACGCCGAGCCGTTCGTTGCGAAGGGCGACGTGCTGGTGAAGCCCGGGTTCCGCGCGATCTACCCCTACGGGCTGAAGAAGGACGAGCAGCTGCCCGTCCTTTCCGAGGGGCAGGCGATCGCGTTCGGCGGTGCCACCTGCACGAAGAAGCAGACCGAGCCGCCCGCGCGCTACAGCCAAGGCAAGCTCATCCAGGAGATGGAGAAGCTGGGCCTGGGCACGAAGTCCACGCGCCACGCCATCATCGAGCGCCTGTACACGGTGAAGTACATCCAGAACGACCCCATCGAACCCAGCCAGCTGGGCATGGCCGTATGCGACGCGCTCGACAAGTTCGCCCCGCACATCACGCACCCCGAGATGACGGCCGAGCTGGAAGAGGAGATGGACCGCATCGCCGAAGGACGCACCACGAAGACCGACGTGGTCACCACGAGCCGCAACCTTCTGGCCGAGCAGCTGGCCAGCTTGCTGCCGCATTCGGAGGAGGTTAAAGATGCCCTAGCCGACGCCGTGGCCGCCGACGCGTACGTGGGGCCGTGCCCGAAATGCGGCAAGGACCTGCAGCTGCGCGCGTCGCAGAAGACGCGCAGCATGTTCATCGGCTGCGCTGGCTGGCCCGATTGCGACGTGACCTACCCCTTGCCGAAGGGCAAGGTGGAGGCTGTGCCCGAGCCGTGCCCGACCTGCGGCATGCCTCAAGTGAAGGTGACGGCGTTTCGCTCGAAGCCGCGTACCATCTGCATCGATCCGCATTGCTCCACCAACAAAGAACCCGACGTGGTGGTGGGCGAGTGCCCGGCCTGCAAGGAGAAGGGCATCGCCGCGAAGCTGATCGCGCAGAAGAACCCCCGCACCTTGAAGCGCTTCATCCGCTGCGAGAACTACGACGATTGCGGCACGGGCTACCCGCTGCCCCAGTACGGCGCCCTTGCCGCCACCGACGAGGTGTGCGAGCACTGCGGCGCGCCGATGGTCATCGTCACCACGAACCGCGGCCCCTGGAAGCTGTGCCCGAACTTCGATTGTCCGGGCAAGGAGCAGGACGAGGCGAAGGGCGCCAAGGGCAAGGCTCCCGCCAAGAAGGCGCCTGCGAAAAGCAGTGCCAAGAAGCCTCCGGCGAAGAAGCCGGCTGCAAAGAAATAGCGTGATCGCGAACGACCGATCCTAACGTCGAAGGGCCCCGCATGACGGGGCCCTTCGACGTGGATGACGGCTGCTCGGCTTCCGCTCGCTCGTGTCGCAACGCGCCGGTCCGGTGCGTTGCAGGCTACGCTTGCGCGTTCTCGATGGCGCGGTACAGGTCGGTTCCCTGGGCGTCCACCGCCACGAAGCAGGGGAAGTCTTGCAGCGTCAGGCGGCGCAGCGCCTCGGTCCCCAGGTCTTCCCAGGCTATCGTCTCGCTTGCGACCACGTGGGTGGCCAGCAGCGCGGCGATGCCGCCGACTGCCGCAAAGTACGCGCTGCCGTTGCGCACGCAAGCGTCGATGACGTCGGCTGCGCGCTTTCCCTTCCCGATGCACGCGATCACGCCCGCATCCATGAGCGCGGGCGTGGCGAAGTCCATGCGGCTCGCCGTGGTGGGACCCACCGACCCAAGGGGCCTGCCCGCGGCGGCAGGGGTGGGACCGGCGTAGAACAGCGTCTGCCCTTCTAGGTCGTACGGCAGGCGCCCGTCCGCGCGCAGCGCTTCGAGTGCGCGCGCATGCCCGGCGTCGCGCATGGTGTAGACGGGTCCTGAGAGGCGCACTTCCTGCCCAGCCTTCAGGCGGCCGACTTGCTCGCGATCAAGGGGCAACGTCAGATGGACGGCGCTCGGCTCGCTTTGGTCCGCAGGGGCGTCGGATTCGCAACGTGAAAGCTCGTTCATCGTTCATCACTCCAGGAAATCAGCTCGACGGATGCGGTTCGCATGGCGCAGCAGCCCATGTTCACGGCTACGGGCAGCGCGGCGATGTGGCAGGGCGCCGTTTCCACGTGCACGGCCAAGGCGGTGGTCGATCCGCCAAGGGCTGCGGGCCCTATGCCGGTTGCGTTCACGGCGCGCAACAGCTCGTCTTCGAACCGGGCCGTTTCGGGCGTGGCCGCCGGGCTTCCGATCGGCCTGAGCAGCGCGTGCTTCGCCAGGCCCGCCACCTTGTCGAACGTGCCGCCTACGCCTACGCCGACGATGAGCGGGGGGCACGCGTTCGCGGCCTTCTCGCGCACGCATTCGAGAATCGTTCGGCGCACGCCTTCGGCTCCGGCTCCCGGAGCCAGCATGACCACGCGGGAGGCGTTGTCCGACCCGCCGCCTTTCAGCATCACGTGCAGGGTGGCGCCCTTTCCGGGACGGAAGCTGACTTCCGTGAACGCCGGAGTGTTGTCGGACGTGTTGGTTCGGTCGGTCAGGGCGTCGCGCACCACGCTCATGCGCAGGCGCGCGTCCGCGTAGGCTCGCGCGACGGCGTCGTTCACCAGCGAAAGCGCGTTTCCGGGCAGCATGAGGTCTTCGCCGACCTCCAGGCTGACCCAGACCGTGCCCGTGTCCTGGCAGATCGGCACGCCGTCCTGCTGCGCGATGCGTGCGTTTTCGAGCACTTGGCCCAGCACTGCCCGCGCGCGCGGCTCGCGTTCCGTTTCTCTCGCGCGCTCGATGCCGGCTCGAACGTCTTCGCGCAGCGTCACAGCGCATTCGACGATGCTTTGGTAGACGGCGTCGGCCATCGCTTCAGCGGTCGGCCCCGGCTTTCGTTGCGGGTGCGTCATAGGCGGTTCTCCTTCGCTTGGGGTTCGGGCTATTCTACCACGGAGGCGCGGCGCGGCCGCGCCGCTCGTCTTCGGGCGCCGGCTTCCCCCGGACGGTCGATGCTGCCGGCATGCCCGCGCCGCCGCATGCCGCCGGGCCTCGTTTCGGGCGCGCATGTGTTTTTTGCATCAGCGCGGCCCAAGAAAGCGCCTCCGGCAGCGCGGGGCCGCCCCTCCCGGCGCGCGAAGGTATATAATTGTTCGCGATCGCCGAAATCAGCCGAAGGATAGAGCATGAACTTGAACGAAGAATCGCTGCGCTTGCACAAGGAATGGCGCGGCAAGCTTGATACCGTCCCGAAGATGGACATCGCAACGCGCGAGGCCCTGTCGCTGGCCTACACGCCGGGCGTAGCGGAGCCGTGCCGCAAGATCGCGGAGGATCCGCAGGCCGCGTACGAATACACGATGAAGGCGAACACCGTCGCCGTGGTCAGCGATGGCAGCGCCGTCTTGGGTCTGGGCAACATCGGGCCTTTGGCGGCCATGCCGGTCATGGAGGGAAAGTGCGCGCTGTTCAAGGCGTTCGGCGGCGTGAACGCGGTGCCGTTGTGCCTGGACACGCAGGACACCGACGAGATCGTCGAGACCGTGGTGCGCCTGGCCCCGTCGTTCGGCGGCATCAACCTGGAAGACATTGCAGCTCCGCGCTGCTTCGAGATCGAGCAGCGCCTGATCGAGGCGCTCGACATCCCGGTGTTTCACGACGACCAGCACGGCACCGCCATCGTGGTGCTGTCGGGCGTCATCAATGCGCTGCGCTTGACCGGCAAGCGCAAGCAGGACTGCCGCGTGGTGGTCAACGGCGCGGGGTCAGCGGGCATCGCCATCGCGAAGCTGCTTTTGAGCTACGGGTTCCGCCATCTGACGCTGGTCGACCGTTGCGGCATCATCTGCTCGAAGTCCCAGGGCATCAACGAGGCCCAGCGCGCCATGCTGGAAGTAACGAACCTGTCCGACGCCGAAGGCTCGCTGGCCGACGCCTTGGCAGGCGCCGACGTGTTCGTGGGCGTGTCCGCGCCGAACCTGGTCAGCGCCGACATGGTTCGCTCCATGAACGACGACGCCATCCTGTTCGCCATGGCCAATCCCGATCCTGAGATCTACCCGGACGTGGCCAAGGCCGCCGGCGCGCGCGTCGTGGGCACCGGCCGCTCCGATTTCCCGAACCAGATCAACAACGTGGTGGCGTTCCCCGGCATCTTCAAGGGCGCGCTCGAGGGACGCGCGACGCGCATCACCGAGGCCATGAAGCTGGCGGCTGCCGAAGCGCTGGCCGGGCTCGTGTCCGACGAGGAGCTGTGCGAGGACTTCATCATGCCTGAGCCGTTCGACCCGCGCGCAGTGGAGTGCGTGGCGAAGGCGGTCAAGGACTGCGTGGAGGATTAGCGGCATGCCCGAAACGCAAGATCTTGCCCCGCGGGGCATCTTCATAACGTTCGAGGGGGGCGAAGGCGCCGGCAAGACCACCCACATTCGTTTTCTAGCAGAAGCGCTGCGCGCGCACGGTCGCGAAGTGCTGTGCCTGCGCGAGCCCGGCGGCACCGACATCGGCGAGCAACTGCGTGCCGTGGTGCTCGACCCGCGCAACGTCGCCATGACCGACGAGGCCGAGCTGCTGATCTACGAAGCCGCGCGCGCCCAGCTGGTGAAGCAGGTTATCGCGCCTGCGCTTGCGCGCGGCGTGGTGGTGCTGTGCGACCGGTTCACGGATTCCACGGTTGCCTACCAGGCATACGGTCGCGGGCTTTCGCGCGAATTCGTGGACGGGGCGAACGCTTTTGCCTGCCAAGGGCTGCGGCCCGACCGGACCATCCTCATGGCCACGGGCGGCACGGCGCGCACGGGCCTTGCGCGCGCGACGCATCGCGGCGCCGATCGCCTTGAGCGCGCGGGCGAAGAGTTCCACGCGCGCGTGAACGAGGCGTTTATGGACATCGCGCGACGCGATCCCGATCGTGTTCGCGTAGTGACCTCGGCCGATCGCAAGTCGCGTACCGCTTCGGCTGTGTTCTCGCAGTTGAAGGACTTGTTTCCCTGGATGGCCGACGTCGAGCAGCGCGACCCTGCGTTTTTCGATCGCCTGGACGTGAAGCGTAGCCAGGTCGGTCGCGCGGGGCTGCGATCGTCCGCTGAAAGCGCGCCGGGCGCGTCGCAGGGGGTCTGATCCGTGGCCGACGCGTTCGAGAACATACTGGGGCAGCCGAAGGTGCGCGAGTTCTTGCGCGCCACGGTATCTCAGGACAAAGTGAGCCATGCGTACCTGTTCACGGGTCCGGCTGGGTCGAACAAGACGCTTGCGGCCTACGCGTTCGCCCAGGCGGTTCTGTGCCCGAAGGGTCCGCAAGGCCCGCGCGGCGGCAACTGCGGCGCATGCGACGCGTGTCGGTGCATCATGCGCAAAAAGCATCCTGACGTGCGCTATTTCGCGCCGGAAGGTGCCAGCGGGTACTTGGTGGAGCAGATTCGCGACATCGTTTCCGACACGTCGTTCGCTCCCATTCAGGCCAAGAAGAAGATATACATCCTCGATCGCGTGGACCTTCTGGGCGTGCAGGCGGCGAACGCGTTTCTCAAGACGCTCGAAGAGCCTCCGTCGGATGTCGTGCTCATCCTGCTCGGCCGTACGCGCGAAAGCGTGCTGCCCACCATTCTCTCGCGTTGCCAGGTGGTGCCGTTTCGCACCATCCCGGCCAGCGAAGCCGCCGGCATCATCGTGCAGAATTCGGGCGCCTCGCTCGAACAGGCCCGCATGGCGCTCGAAGCATGCAACGGGTCCATCACGCGCGCCGTGGAATTCCTCAAGTCCAACGAGCGCTTGGGCTTTCGCCGACGCGTGCTCGAAGTGGTCGGCTGCCTGCGCAAAGCGGACGATTGGGACGTCATCGGGTTCGCAAGCGAGTTGGTGGTGCTGGTCAAGGCGCCGCTCGACGTGGCGCGGGCCGAACAGGAGCAGGAGCTGGCCGAGAACGCCGATTTCCTGGCGAAGTCGGCCATCCGTCAAATCGAGGCGCGCAACAAGCGCCAGCTGACGGCGAAGACCTTCGAGTCGCTGCGGCATCTGACCGCCGTCGTGCGCTCGTGGCTGCGCGACGTCGTGGCCGTGTGCGCGGAAACGCCGGAGCTCGTCATAAACGTGGACGTGCGCGAGTCCATCGCCGAAACGGCGGCGGTCACCGACGAGGCGCGTGCTGCCGCGGCGTTGGCGTGCGTGCGTCGCTGCGACGAGGCTATCTCGTATAATGTATCTCCCGAGACGTGCATCGACGCGATGCTGTTCGAAATTCGTGACACGCTGTACGGTCGCGCGCCCCATGCTTCGGGCGCGTCGACCCGGATAAGATAGAGAGGTGCGCCATGGTTCGCATAGCGCCTGTTAACCTGTACTACAATCCCAAAACGCTCTGGTTCGACGCCGGGGACCTCGACGTGCGCACCGGCGACGGCGTGGTGGTGTCCACCGCGCGCGGAATCGAGTTCGGCCGGGCTTCGGGCGATGTGTTCGAGGCTGACGAAGCTCAGGTGAAGAAGCTGAAAAGCCCACTCAAGCCGGTGAAGCGCATCGCTTCGCCCGAGGACGAGGCTCAAGCGGCCGCCATGGAGCGCAAGAGCGCCGAGGCCCTTCCCGTGTTCAAGGAGATGGCCGCCGAGGCAAGCGCCGACATGCACCCCGTTTCGGTGGAGTACCTGTTCGACGGCGACAAAGCCATCTTCTACTTCGAGGCGGAGGAGCGCGTGGACTTTCGCGAGCTGGTGCGAAAGCTGGCCTCGTACTTCCATGTGCGCATCGACATGCGCCAGATCGGCGTGCGCGACGAAGCCCGCATGGTGGGAGGGCTGGGCCATTGCGGCCAGGAGCTGTGCTGCAAGCGCTTGGGCGGCGAGTTCTGCCCCGTGTCCATCCGCATGGCGAAAGAGCAGGATCTTTCCCTCAACCCGCAGAAGATCTCGGGCGTGTGCGGCCGCCTTATGTGCTGCCTGCGCTACGAATTCGATGCCTACAAGGATTTCAAGAGCCGCGCGCCCAAGCAGAATTCTCAGGTGGAAACCCCTATCGGCACGGCCAAGGTGATCGATCTGGACGTGCCGCGCGAAGTGGTGACGCTCAAGGTCGACGGCGAGAAGCCCGTGAAGGTGCCCCTGGCTGATTTCGATCCGCCCGAGGAAGGCGTGCAGCGCCCGAAGGTGGTGGGCTCGGAGGCTTGGGAGAACGCGACGGCCCAGGCGGCTATCGGGGTTGCCGGGGAGTCCACGGTGTTCGCAACCTCGCAGCTGACGGGCTCGGACAAGCTGGCCGATCCTTCCGCCGTGCGTCGAACCGGACGCGGTGGGCAGAAGCCCGCGCGCGGCGGGTCGAACGGAAACGGCAAGCAGCAGGGGCGCAACGGCGGGGGTCGTGGCGGCTCGAACAAGGTTTCCGAGTCCGGTTCGCCTTCGGGCCGCAAGCCGCGCCGTCGTCGTTCGACGAAGGTCGGGGGAGAAGCGGGCGCCGCCGAGGCGGCCGAAGCCCCCAAGCGCCGCCAGAGCCAGGGCAGCCAGCAGAAGTCGCAGCAGCCGGGTCAAGGCCAGAAGAAGCAGGGCGGCTCCAAGAAGCAGCAGCCCCGCACGTCCGATGCCAAGAAGCAGCAGCCACGTTCGGGCGAGGCCAAGCAGCCGGCGCGCGCCGGCGACGCCAAGAAGCAGGGGCCGCGTCCCGGCCAGAAGTCGTCGGGCTTGCGTCAGCAGAAGCCCCAGCAGAAGTCTCCGCAGAAGCAGGGCGGTGCTCCTCGTCCGGATCGTAACACAAGCGACCAGGGCAAACCGGCAGGAGAAGGCGGGCATCGCCGCGCGCGTCGTCGCAGCCACCGGTCGGGAGGCGACGGCTCGTCGGGCGGATCGAACGGTTCTGCGGACAACGCCAGCAACAGCTAGGAGGGGCAAGATCTCATGAGGATCGATTACGAGCTTCTGACCGATCTGTACCAGTTGACCATGGCTCAGGGGTATTGGGAAACGGGCCAGGGCGACACGCAGGCTTGCTTTCACATGTATTTTCGCGATTACCCGTTCAAGGGCGGCTATGCCGTGGCATGCGGCCTGGCGCAGCTGGCGGACCTGGTCGATACGTTCGAGTTCACGGACGACGATGTCGCGTATCTGGCCTCGCTCGATGCTCCGGGCGGCGGGTCGTTGTTCAAGCCGGAGTTTCTCGACTACCTGAGAACCTTCAGGCTCAACGTCGACATCGACGCGGTGCCCGAAGGAACCATCGTGTTTCCCCATGAGCCCATCGTGCGCGTGGTCGGGCCTATCATGGATTGCCAGTTGGTGGAGACCGCGCTGCTCAACTGCGTGAACTTCCAGACGCTTATCGCAACGAAGGCCGCGCGCGTGTGCCTGGCCGCTCAAAGCCCCGTGGCCGAGTTCGGCTTGCGCCGTGCGCAGGGCGCGGGCGGCGGCCTGTGGGCTAGCCGCGCCGCCGTGGTGGGCGGATGCGCGTCTACGTCGAACGTGCTGGCGGGCAAGCTGTTCGACCTGCCGGTTTCGGGGACGCATGCCCATTCGTGGGTCATGTCGTTTCCCGACGAGCTCACGGCTTTCCGCGCCTATGCCGAGGCGTTTCCGAAGAACTGCGTGCTTCTGGTCGACACCTACGATGTCGAGCAGGGGATTGAAAACGCCATTACGGTTGGTCTTGAGATGCGCGATCGCGGCGAGCGCTTGAGCGGCATTCGCATCGATTCGGGCGACTTGTCGTGGCTTGCGAAGATGGCTCGACGCATGCTTGACGAGGCGGGTTTGAGCGACTGCGGCATCGTCTTGTCGAACGATTTGGACGAATACGCCATCCAGTCCATTCGCGACGAAGGCGCTCGGGTGAGCTCATGGGGCGTGGGCACGAAACTTGCCTGCGCGTACGACCAGCCCACCTTGGGCGGCGTCTACAAGCTGTCCGCAACGCGCGCGCCGGGCGACGCGGCATGGACGGATCGCATCAAGATATCCGAGTCGGCGGCGAAGCTGACCACGCCGGGCGTTTTGGACGTGCGGCGCTACTTCTACTGCGACGGCGGTCGGCTGGCCGGCGATATGGTGTTCGACGTGAACGCGGGCGTCGGCGTGCGCGAGGTCATCGTGGATCCGTCGGATGACCTGCGACAGAAAAACCTCGCGGGCTTGTGCTTCGAGACGCTGCTCAAGCCGTTGGCGCGTGCTGGCGAAACGGTGCTCGCTCCCGAGTTCCGCTCTGCTTTGGCGGCGCGCGAGCGGGCTCGCGCGGGGCTTGCTACGCTCGATGAGAGCCAGAAGCGCATGCTGCATGCGCATACGTATCCCGTTGGCCTCGAATATGGTCTTTTTGAGCGCCGTCGCGATTTGGTTGTGCGGCTGCGGGGCATCGCGTAAGTTTGATAGAGGGAAGCCGGGCGCCAGCCCGTTTGCCGTCGTCCGTTCCAGCTCGAGGAAGGAAGCTATGATCAAGATACTGACCGATTCGGTGGCCTCCATTCCCGCCGACATGGCGAAAGCTGCGGGCGTCGAGGTGATCACGCTTTTCGTGAACCGTGCGGGCGTAGAGTACGCCGACGCGACGATGGATCTCGACGAGTTCTATGCAGGTATCTACGATATGGTCGACGATATCCCCACCTCGAGCCAGCCCTCTCAGCTGACGCTCGAGCGGGCGTTCGAAGAGGCGGCGCTCGATGGCGACGACGTGCTGGGGATATTCATCTCCACCGGTTTGTCGGGCACGTACGAAGGGGCCGTGCGCGCCGCGCGGGCCGTGAAGGCGCGCAACATCCATTTCTCCTACGTCATGATCGACTCCGCATCGTGCGGGTTCGACGAGGCGTGGCCCGTGCTCGATGCCGTTGCCGCACGCGATGCGGGCGAAGACCTGGCGGGATGCGCCGCCGCCGCTCTTTCCGGCATCGAGTCCACGCGCTTTCTGTTCACGCCGGAGACCTTGACGTTTCTGCAGAAAGGAGGCCGCATCGGCAACGCGGCGGCTCTTTTGGGGAATCTGATCCAGCTTGCTCCCGTCTTGACGGTAACCGATGGGTCCGCCACTACGCTTGCGAAGGTCCGCACGCGCAAGAAGGCCCTCGAAAGGATCGTGTCGACGTTCAAGCAAGACGTCGAGGAGCGCGGCTTGAAGAACGTGGTCGTCCATTACATAGGCGACAAGGCTCCGGCGGTCGAATGGGCGCGCGAAGTCATCGACCCGCTTGTCGGCCGCGCGGTGGACGTGCTGCCGGTGAGCCCCGTCATCGGGTTGCATGTGGGACCCGCCGTCGGACTGGCGTACGAATGCGCCGCGCCCGTAGCCGGAAAGCTGACGGCTACGGTTCGCACGCGCGTCGTTTCGTCGTAACGCCCGAACGAACCATCGTCCAAATCGCTCAACAGCGAAGGAAGCGAGACATATTACTATGCAGCATCAATGCAACCTTATTATCGACTCCTGTTGCGACCTGCCCTTCGAGGTGGTCGATCGGGAAGGCGTCGAGTTGATTAAGTTCCCCTACGTCATGCGCGACGGGGAGCATGCGGACGATCTGTACCAGACGTCGTCGGCGTACGATTTCTACCAGGCTATGCGCGACGGCGACGAGCCGACCACGGCGCAGGTTCCCGTGCCGGTGTTTCGCGACGCGTTCACGCGCGCTATCGAAAGCGGCGTGCCCACGGTGTACCTGAGCTTTTCAAGCGGCCTGTCGGGCAGCTACGATGCCGCCGCCCTTGTCCACGAGCAGTTGATGGCCGAGCATCCCGAGGCCGAGCTGTACCTGGTCGATACGCGTTTGGCTTCGATCGCCGAGGCGCTTCTCGTGCACGAGGCGCTGCGTCAGCGCGACAATGGGCTCACGGCGCACGAGCTGGCGCTTTGGGCCGAAGAAGCGCGCTTTTTCGTGGACGCCGAGTTCATGGTGGACGACCTGGAATCCCTTCGCCGGGGCGGGCGCATCCCCGGTTCGGTTGCGTACGCCGGTTCCAAGCTTGATGTGAAGCCGCTGCTCACCATCACCTGCGACGGCAAGCTGTCCTTGTCGGGCGTGGCGCGCGGACGGAAGAAGGGAATCAAGCAGCTGGCCGATTACTACCACAAGCGCAAAGCCGATTCCCGGCCGGGTCGTTTCGTGGTCATCGGCAATGCCGATTGCCCGAAGGATGCGGCGCGACTGAAAGACGCGCTCGCGAAGGAAGACGACAGCATCCTGTTTCTGGAGAGCAGTATCGGGCCGGTCATCGGAAGCCATGTGGGGCCCGGCATGATCGCAGTGGTGTTCTGGGGAAACGACAAGCGCGAGGAGCTGTCCGTGGCGGACCGCATCGCGAAGAAGGTAAAGGGCGGGGAGTGAGGATTTCAATGGAGAGCACGTATGCGTTTGTAGGGGACCAGACGGTGGGCGCCATGGTGGAGGCGCGCATGGAGGCTGCAGGATGCAGCCGCGCGGAGAGCGTCGCCGAAGCCGATACGGTGATCACGTACTACACGACGCAGACCGCCTTGGAGGATGCGTACTTCGACGAAAGAGGCTTGATCCAGTCGGCTTGCCCGGGCACCCTGCTGATCGACCTGTCTTCGTCCACTCCGAGCTTCGCGCGCGAGCTTAACGCGGTGGCCGTGGTAAGCGATTTGGTTTCCGTGGAAGCCCCGCTTATCGTGCTCGACCTGTCTCTTCCCGATGCGTTCGCCAAGAAGGACAACCTTGCGTGCCTCGTGGGAGGCGAGGAGGACGCCGTGCAGCGAGCGCTTCCCGTGGTGGAGGCCCTTGCAGGGGATGTGCAGGATACGGGCGGCCCGGGGTCGGCGCAGCTTGCGCGCGCGGCGTACACGCTGCAGACCACGGCTCAGGTTATTTCCGCCATCGAGGCGGATGCTCTGTACCGCGTCGTTCGGCGTTCGTCGGCGGTTCCCGGTCGCGGGGTCGGACGCGTGGGCGCTGCAACGCCGGTTGCCGAGCAGGTTCTTGCGGCGGTCGAGACCGGCAGCTTTGCGGGCACCTATACGGTGGAGATGCTCATGTCCGAACTGTCGGCTGCTTTGACGGCCGCCGATGACGTGGACCTGATACTGCCCCAGGGCGAAGCATGCCTGCACCTGCTGGAGCTTTTGGCCGTCATCGGCGGAACCGGGAAAGCGCCTTCCGCCCTGTCGTTGGTGTACGGCGACGAATCGGCCTGCGCGGCCGAGGGGCTTGACTGGACGCGCGCCGAGCAGACGTACGGCGACGCTTCGGACGACCTCGGGTTTTCCGAGTACGACGACGTCGAGGACGGCTGCGGGTGCGGTCACGATCATTCCGGGGACGACCCGTATTCGGGGTATTCGATCTATCCCGGATATTCGGCTAACTAAGGTTCGGCGGTCCGGGATCGCCGAAGCCTTGCAATGTCGAGGGCGGACGCGAGATTCGGTTTCGTCGATCGATAGGGGAAAGCACTATGACCGACATCATGCTTCCCGCCGCGTGCGACCTGTGCCCGCGCGCCTGCGGCGCAAACCGCTATGCGGGAAAGCGCGGCGCGTGCGGGGCGGACGACAAGCTGATGGTTGCGCGCGCTGCGCTGCATTTTTGGGAAGAACCTCCCATCAGCGGGACGCGGGGCAGCGGCACCGTGTTCTTCGCCGGCTGCCCGCTGCGTTGCTCGTATTGCCAGAACGCGGTCATCGCCGTAGGGGGCGCGGGCGCGCCTATCGGCGTCGATCGCCTGGCGGATATATGCCTGGAGCTTGAAGGCCAGGGCGCGCTCAACGTGAACTTCGTCACTCCGACCCAGTACGCCTTGCAGGCGAGGGCGGCCGTTGAAAAGGCGCGCGCCCTCGGTCTGACGGTGCCGGTCGTATGGAACACCTCGGGGTACGAGACGGTTCGCAGCGTGCGGGCGAACGCAGGCGTCGTCGATGCGTATCTGACCGATTTCAAGTACGCCGATCCCGCCTTGGCCGCGCGCTACTCGAACGCCCCCGATTACCCTGCCGTCGCCCTTGCTGCGCTCGAGGCCATGGTGGAAGAAGCCGGTCCTCCTCGGTTCGACGAGGTGGACGGCG
Source organism: Paraeggerthella hominis (assembly GCF_021044775.1). NCBI lineage: Bacteria > Bacillati > Actinomycetota > Coriobacteriia > Eggerthellales > Eggerthellaceae > Paraeggerthella > Paraeggerthella hominis. The sequence continues at coordinate 366,563 of NZ_JAJNOQ010000003.1, forward strand.
AGCGTCGCCTTATCGGCGGCGTGGTGGTGCGCCACCTTATGCTGCCGGGCGCGTTGGAAGATTCCAAGCGCGTCGTGCGCTTGATCCGCGAGCGCTTCGCGGACAGCGTGTTGCTGTCGCTCATGAATCAGTACACGCCGGTTTTGCCCGAAGCGGCCGCTTCGGGCGATGCACGGGCGGCGGCATGTTTGGACAGATGCCCGGAATTGGCGCACCGCGTTCCCGACCGCGAATACGAGCTTCTCCTTGATTTCGCAGATGCTCTTGGCATCGAGGATTACTTTTGGCAAGAGGGGGGCGCTGCCGAAGACAGCTTTATTCCGCCGTTCGACCTGGTGGGAGTGCATAGCGGTGATTCGGAATAGCTTCAGCTGAGCAAATTTCCAAACTTTTCGAAAAAAGTTCTTGACGCCGGGCGGGGGCACGGGTAGTATATCTCCTTGCGCTTCGGGCTTCGGCTTGAAGCGGAGAACCTTGAAAACCGGATACTGAGAAGCAGAACAAGCGAGAAAAAAGCCAAGTGAACGGATCCGCATGAGACGGACCCCGGCCGGCCGCGGACCCCTCGGGGGAGCGGGCGGCGGGAAACCAAGATCGAACGCGGCAGCGATGCCGCACTCTTTTAAACGGAGAGTTTGATCCTGGCTCAGGATGAACGCTGGCGGCGTGCCTAACACATGCAAGTCGAACGG